>NZ_JBFUMR010000037.1:0-46727 GCF_054049275.1 Nocardioides sp. P5_E3
TAGCGGCCCAGCGGGACCTGGGTCTTGATGGCGCTCTTCTGCTCGTCGGTGAGCACGTCGGTCATGTCGGTCTCCACGAAGCCCGGCGCGACGACGTTGGTGGTGATCGACCGGCTGCCGAGCTCGCGGGCCAGCGAGCGCGCCAGGCCGACGAGCCCGGACTTGGAGGCGGCGTAGTTGACCTGTCCGGCCGAGCCGAGCAGCCCGACGACGGAGGAGATGAGGATGATCCGGCCGCGCCGAAGGCGAAGCATGCCCTTGGCGGCGCGCTTGGTCAGCCGGAACGTGCCGGTGAGGTTGGTGTCGATGACCGAGGACCAGTCGTCCTCGCTCATCCGGAGCAGCAGGGTGTCCTTGGTGATGCCGGCGTTGGCGACGAGCACCTCGACCGGGCCGTGCGCCTCCTCGACCTGCTTGAAGGCTGCCTCGACCTGGTCGGCGTCGGTGATGTCGCAGCGCACGTCCAGCGCGCCCTCGGGCGCGCCGCCGTTGCGGGTGGTCACCGCGACCTTGTCGCCCTGGGCGATGAACGCCTCGGCGATCGCGCGGCCGATCCCGCGGTTGCCACCGGTCACCAGGACCGATCGCGGCTCGGTCGGGGTGCTGGATCCAGGAATCTCGCTCACGCTCCCCGACGCTAGTGATTACCGGGGGGTATCCGGAATCACGCCGCGACACCCGAGCGAAGCGAGGGTGTCGAGCACGGCGGGAGATCGAGGAGTGTTCGGCCCAGATCCGAGCGGAGCGAGGGGCTGGGCGACACGTCTCGAGATCCGCGGCGAGCGGTCACTCGTCCTCGAGACGGAAGCCGACCTTCATCCCGACCTGGAAGTGCTCGACGACCCCGTCCTTGGCCTGGCCGCGGACCTGGGTGACCTCGAACCAGTCGATGTGGCGCAGGGTCTGCCCGGCGCGCTCGATGCCGTTGCGGATCGCCTGGTCGATGCCGTCGGGCGAGGTGCCGACGATCTCCGTGACGCGATAGGTGCGGTTGGTCATGATGCCTCCTGGTCGACGGCTGCGCGGACCGTCACCGGCCCGTGGTTCTGCGAGCCTAGCGGCGTAGACTTCGAGCATGGCCAAGTCCGATGCCGTGCGCATCACCACGGCTCGCAGCAGCGCCGCAGAAGACATGCGGTCGCGCCAGCGCCGCTACGCCATCTCGATGACGATCCGGCTGGTGTGCTTCGTGGGCGCGGTCGCGGTCGGTCCGGGCGTCCTGCGGTGGATCCTGGTCGCCGCCGCCGTCTTCCTTCCGCTCTTCGCGGTGATCATGGCGAATGCCAACGACCAGCGGGACGACGGATTCAGCCTGCCGACCAACGCCGGTGCCCACGAACTGACGGCACACGACGGTGAAGACTGAGGAAAAACGACACGACACCGGGGTGTCGAAAGTTTGGTTTTCACCCAGTCCCATGGAATGATCCTTCACGCGAGCGCAGCATCCCCCGTCTGCGTCAGCATCGAGGTGCCGGACAGCTTCCCCCCGTGGCTGTCCGGCACTTCTCATGTGTACGGCCGCCTCCGTGCGGCGCGCAGGCCCCTGCGGAAGGACGCCGATGGAGCTCGACCGTGAGATCTGCTCGGCCAAGGGCTGCCAGGCCGACGCCGTGTGGGACCTCCAGTGGAACAACCCGAAGATCCACACCCCCGAGCGCCGCAAGTCCTGGCTCGCCTGCGACGAGCACCGGGCCTCGCTCTCGGACTTCCTCGGTGCCCGCGGGTTCCTGAAGGACGTCGTCCCGCACGCTCCCGCGGACTGACGTACGCCGTGAAGGTGGCGGCAGATCACAGCTGCCGGACCTGCTGATCGGCGATGTGCCGCCACCTTCGACGGGCGGCGGCCGCTGCGGCTGTCAGTGGGCCTAGCCGCCGATGGCGGACATCGGGCGGTCGGGCTGGAGGAAGGTCTCGTCGTCGATGCCGTGGCCGGCACGCTTGCCGAGCATGGCGATGACCCACCGCTCGGCGATCTCCTCGTCCTCCGCGCCGGAGCGCAGCGCCGTGCGGAGGTCGGACTCCTCGCGGGCGAAGAGGCAGTTGCGGACCTGGCCGTCGGCGGTGAGCCGGACGCGGTCGCAGTCGCCGCAGAACGGGCGGGTGACCGAGGCGATGATCCCGACGGTCGCCGGCCCGCCGTCGACGTCGAAGAGCTCGGCCGGCGCGCTGCCGCGGGGCTCGCCGTGGGGCGTGAGGGTGAACTCGGCAGTGAGCTGCTCGTAGATCTCGTCGGCGGTCACCATCTCGGTGCGGCTCCAGTCGTGCTGGGCATCGAGGGGCATCTGCTCGATGAAGCGCAGCTCGTAGTGGTGCTCGACGGCCCAGTGCAGCAGCTCGGCGGCCTGGTCGTCGTTGGTGCCGCGCAGCAGCACCGCGTTGAGCTTGATCGGACCGAGCCCCGCCGCCTTGGCGGCCTCGAGGCCGGCGACCACGTCCTTCAGGCGGTCGCGGCGCGTGATGGTCGCGAACGTCTCCGGTCGCACCGAGTCGATGCTGGCGTTGATCCGGTCGAGGCCGGCGTCGGCGAGGGCCTGCGCGGTCCGCGAGAGCCCGAGGGCGTTGGTGGTGAGCGAGGTTTCGACACCGAGTGCGTGCGTACGTCCCACGATGTCGACCAGCCCGCGGCGCAGGAGCGGCTCGCCTCCGGTGAACCGCACCTCCCGGACGCCGAGCCGCTCCACGCCGATCGTGATCAGCCGCACGACCTCGTCATCGGTCAGCGTCTGGTCGGTGGGCAGCCAGTCGAGGCCCTCGGCCGGCATGCAGTAGTTGCATCGCAGGTTGCACCGGTCGGTCAGCGAGACCCGCAGGTCCGTGGCCACGCGGCCGAAGCGGTCCGCCAGGGGTGTCATCACGATCACAAGTCTACCGACGGGGGCAGCACCACCCGCCGGATGCTCAGGACGGGACGGATAACCTCGCCGGGTGCACAAGCTGCGGTTCCTGGTCTCACGCCGCTGGATCGCCTTCGCGCTCGTGGTCGTCTTCCTGGCGTGGGTCGCGTGGCGGCTCGGTGAGTGGCAGTTCCACCGGCTCGCCGACCGGCAGGAACGCAACGAGATCATCCAGCGCAACGAGAAGGCCGGCGCCGACCCCGTCGCCGACGTGCTGGCCCCCGGCCGGGCGGTCGCCGCGGCCGACGAGTGGCGCATCGTCGAGGCCACGGGGACGTACGCCGTCGAGGACACCGTGGTCGTCCGCTACCGCACCCGCGACGGTGCCGCCGGCGTCGACGTGGTGGTCCCCCTCGAGCTCGACGACGGCACGAGCCTGCTGGTCGACCGTGGCTGGTTCGCCACCGACAACCGTGGAGCGACGACCGCCGACGTGCCCGCACCGCCGGACGGGGAGGTCGACGTCACCGGCTGGGTACGCCGTGACGCCGAGGGCGACAGCACCGACGTCACCGACCAGTCCACCCGTGCGGTCGACAGCGCGCGCATCGGCGAGGCGCTGGACCGCGAGGTGCTCGGCGGCTGGGTCGACCTGCGCTCGGAGTCGCCCGAGCCCGCGACGCTGCTGCAACCGGTCGAGCTTCCCGAGCTCGACAACGGGCCGCACTTCTTCTACGGGCTCCAGTGGTGGTTCTTCGGCGCCCTGGCGATCTTCGGCTTCTTCTACCTGATCTACGACGAGTGGCGCGGCGGCCGGGGCCCGTGGGGCAACCAGGACGCCCCGGCACCCGAGCCGACGCGCACCGGCAAGGCGGAGCCGGCCCGGCCGCGACGTCGTACGTGGCGCGAGCGGCTGGACTCAGGGTCGGAATCGGGCAGCGACTCAGAGGGCGCGGAGGAGTCCGCCGTCGACCGGGAGCATCACGCCCGTCAGGAATGACGCCGCCGGCGACAGCACGAAGGCGGCGACCGCGCCGAACTCCTGCGGCTTGCCGTAGCGACGCAGCGGGATCGACGCCTCCGCGGCCCGGCGCGCCGCCTCCGGGTCGCCGGTCGAGTCGTCCAGCTCCGCGACCCGTTCGGTGGCGATCCGGCCGGGCAGGAGCCCGTTGACCCGCACGCCCCGCGGGCCCAGCTCGTCGGCCAGGGTCTTGGCAACCATCGCGAGACCGGGACGCAGGCCGTTGGAGATCGCCATCTCCGGCAGCGGCGCGCGCACGCTCGAGGACAGCACGAGGCCCAGGGATCCCCCCTCGCGCAGCGCGGTGCCGAGCTCGCGTGCGAGGCGTACGGCGCCGAGGAAGACGGACTCGAAGGCTGCGCTCCACTGGTCGTCGGAGATCCCCGTGACCGGTCCCTTCGGCGGCCCGCCGACGCTGATCAGGGCGCCGTCGACGCGGCCGAACGCCTCGTCCGCCGCTGCGAGCAGCCGCCCCGGGGTCTCGCGATCTGCGTTGTCCGCCACCACGCCGACCGCCGCCCGGCGCCCGGCGACCTCGTCGAGCGCCGCACTGGCCTCGTCGAGCGACTCCTGCGAGCGCCCGGACAGCACGACCCGGGCCCCCTCGGCCACCAGCACGTCGGCGGTCGCCCGACCGAGCCCGCGGGCCCCGCCGGTGACGATGAAGACTCGATCGGTCAGCTGCAGGTCCATCTCAGGAGCCTAGCTGCGAGCGACGGAGGAGCTCGCGGCGTGGCGAGGGAGGTCGAGTAGCCCCGCGACCGAGCCTGCGAGGTCGCGAGAGGGCGTATCGAGACCCACGACCACAGCCCGTGAGGTCAGCCGGGGACGACCTCGGACCGCTCCGCACGGAACTGGGTCGCGTGGAGCGTGGCGTAGAGCCCGCCGGCGGCGAGCAGCTCGGCGTGGGTGCCCTGCTGCACGACGCGGCCGTCGTCGAGGACGAGGATGAGGTCGGCGTTGCGGACGGTGGAGAGCCGGTGCGCGATCACCAGCGACGTACGTCCCTCGAGCGCGGCGTCGAGAGCCTGCTGGACCGCGGCCTCCGACTCGCTGTCGAGGTGGGCGGTGGCCTCGTCGAGCACCACGATGGCCGGCGCCTTGAGCAGGAGGCGGGCGATCGCGAGCCGCTGCCGCTCTCCCCCGCTGAGCCGGTAGCCCCGGTCGCCCACGACCGTGTCGAGGCCGTCTGGCAGCGACCGCACCAGAGCCGCGATCTGCGCGGCCTCGAGGGCGGCCCAGAGGTCGGCCTCGGACGCCGTGGGACGGGCGTAGAGCAGGTTGGCGCGGATCGTGTCGTGGAACATGTGCGCGTCCTGGGTGACGTAGCCGACGACGTCCTCCAACGACTGGAGGGTGACGTCGCGGACGTCGTGGCCGCCGACCCGCACCGCGCCGGACTCGACGTCGTAGAGGCGGGCGACGAGGTGCGTGACCGTGGTCTTGCCGGCTCCCGACGGGCCGACGAGCGCGACCATCTGGCCGGGCGCGGCGGTGAAGGTGACCTCGTGCAGCACCTGCCCGGTGTCACGCGACTCGGTGCGGGCCACGGTCTCGAGCGAGGCGAGGGAGATCTCGTCGGCGCGCGGGTAGGTGAACGCGACGTGGTCGAACTCGAGGCGGGAGGCCGACGGCGCCAGGACGACGGCGTCGGGCTTCTCCTGGATGAGGGACGGCAGGTCGAGGACCTCGAAGACCCGGTCGAAGCTGACGAGCGCGGTCATCACGTCGATGCGGACGTTGGAGAGGCCCTGCAGCGGGCCGAGCAGCCGGGTCAGCAGGACGCCGAGGGCGACGATGGTGCCGACGGACAGGTCCCCGCGGATGGCCAGCCAGCCGCCGATGCCGTAGACGAGCGCGGTCGCCAGTGCCGGCACGAGCGTCATCGCGGCGAAGAAGATGCGGGTGAGCAGGGAGATCCGGATGCCGAGGTCGCGCACGACCGCGGCCTTCTCGGCGTAGGCGACGTCCTCGGCCTCGCGGCGCCCGAAGAGCTTGAGTAGCATCGCGCCGCCGACGTTGAACCGCTCGGTCATGGCGTTGCCGAGGTCGGCGTTGCCGTCCATCTGCTGCCGGGAGAGGCCGGCGAGGCGGTCGCCCACCACGCGCGAGGCGAGCAGCAGGATCGGGAACAGCGCGACGCACAGCAGCGTGACCGGCCAGCTGAGGAACATCATCGTCACGCCCACGACGACCGCGGCGATGATGTTGGAGACGGTGCCCTGCAGCGTGGAGGTGAACGCCCGCTGCGCGCCGATGACGTCGTTGTTGAGGCGGCTGACGAGCGCGCCGGTCTGGGTGCGGGTGAAGAAGGCGAGCGACTGCCGCTGCACGTGGGCGAAGACGCGGGTGCGGAGGTCGTAGATCAGACCCTCACCGATGCGGCTCGACAGCCAGCCGGTGATCAGCCCGAAGCCGGCGTCGACGACGGCCACCACCGCCACCAGCACGGCGAGCCAGATGACCAGCGCTGTGTCACCCGTGCTCACGGCGTCGTCGATGATCGCCTTGAGCAGCAGGGGCGGCACCACCACGAGCGCCGCGTCGACGACCGTCACCGCCAGGAACGCCTCGATCAGCCGACGGTGCGGCCGCGCGAAACCGAGCACCCGACGCAGCGTGCGCCGCTCGATCTTGTTGTCGACGACGCTCCGGTCACTGCGCAGGTGTCGCCACGGCGGGCCACCTGCGCCCGGTCCCATCGACATGCCCACTCCTTCGTCCTCTCACCTCGCTCAACCGGCGCGGCGGGTGGATTCTTCCGCGTCCGCAGACCGGCGGCACCGGCCCGTCATCCCATCCCGCACATCCACCAGCCGTCACCCAGGTTGGTCGGGCGCTGGCAGATCATCCCGGCCATGTCTTCGCCCCTCGGCGAAGCGCCGGGCGAGAAGAAGTAGCCGCCACCGTCGTCGGGGATGCCGTACCACTGGGGGAAGAATAGGGCGCCGTCCTTCTCGACCACGCGGCCGTCGACGCTCACCCACCGCCACACGAGCGGCAGGTCTGCCCCGTAGTAGTCGTCCCCGCCTCGCGGTGCGGCCGCGGCAGCAGCGTCGTACGCCGCGCGGTGCGTCGCGAACCACAGCTGCGGGGCCACCGCCACCCAGTTGAGCACGGGCACCGCGAGCACCAGGGTGAGCATTCCGGCGACCGTCCCCGCCCGGTGTCCGAGCGGTCGGACCAAGGGGACACAGCCGGCAGCCACGGCCAGCCAGAGCGCGACGGACAGCGCCAGGGAGACGTAGGTCCCGCCGAACGGCAGCGGGATGAGCGCGCTCGCCAGCCCGACCGACCAGAGCATCAGGACAGCGAGGAACCGCACGACCATGGTCACGTGTCCAGTGTGCCGGTCCGGCCACCCCGGCGACGCACGCCGTGCCGCGTCAGCCCGCGAAGGCGGCGGCGAGCGCGCGGAACCGGCGTACCTGCGCCTCCCGCTCCAGGCGCCGCTGCTCGTCGAGGTCGCGGTCGCCTGCGCCCTGGAGGAGCGTCTTGGTCTCGGTGACGACACCCGGCATCGGCGCGACCAGCGCGGCGGCCAGGTCGGCGACGGCGGCGTCGAGCCCGGCCGCCGGCACGCAGGTCGTGGCGAGGCCGATCCGCGCGGCCTCCTCCCCGGGCACCACGCGCGCAGTGGCGCAGATCTCCAGCGCCCGGGCGTAGCCGACGTGCTCGACCAGCGGCTTGGTGCCGGTGAGGTCGGGCACCAGGCCGAGGGCCGACTCCTTCATGGAGAACTTCGCGTCGTCGGCGACCACGCGGAGGTCGCACGACAGGGCCAGCTGGAAGCCGGCACCGATGGCGTGGCCGCGCACCTTGGCGATGGAGACGAAGCGCGGGTCGCGCAGCCACGTGAAGCCGCGCTGGAACTCCTCGATCCGGGCCGAGGCGTCCTCGTCGCTCAGCGCCAGCAGCCCCAGCACGGTGCCCTCGCCCGCGTTGGCCGGGTCCAGCATCGCGCGGTCGAGACCGGCCGAGAAGGTGTCGCCCTCCCCCGTCACCACCACCACGCGTACGTCGACGGGCAGCGAGGCGCCGAGCTCGCCGAGCGCCAGCCACATCGCCGGGGTCTGCGCGTTGCGCACCTCGGGACGGTCCAGGGTGATCGTGGCGACGGCGCCGTCCACGTCGAGGCGGAGGCCGACCGCGGAGAGCTCTTCGGGAGTCATGCCGAGCAGGTTACTACTCGTGAGTAACCCTCAGGCGAGGGACACCAGGTCGGCGTAGTCGTCGTTCCACAGGTCCTCGTCACCGTCGGGCAGCAGCAGCACCCGGTCGGGGTCGAGGGCCCGCACCGCGCCCTCGTCGTGGGTGACGAGGATGATCGCGCCGGTGTAGCTGCGGATCGCGTGGAGCACCTCCTCGCGGGAGGCAGGGTCGAGGTTGTTGGTGGGCTCGTCGAGCAGCAGCACGTTGGCGCTCGAGACGACGAGGATCGCGAGGGCGAGCCGGGTCTTCTCGCCACCGGACAGCACGCCGGCCGGCTTGTGGGCGTCGTCGCCGGAGAACAGGAACGACCCGAGCACCGAGCGGGCCTGGGTGTCGGTGAGCTCGGGCGCGGCGCTGTGCATGTTCTCCAGCACGGTGCGGTTGACGTCGAGCGTCTCGTGCTCCTGGGCGTAGTAGCCCATCTTGAGGCCGTAGCCCGGCACGACCTCACCGGTGTCGGGCTGGTCGACGCCGGCGAGGATCCGCAGCATCGTCGTCTTGCCGGCGCCGTTGAGGCCGAGGATGACCACGCGGCTCCCCCGGTCGATCGCGAGGTCGACGGCGGTGAAGACCTCGAGCGAGCCGTACGACTTGGACAGCTCGGAGCCCATGAGCGGCGTCTTGCCGCAGGGCGCGGGCTCGGGGAACGCGATCCGGGCGACCTTGTCGGCCGCGCGCTCGCCCTCGATGCCGGCCATCATCTTCTCGGCGCGCTTGAGCATCGACTGCGCAGCCTGCGCCTTGGTCGCCTTGGCGCGCATCTTGTTGGCCTGGTCGGTGAGCACCTTGGCCTTGTTCTCGGCGTTCATCCGCTCGCGCTTGCGGCGCTTCTCGTCGTCCTCGCGCTGGGTCAGGTAGTTGTGCCAGCCCATGTTGTAGACGTCGATGACGGCGCGGTTGGCGTCGAGGTGGAAGACCTTGTTGACCGTCGCCTCGAGCAGCGCGTTGTCGTGGCTGATGACCACGAAGCCGCCGCGGTGCGCCTTGAGGAAGTCGCGCAGCCACACGATCGAGTCGGCGTCGAGGTGGTTGGTGGGCTCGTCCAGCAGCATGATCTCCGCGCCCGAGAACAGGATGCGGGCGAGCTCGACGCGGCGTCGCTGGCCACCGGACAGCGTGCCGATCGGCTGGGCGAGGATGCGCTCCTCGATCCCGAGGGCGGCAGCCATCTGCGCGGCCTCGGACTCAGCGGCGTACCCGCCACCGGCGTGGAGCTCGGCGTCGGCGCGCGTCCACCGCTTCATGCCGCGCTCGTGGATCTTCGGGTCCTCGTCGGCCATCTCGACCTCCGCCTCACGCAGGCGGCGTACGACGTCGTCGAGGCCGCGCGCCGACAGGATCCGGTCGCGGGCGATGACCTCGGGATCGCCGACCCGTGGGTCCTGCGGCAGGTAGCCGACCTCGCCGCTGCGGAGGACCTGGCCGTCGGCCGGGGTCCCCTCGCCGGCGAGGATGCGGGTGAGGGTCGTCTTGCCGGCACCGTTGCGCCCCACGAGGCCGACCTTGTCGCCTGCGGCGATGCGGAAGGTGACGTCCTCCATGAGGAGCCGCGCGCCGGCTCTGACCTCGAGCTTCTGGGCGGTGATCATCTCGGGCGACATCCTACGAAGGGGTGGAGGCGGGAGCCCCATCGGCGACGCAAGGGTTAGTGTGCGCCAAGGCTCCACGACGTCGTCGCAAACCCCCCGAAAGGCACTCCCATGCGGTTCAACCCGAAGGCCGACATCAGCAAGGGTCGTGTGCGCGACGCGGGCGGCGGCGGCGGGGGCGGCATGGGCGGCGGTGGGATGCGGATCCCCATGCCCGGCGGCACGCGGGCCGGCGGCGGCATCGGCGGCATCCTGATCATCATCCTGTTCGTCGTGCTCACGCAGTGCACCGGCCTCGGGTCGTCGGGCGGTGGCGGCACCAGCACGCAGGGCCAGGCACAGGGCCAGCCGGACGGCATCGACACCGGGGACGAGCGCTACGCCAACTGCAAGTCGGGCGCCGACGCCAACACCGACGCCGACTGCGCCCGCAAGGCCGTGGCGCTGTCGCTCGAGCAGTACTGGGCGAAGACGCTGCCCGAGCAGGCCGGCACCGAGTTCACCCCGGCCAACATCGAGACCTTCGCCGGCGCCGTGCAGACGGGATGTGGCCAGGCGTCGTCCCAGGTGGGCCCGTTCTACTGCCCGCCCGACCAGCAGATCTACCTCGACACGACCTTCTTTGCCGACGTCCTCGAGGGACAGCTCGGCGGCCAGGGCGGCGACTTCGTCGAGCCCTACGTCCTCGGCCACGAGTACGGCCACCACATCCAGAACCTGATGGGCACGATGGGCCAGGTCCGGACCCAGAAGGGCGCCGACTCCGACGCCGTGCGCCTCGAGCTGCAGGCCGACTGCTACGCCGGCATGTGGACCCGCGACGCCAGCGACGGTGACGGCATCCTGACCGACCTCGACGAGGGCGACATCACCGAGGCGCTGGACTCGGCGAAGGCCGTCGGCGACGACCGGATCCAGCAGAAGTCCGGCCAGGGCGTCGACCCCGAGGGCTGGACCCACGGCTCGTCGGAGCAGCGGATGGCGTGGTTCACCCGCGGCTACCAGGAGGGCACCCTCCAGGCGTGCGACACCTTCTCGGCCTCCTCGCTCTGACGTGTCGCTCTGACGTGTCGGTCAGCGATCGCTGAGGAGCGCCTCGATCTGACCGACCTGGCGCTGCATGGAGCGGATGTACGGCGCCACGCTCGGGTGGCGGAACTTGCCGGCCAGCGCGCCCTCGCCGTCCGCGACCCGGGCCAGCGCCCAGTCGAGCCGGGTCAGCGCGGTGTAGACGGCCATCACGCGCGCACCGGTCACCACGTCCTCGGGGCTCGCGAGCCCGACGGGCAACGCGGCGACGTACGCCTCCACCAGAGGCTCGACGTCCTCGCGGGTCGCCAGTGACAGGTAGCCGAGGTCGGCGCCAACCGGTCCCCGCCCGAGGTGGGCCCAGTCGATCGCGACGGCGCCGTGCTCGTGCCGACCCGGGATGTTGGCGGCCGACGGGTCACCGTGCTGGGCCACCTGTGGGAGGGCGTCACAGAGGTCCAGCCACGCCTCGCGGCGCGTCCACAGGTGGTCGGCGATGTCGGCCATGGGCGTGCGGGCGAGGGTGCGCCAGCCACCGCGCCGCTCGACGAGGCGGAGCCGGCTGCGCAGCTGGTCGCGCGCCAGCCACGGGTGCTCCCCGAGGTCGACCGCGGCGAAGCGTCCGAGGCAGGCGGCGAGCCACAGCCCCGGCGGGTCGTCGTTCTCGACCCGTTCGTGGACCAGGGTGATGCCCTCGTCGTCCTCGTCGACGCGCACGACGGGCGCCTCCCGCAGGCCGGGCGCGCCGGAGACCACCCCGCTGAGCGCGACGTCGGCAGCACGTCGCCAGTAGTTGACGTCACCCGGGACGAGCACGCCGGGCGCGTCCTGCGGCTCGGGGCGGCGCAGCCGCTTGACGACGACGTTGTGACCGTGGTGGGTGGCCGACCAGACGCCGACGGTGGCCGGACCTGCGCCCGGGAGGCGCTGCCATCCCGGCTCCGGCTGCCACATGGACGTGACGCTAGCCGATGTCACGTGCGCGGTAGCGCCACCAGGCGAGCGACACGAGGGCAGCTGCCAGCACGGTCAGCAGCAGCTCGGGACGCCAGTCGAAGGCCTCGGACGGGTATTTGGGCACGTGGTGGAACGGCGAGAGGCCGAGGACCCAGCCCGGGAGCTCGAGTCCGGCGCCGACCTGCCCGAGGGTGACGAACGCGGCGAGCACCGCCCAGCCCGCGACGGCCCAGCGGCTGCGCACCGACAGCAGCAGCAGCGCGACGCCGAGCACGACCCACACCGCCGGCGCCTGGGCCAGCGCGGCCCCGACCGCTCCCAGCCCGCGCCCCCAGCCGATGGCCGTCGCGGCGCCGGAGACCAGCAGGAGCCAGGTGCTGCCGAGGATCGCGGCCGACGACACCGCCACCAGCAGCCCGGCGCGGGAGGTGGCCGTGGCGAGCACGGTCTCGGTGCGGCCGTCGTGCTCGTCGCCGGCGGCGCGCGTCACGGCGGAGATGCCGAAGCACGTGATCACGACGGCGATCACCGACGCCAGCGCGAAGACCAGCGCGTCCTGGAGCCCACCGACCCCGCCCATCGCCTCGATGATCGGCCGCGTGGTCTCGGTGTCGAGCAGGTCGCCGATGTTGGGCACGATCGACCCCATCAGGACGCCGATCACGCCGATGCCGACCGTCCAGCCGGCCAACGCGGTGCCCTGCTGGCGCCAGACGAGGGCGAGGGCGTCACGCAGCCGTGGGGCTCCCTCTGCCGGACCGGCGCGGTCCGGCAGCAGGCCGGCCCCGAGGTCGCGTCGTCGCCGCAACGCGACGCCGGCCGCGGTCAGCGCACCTGCGAGCAGCGGGTAGGCCACCAGCAACCAGGCGCGCGGCTCGGACCAGGCGCTGAGCTGCGTGCCCCAGCCGAACGGAGTCAGCCACGACAGCCACCCGGCGGACGTGTCGCCGATCGCGCGCAGGAGGTAGAGGACGCCGATCGCGCCGGAGGCCACGAAGCCGACCGTGCGCGCGCTGCTCGACAGCTGGGCCGCGAGGACGGTGATCCCCGCGCCGACCAGGCCGATGCCGGTCCACGACGCCGCGAAGAGCACCGAGCCGGTGGCGGGCAGCCCGGACGCGATGTTGCCCGCGGCCACCAGCACGCCCAGCCCGACCGAGGCGAGCACGGCCTCCGCGAGTGCGGCCGCGAGCGGGGCGTCGACGCCCACCGCGGTCGCGCCGACCAGCTCGGCGCGCCCGGTCTCCTCCTCGACGCGCGTGTGGCGGCGTACGAGGACCACGGACATGAAGGCGACGAACGCGGCGTAGAGCACGGTCATCTTGGTCATCGACAGCTCGCCGAGGCTGGAGGTGTCGAGGATCGGCCCGTAGAGGGCCACGATCGCGGGGCTGGCGTTGAGCGCCTCGGCCGCGGCCACCCGCTCCGCCGTCGTGGCGTAGAGGGGACCCGTGGCCGCCGCACTGGCCACCACGGTCGCGGTGAGCAGCAGCACCCACGCCGGCATCMGGATGCGGTCACGGCGCAGCGCGAACCTCAGGAGCAGCCCGGTGCCGCGCAGCCGGTTGCTCACGGCGAGCTCCGGTAGGCGTCGAGGAACAGCTCCTCGAGGGTGGGCGGTGAGCTGGTCAGCGAGACGACCCCGGCGTGGTGGAGGGCGTCAAGGAGCGGCGGCAGTCCGGAGGGGTCGACCGAGGCGGAGACGACGCGCCCGTCGACCGTGACGTCGTGCACGCCGTCCAGCCCCGCGAGGTCGGGGACCGGACCCGAGACCTCGGCCCGGACCCGGTTGCGCCGGAGGTGGCGCAGCTCCTCGAGCGACCCCGACTCGACCGTCCGGCCGCTGCGGATGATCGTCACGCGGTCCGCCAACCGCTCGACCTCGCTGAGGATGTGGCTCGAGAGCAGGACGGTCGTGCCCGCGGCCTTGTGCTCGGCGAGGCACTCGTTGAAGACCTGCTCCATCAGCGGGTCCAGCCCGGAGGTGGGCTCGTCGAGGATCAGCAGGTCGGTGGGGGCGGCGAACGCGGTGACGAGGGCGACCTTCTGCCGGTTGCCCTTGGAGTAGGCACGCCCCTTCTTCGTGGGGTCCAGCTCGAACCGCTCCAGCAGGTCGTCGCGACGCGTCGAGCGCGGGTCGAGGTCACGCATCCGCAGGAGCAGGTCGATGGTCTCGCCGCCGGACAGGTTGGGCCAGACGCTGACGTCACCGGGCACGTAGGCCAGGCGTCGGTGGATGTCGGTGGCGTCGCGCCACGGGTCCCGCCCGAACACCGACGCGGTGCCGCCGTTGCTGCGCAGCAGCCCGAGCAGCACCCGGATGGTGGTGGACTTTCCCGCTCCGTTGGGTCCGAGGAAGCCGTGCACCTCGCCCGGCGCGACGTCGAGGTCGAGGCCGTCGAGGGCACGAGCACTGCCGAAGGTCTTGACGAGGCCGCGGACCTCGATGGTGCTGCTCACGACCTCAACCTACGGCGTCAGCGCCCCCACGTGCGTCAGGCGTTGGTCACGTCCACGGCGATCGACTGCGCGTCCAGGATCGCCTGGTCCAGCACCGCCCGGCGCGGGTCGGGCACCGCCAGCCAGGGGTCCACGACCGTCACCGACGCCAGCCGCTGGTCGGTCAGCACTGCGTCGACCGCCGCGTGGTCACCGCCGGCCACCACGAGGCGTACGACGCCGAGGATCCGCGCCGCATGGTCGGCGGCCGCCTCGTAGGCCTGCCGCGCCTGGTTGTCGCGGCGACGGGCGAAGCGCTGCTGGCTCTGGCCCCCGGCCTTGGTGCGCCCCTGGACGTGCCGCTGGCCGATCTTGTGCTCGACGATGGCGACGCCGCCCATCCGGGCGACGGCGAAGCCGCCCTTGCGCACGAGCAGCACGCCCCACTCCCCCGGCGCCTGGGCTGCGGCCGCGAAGTCGGCAGCCTCGGGCGGGCCGTCGTACGCACTCGCGAAGGGCAGCCGGGCCGCGAAGTGCGAGCCGTCGACCGCCTGCCCGCGGAGCGCGCCGTCGGCGACCGTGAGGTCAGCACCGCCGTGGCCGGTGGCGAAGTTGACGACCCACCTCTCCCAGCGCGGGGCAGGGACCAGGACAGACGGCACGCCCGACCTCAGAGGAAGTCGAGCGGGTCGAACTCGTCGATCGGGATCACGCGTGTGCGCGGGAGCGGCGAGTTGAAGGCGCCGAGGTCGTACTCGAGGTCGAAGATCCGCAGGCCGGGCAGGTTGCGGAACTGCGAGTTCACGAACTCGGTGAACCCGATGACGCCGACCTGGCGGCTGCCGTCGCACAGTGCCGAGACCTGGTCGACGAAGTCGCCGTCGTGGCTGACCAGCACCACGTCGGCCTCGCGGTGGACGAGCGCCTCAGCGGTGCGCTGGATGGCGATGTCGACGATCTTGCCCTCGCCGCTGAGCGGGATCGGCTTGAAGCCGATCGCGAGCAGGGCCTGGACGAAGCTGGTGGGCAGCTCGGTCGTGGCCGCGAGGAAGAACAGACCAGTGACGTCCTGGTCGAACGCCCGCTCGGCCCACTCCAGGAGCCGGTCCCACCGCGGCCGCTCCTCGGGACGCGGACGCCGGCCCAGGATCGAGGTGCCCAGGGTGGCGTCGATGTTCTCCCCGTCGACGAGGAGGTAGGTCATCCGCTCAGCCATGCGAGGACTCTCCCACACGCGGACGGGCGGCTCAGGGCTGGTAGACGACCTTGAACGACTCGGTCAGGTCGTCGCCGGTGACGCTCACGTCGCTGACCTCGACGAGCGCGCGCGGTCGGCCGGAGCCGTCGCAGAGGATGGAGAGCACGCCGGGCTGCGGGAGGTCGCCTGCGTAGTCGGCCACCGCTGCGGTCGTGCTCCCCTGCTCGTCGGCGAGCACCGACTCGACGTAGGCGTCGGACTCCTCCGCCGACTCGCCGTACGCCCACGCCGGAGGCGGCACGGACTCCAGCGTCGTCGGCCCGAAGTAGGTCGGTGCGGCGTTGAGCTTGGCGTGGAAGCGGGCGAGGTCCCAGAAGACCCGCAGCTCCTCGTGGTCGAACTCGACCTCGGACGGCTCGACGTTGCTGGGCTCGACCTCGGGATCCATGCCCGAAGGGTAGCCAGTCAGGCCACGGCGGCGACGTACGCCGCGTAGTCCCGCGCGGCCTCCATCGAACCCGGGCGCGGTGGCGCCTCCGGGTCGAGACCGAGGTCGCGGTCGGCGAGCACCTGCTGCAGCAGCGGTCGCCAGCCGGGATCGCCGTGCACCATCACCCACCGCAACGCGTCGCGCTTGCTGGCCACCTCACCCGTGCGGATCGTGAAGAGGCTGCGACTGGCCTGGACGACGAGGTAGCGCTGGCACCACGCGATGCTCGGCGGGCACCAGCCCAGGACGTCGTCGGTGAGCGTTGCGAGCCCCGCCCGTGCGCTCTCGCGGAGCACGTCGTCGGGGACGGGTTCCATCAGCTGCACCGGGCACGGGCCGACGAGCGTGATGCCGTGCTCGCGCAGGATCCAGCGGGTCCACGGCTGGTTGCAGTGCTCCGACCACGCCATGACGTCCGAGCCGTGGTCGACGTAGAGCCACTCCCGGCCCAGCCCGGCCACGGTGGCGAGGTCGCCGGCGACGGCGTACGAGCCCTCGAGGTGGCCGTGCCAGAAGCCGTCGCGGTGCGGCAGGTCGGCGTGGAGCCGCCGCAGCGCGGCCTCCTGCCCCGCGTCGGGCCGCTCCCCCACCACGACGATGAAGTCGCAGTCGCTGTGCAGGTCACCCGCCCCGAGCGCGAACGACCCCTGCAGGTAGGCGCCGACGAACGACTCGCCGAGCGCCTCCTGGGCGCCCGTCACGAGGTCGTGCAGCACGCCGTTGAGCTCGGCGTAGCGCGTGGGGTGGGGGTTGAGCACGGATGGAGTGTGCGCCTCGACGCCGCTGCTCCGCCATGCAATATCGGGCGGTGCGTCAGCCACATTCGCTGCGGCGAGAAGGTCGCTCCGGCACCGCTCGCACGCGTGTCGTACGTCGCCGCGCCGGAGGGCGGCGGCTGAGCCACATTCCGCGCGAGCGGAATGTGGCTGGCGCACCGCTCAGACGTTGAAGCCGAGCGCCCGGAGCTGCTCGCGACCGTCGTCGGTGATCTTGTCCGGGCCCCACGGGGGCATCCAGACCCAGTTGATCGCGACGTCGCCGACGAGGCCCTCGAGGGCCGACTCGGTCTGGTCGGTGATCACGTCGGTCAGCGGGCAGGCCGCCGAGGTGAGGGTCATGTCGAGGACGGCGTTGCTGTGCTCGTCGAGGTGCACGCCGTAGACGAGGCCGAGGTCGACGACGTTGATCCCGAGCTCGGGGTCGACGACGTCCTTCATCGCCTCGGTCACGTCGTCGACGGTCACCGTCGCCGTGCCACCGCCCTGCCCGGCCTCGGGCACGTCGGGGAGGTCGCCGTGGTCGATGCCCTGGGGGTTGGTCATGAGGGGGCTCCTTCTGATTGGGCCTGGGCGGTCGCGTCCTTCCACGCCATCCAGGAGAGCAGCGCGCACTTCACGCGCGCGGGGAACTTGGCGACACCGGCGAACGCGATGCCGTCCTCGAGGACGTCCTCGTCGGGCTCCACCTGTCCCTTGCCCTGCATGAGCTCGAGGAACGTCTGGTGGATCTGCATCGCCTCGTCGACGGGCTTGCCGATCACGAGGTCGGTCAGCACGGACGCCGACGCCTGCGAGATGGAGCAGCCCACGGAGTCGTAGGACACGTCCTCGACCACGCCGTCGGACAGGTGGACGCGCAGCGTCACCTCGTCGCCGCAGGTCGGGTTGACGTGGTGCACCTCGGACTCGAACGGGTCGCGCAGGCCCTTGTGGTGCGGGTTCTTGTAGTGGTCCAGGATGATCTCCTGGTAGAGCGCGTCGAGGTCGGTGCTCATCCGTCCACCTTGAAGTAGCTGCGGGTGTGGTGGAGGCCCTCGACCAGCGCGTCGATCTCAGCCGGCGTCGTGTAGAGGTAGGACGACATCCGGCTCGAGCTCTGCACGCCGAAGCGCGCGTGCGCCGGCTTGGCGCAGTGGTGGCCGGCCCGGATCGCGATGCCGCGCGAGTCGAGGACCTGCGCGATGTCGTGCGGGTGGACACCTGCGAGCTCGAAGCTGATCGCCCCGCCGCGCTGCGCGGCGTCGAGCGGGCCGAGGACCGTGAGGCCCGGCACGGACTGCAGGCCCTCGAGGGCGTACGCCGTGATCGCCTGCTCGTGGCGGTGGATCGCGTCGAGACCGATGTGGCGGAGGTAGTCGACCGCTGCGCCCAGGCCGACGGCCTCGACGATCGGCGGGGTGCCGGCCTCGAAGCGGTGCGGCACCTTGGCGTACGTCGACCGCGCCATGGTCACGGTCTCGATCATCTCGCCGCCGCCGTGGAAGGGAGGCAGCTCGTTGAGGAGCTCCTCACGCCCCCACAAGACGCCGATCCCCGTCGGGCCGGTCACCTTGTGGCCGGTGAAGACCAGGAAGTCGCACCCGGTCGCCTGGACGTCGACCGGCAGCTGCGGCGCGGCCTGCGAGGCGTCGATGACCGACAGGGCGCCGACGGACTTCGCGCGGGCGACGAGGTCGGTGACCGGGTTGATCGTGCCGAGCATGTTGGACACCCACGTGAACGCGACGACCTTGGTGTGCTCGTCGAGCAGCTGGTCGGCGTTCGACAGGTCGAGGTGGCCGTCGTCGGTGAGCCCGAACCAGCGCAGCTCGGCGCCCGAGCGCTCGCAGGCCAGCTGCCACGACACGATGTTGGAGTGGTGCTCCATCTCGGTGATCACGACGTTGTCGCCGGGACCGAGATCGATCGTGCGAGCCAGCAGGTTGAGCGCCTCGGTGGCGTTCTTGGTGAAGATCACCTCGTTGCGCGACGGTGCGTTGAGGAAGCTCGTGACCTGGTCGCGCGCCGCCTCGTAGGCCTCCGTCGACTCCGCGCCGAGCTGGTGCATGGCGCGGGCGACGTTGGCGTTGTGCCGCTCGAGGTGGTCGACCATCGTGTCGATGACGACCTGCGGCTTCTGCGAGGTGTTGGCGCTGTCGAGGTAGACCAGCGGCACTCCGCCCGCGAGCGTGCGCTCGAGGATCGGGAAGTCCTTGCGGATCACGTCGAGATCCGGAAGCAGCCCTTCCATCGTGGTCTCCTTCGAAGTGGGCGGTGCGGGCGGGTGGCTCAGGCGTTCGCCTTGAGGTACTTGTCGTAGCCCTCGGCCTCAAGCTGGTCGGCGAGCTCCTTGCCGCCGGACTCGGCGACCTTGCCGTCGACGAACACGTGGACGTAGTCGGGCTCGATGTAGCGCAGGATGCGGGTGTAGTGGGTGATGAGCAGGACACCCTTGCCCTCGCGCTCGCGGAAGCGGTTGACGCCCTCGGAGACGATCTTCAGCGCGTCGATGTCGAGGCCGGAGTCGGTCTCGTCGAGCACCGCGACCTTGGGGTCGAGCAGCTCGAGCTGGGCGATCTCGTGGCGCTTCTTCTCGCCGCCCGAGAAGCCCTCGTTGACGCTCCGCGTGCCGAAGGACGGGTCGAGGTTGAGCCGCTCGAGTGCGCCGTTGACGTCCTTGACCCACGTGCGCAGCTTGGGGGCCTCGCCGTCGATCGCGGTCTTGGCGGTGCGGAGGAAGTTCGACACCGAGACGCCCGGGACCTCGACCGGGTACTGCATCGCGAGGAACAGGCCCGCGCGGGCACGCTCGTCGACGGAGAGGGACAGCACGTCCTGGCCGTCGAGGGTCACCGAGCCGCTGGTGATCGTGTACTTCGGGTGCCCGGCGATCGAGTAGGCGAGCGTGGACTTGCCCGAGCCGTTGGGCCCCATGATCGCGTGGGTCTCGCCCTCCTTGATGGTGAGGGTGACGCCCTTGAGGATCTCCTTGGGTCCGTCCTCGGTGTCGACGGTGACGTGGAGGTCGGTGATGACGAGCTTGCTCATGAGGGGGTGACTCCGTTCAGGGTGGTCTCGGTGTCGACGTACACGTCCGTGCCGCGTACCTCGATGGGGAAGGTGGCGACCGGCTCGGTCGCGGGGAGGTTGGTGGGCTTGCCGGTGCGGAGGTCGAACATCGACCCGTGCAGCCAGCACTCGATCTGGCAGTCGCCGACCTCGCCCTCGCTGAGGGCGACGGCGGCGTGGCTGCACTCGTTCTCCAGCGCGAAGACCTCGTCGCCGTTGCGGGCGACGACGATCTCGTAGCGGCCGAGGGTCACGGCGAGGCCCTGGTCGGTCCTGACCTCGTCGAGTGCGCAGGCGCGCTCGAACGCCATCAGTCGTCCGACCCGAAGGCGGCGAGCGAGCCGAGGTCCTTGAGGACGTTCTTGGCGAGCTCGGCCTCGACCGTGGTGAGGAGGCGGTCCTCGATGGAGGGGACGCCGACCTGGCGGATGAGGTCGTTGAAGAAGCCGTGCACCACCAGCCGCTGCGCCTCCTGCTCGGACACGCCGCGCGACTGGAGGTAGAACAGCTGCTCGTCGTCGAAGCGCGCGGTGGCGGAGGCGTGCCCGGCACCCTCGATCTCCCCCGTCTCGATCTCCAGGTTGGGGATCGAGTCGGCCCGGCAGCCGTCGGTGAGGACGAGGTTGCGGTTCTCCTCGTAGGTCTCGATGCCCTCGGCGACCTTGCGGATCAGCACGTTGCCGACCCAGACGGTGTGCGCCTTCTCGCCCTGCAGCGCGCCCTTGTAGACCGCGTGGGACTTCGTGCGCGGAGCCGTGTGGTCGGCGAAGATCCGGTGCTCGATGTGCTGGCCGGCGTCGGCGAAGTAGAGGCCGAGCAGCTCGGCCGAGCCGCCGGGACCGTCGTAGGTCACGTTGGCGTCCATCCGCACCAGGTCGCCGCCGAAGGAGATCGCGGCGTGCTTGTAGGTCGCGTCGCGACCGACGCGGGCCTGGTGGTGCGACAGGTGGACGGCGTCGTCGGCCCAGTCCTGGAGCGAGACGACCGTGACGTCGGCGCCGTCACCGACCGCGATCTCGACGACCGCGGCGATGGTGGAGGAGCCGGTGTGGTTGAGCACCACGATCGCCTTGCTGTGCGCACCGAACCGCATCGCGACGTGCCCGGCCTCGGTCACGGCGACGTCCTTGCCGTCGAGGTCGACGACGATCGGCTCGGACACCTCGGTGTCGGCGGGCACGTCGATCAGCAGGGTCGAGGGCACCTCGGCCAGGACGCGCGCGGCCCAGCGGGTGTTGGGCACGAGGCCGGAGAGGCCTCGCAGGTCGCGGGCCTCGTCGCCGGACACGCCCTCGATGCGGACACCCTCGGGGGTGTTCCACGTGCACGAGGTCGCGGACCGCATGAACTCGGCGTCGGCGTGCAGGCCCTTGAGCCGCTTGAGCGGCGTGAAGCGCCAGATCTCCTCGCGGCCGGTCGGGACCACGTGGTCGGCGACGTCGAACGACCCGGCCGGGTGGAGGTGGCTCTCCACCTTGCCGTGCTCGGGGCCCTGCTCCAGCGCGGAGCGGACGGAATCAGTGGTGACGGTCAAAGCTCTACTTTCTCGTTTCGGTCTCGTGACGGTCGCCGGGGCGAGGCGTCACGACCCACGGTCAGGCGGCGGGGCGGCAGGTCAGCCGACCGCGCCTTCCATCTGCAGCTCGATCAGGCGGTTGAGCTCGAGGGCGTACTCCATCGGCAGCTCCTTGGCGATCGGCTCGACGAAGCCGCGCACGATCATCGCCATCGCCTCGTCCTGCTCCATGCCGCGCGACATGAGGTAGAACAGCTGGTCGTCGGAGACCTTGGAGACGCTGGCCTCGTGGCCCATCGACACGTCGTCCTCGCGGATGTCCACGTAGGGGTAGGTGTCGCTGCGGCTGATCTGGTCGACCAGCAGCGCGTCGCACAGCACGTTGGACTTCGAGCCGTGCGCGCCCTCGTTGACCTGGATCAGCCCGCGGTACGACGTACGACCGCCGCCACGCGCCACCGACTTGCTCAGGATGGACGACGAGGTGTGCGGCGCCGCGTGCACCATCTTGGCGCCGGCGTCCTGGTGCTGGCCCTCGCCGGCGAACGCGATCGACAGCGTCTCGCCCTTGGCGTGCTCGCCCATGAGGTAGATCGCGGGGTACTTCATCGTCACCTTGGAGCCGATGTTGCCGTCGACCCACTCCATCGTGGCGCCGGCCTCGCAGGTCGCCCGCTTGGTGACGAGGTTGTAGACGTTGTTGGACCAGTTCTGGATGGTCGTGTAGCGGACGCGGGCGCCCTTCTTCACGATGATCTCCACGACCGCGGAGTGCAGCGAGTCGGATGAGTAGATCGGGGCGGTGCAGCCCTCCACGTAGTGCACGTAGGAGTCCTCGTCCGCGATGATCAGCGTCCGCTCGAACTGGCCCATGTTCTCGGTGTTGATCCGGAAGTAGGCCTGCAGCGGGATGTCGACGTGGACGCCCTTGGGGACGTAGATGAACGAGCCACCCGACCACACCGAGGTGTTGAGCGCGGAGAACTTGTTGTCACCGACCGGGATGACGGTGCCGAAGTACTCCTTGAAGAGCTCCTCGTGCTCCTTCAGCGCGGTGTCGGTGTCGACGAAGATGACGCCCTTCTCCTCGAGGTCCTCGCGGATCGAGTGGTAGACGACCTCCGACTCGTACTGCGCGGCGACACCGGCGACGAGACGCTGCTTCTCCGCCTCCGGGATGCCGAGCTTGTCGTAGGTGTTCTTGATGTCCTCGGGGAGGTCCTCCCACGACGTCGCCTGCTTCTCGCTGGAGCGGACGAAGTACTTGATGTTGTCGAAGTCGATCGTCGACAGGTCCGAGCCCCAGGTGGGCATGGGCTTGCGGTGGAAGAGCTTGAGGCCCTTGAGGCGCAGGTCGAGCATCCACTGCGGCTCGGACTTCTTGCCGGAGATGTCGCGCACGACGTCCTCGTTCAGACCACGCTTCGCTGTGGCGCCGGCGGTGTCGGAGTCGGACCAGCCGAACTCGTACTTGCCGATGCCCTTGAGCTCCGGGTTGAGTTCTTCGATGGAGGTCATGCCTGCTCCTTTGTCGGGACCGTCTTCGGGTCCGTCTTGAGGGTCTGGGGGATGCACGTGGTGCACACGCCGTCGCCGTGGGCGATGGTCGCCAACCGCTGGACGTGGGTGCCGAGCACGGAGGCGATCGCCTCGGTCTCGGCCTCGCAGAGCTGCGGGAACTCGTGGGCGACGTGGGAGACCGGGCAGTGCTGCTGGCACAGCTGCTCCCCCACGACCGGGAGCTCGCGCACCGATGCGGCGTAGCCGTTCTGGGTGAACACCCGCGCGAGCGCCTCGGCGGGCGTCAGGTCGGGGTCGGACGCCATGACATCGACGTAGTCGCGCCCGACGAAGGCCACCCGGCGCCGCGCGAACTCGACCACGGCCTCCTCGCCCTGCGTCTCGGCCAGGAACCGCATGGCCTGCACGGCGAGGTCGTCGTACTGCTGGTCGAAGCTGTCACGCCCGGTCTCGGTGAGCGCGAAGACCTTGGCGGGCCGGCCGCGTCCCCGGGTGCCGTAGACCTTCTGGTCGCGTGACTCGACGACCCCCTCGTCGGCGAGGTGGTCGAGGTGACGGCGTACGGCGGCGGGCGTCAGGTCGAGCCGGAGGGCCAGGTCGGCGGCGGTCGAGGGACCGTTCTCGAGGATCGTGCGCGCCACACGGTCGCGTGTGGGCGCATCGCCCTCACGCTGTGCCGTCGACGTCCTCACGAATTCCACAACACCAGTGTGTCGTTAATGCTTCCGGTCATTCAAGCAAGGGTCGCCTAAGTGACCCGGCCCACTGTGGACCGCGGGCGCCGGCCGGCCGCTCAGTCAGCGGTGCGGGCGCGGAAGGTGCGGATGGCCAGCGGCGCCACGACGGCGGTGATCAGGATGATCCAGCCGATCGTGAACGGGATCGGGTGGTGCATCGGGAACGCCGCGCCCTCGGCGAGCGGCTGGTCGTTGCCCCAGAGCACGCGGACCGCCTGGGTCAGCGAGGAGATCGGGTTCCACTCGGCGATCCACCGCAGGACGGTCGGCATCTGGTCGGTGGGCGCGAACGTGTTGGCCAGGAAGGTGAGCGGGAACATCGTCGCGAACATGACGCCGTTGACCGCCTCGACCGAGCGCATCGCGGAACCGACCCAGATGCCGACCCAGATCATCGCGAACCCCCAGCCGAGGAGCAGGACGTAGCCGAAGGCCGCCTGGAACACGTCGGTGTGGATGCGCCAGCCGATGAGCAGGCCGGTCAGCGACATGACGACGAGGCCGATCGAGGCGTGGACCAGGCTCGAGATGCTGCGCCCGACCAGCACGGCCGCCGGGTTGATCGGCAGCGACCGCATCCGGTCGACGATGCCCTTGTCGAGGTCGGCGGTGAGGCCGACGGCGACGATGAACGAGGCGAAGGCGACGGTCTGCGCCATGATCCCCGGGAGCAGGAACGCGCGGTAGCCGGCGGGCGTCGCCACGTCGATCGACGAGCCGAACACGAAGGCGAACAGCAGCACGAACATCACCGGCTGGATGGTGACGTCCATCAGCATCTCGGGCATGCGCCTGATGTGGAGGAAGTTGCGGCGGGCGATGGCCCACGACTGGGCCGGCAGCCCGGTGGTGCGGATCTCCGGTCGCTCGAGCGTGGTCATCGGGCCATTCCTCCTGCGGTCTGGTCGACCTGGCCTGCGGGGTCGCCCTCGGCTGAGTCGTCGGTCTCCTGCTCGGCACGGTGCCCGGTGAGGTGGAGGAAGACGTCATCGAGGCTCGGGCGCTTGAGCCCGATGTCGTCGAGCACGATGTCGCTCTCGTCGAAGATCCCGGCCACGCGCGTCATGTGGCCCAGTCCCTCCGAGGGCGCCGTGAGCTGGCGCGCCCCCACGTCGACGTGCACCTCGCGGGCATGCGGGCGCAGCAGCGCCTCGGCGGTCTGGAGGTCCCCGGAGTGGGAGACCGTCACGACGAGCGCGGCCGCACCGGACTGGTCCTTCAGCTGCAGCGGGGTGCCCTCGGCGATGACCGTTCCGCGATCGATCACGACGATGTTGTCGGAGAGCTGGTCGGCCTCCTCGAGGTATTGCGTGGTCAGCAGCAGGGTGGTCCCGTCGGCGACGAGCTCGCGCAGCACCTCCCACAGCTCCACGCGCGACCGCGGGTCGAGACCCGTCGTCGGCTCGTCGAGGAACAGCACGGGCGGTGTCGCGATCAGGCTGACCGCCAGGTCGAGCCGTCGCCGCATGCCGCCGGAGTAGGTCTTGGCCGTCCGGTCGCCGGCGTCGGCGAGCGAGAAGCGCTCGAGCAGCTCGTCGCTGGCGCGCCGGATGTAGGAGGAGTCGAGGCCGTAGAGGTTGCCGATCAGGCGCAGGTTCTCCCGGCCCGTCAGGAGCTCGTCGACGGTCGCGGCCTGCCCGGTCAGCCCCATGCTCCGGCGCACGGCCGCGGGGTCGGTCAGGATGTCGTGACCGGCGACGCGCCCCGTGCCCGCGGTCGGGCGGGTCAGGGTGGTCATCATCCGGACGGTGGTGGTCTTGCCGGCGCCGTTGGGCCCGAGCAGGCCGAGCACCGAGCCCTCGGGGACGGAGAAGGACACCCCGTCCACGGCCACGGTGTCACCGAAGTGCTTGACGAGGCCCTCGGCCTCGATCGCGGAACGCGTCATGGCGACCACGCTAGTCGCGGGGACCGACAGCCGCTCCCCGATAAGGCGCACCTAGAATCAGTGCGTGCCACCCGCCTCCCCCGCCGTCCAGATCGACGGTCTGGTGATGGCGTACGGCGACAAGGTGGCCGTCGACGGGTTGTCGCTCGAGGTGGCGCGGGGATCGATCACCGCCGTGCTCGGGCCCAACGGCGCGGGCAAGACCACGACGCTCGAGACCTGCGAGGGCTACCGGGTGGCCCAGCGCGGCACGGTCCGCGTGCTCGGGCTCGACCCGCAGCGCGACCGAGCGGACCTGCTCCCCCGGATCGGCGTCATGCTGCAGAGCGGCGGCGCCTGGAGCGGCGTACGCGCCGTGGAGATGCTGGAGCACATGGCCTCGCTGCACGCGCACCCGCTCGACACGGCCATGCTCGTCGAGCGGCTCGGCCTGGGCGAGTGCGGACGAACCCCCTACCGCCGGCTGTCCGGCGGCCAGAAGCAGCGCCTGGGCCTGGCGATCGCGCTCGTCGGGCGACCGGAGCTGGTGTTCGTCGACGAGCCGACCGCCGGCATGGACCCCCAGGCAAGGCGTACGACGTGGGAGATGCTCGAGGAGGTCCGGGCCGACGGCGTCACGGTCGTGCTGACGACCCACCACATGGACGAGGCCGAGCACCTGGCCGATCGCATCCACATCATCGACCGCGGCACGCTGATCGCCTCCGGGACCCCGGCCGAGCTGACCCGCGGCGGCCACTCCGCGACCATCCGGCTGGTCGTCAACCGGCCGTTCCCCGACGGCGCTCCCGAGTCGCTGCGCCGGGAGCTCGGACCGCTCACCGAGGTGCGCCAGCTCGACGAGGTGAGCATGCTCATCCACGGTCCGGCCGACGCCAGCACCCTCGGCCGCGTCTCACGGTGGTGCGAGGAGCACGCCGTGCTCCCCCAGACGCTCACCCTCGGCCAGCGCACCCTCGAGGACGTCTTCCTCGAGCTCACCGGGCGGGAGCTGGCCTCATGAACACGCCTCCCGCCGGGACCGCGCCCGCCGGCGCCCGCCCGACCGGCACCTTCACCCCGGCCCCCGGAGGCGCCGGCCTCGGCCGGATGGTGCTGGCGCAGGCCCGCATGGAGGCGCGGCTGATGCTGCGCAACGGCGAGCAGCTGCTGCTCGCGATCGTGATCCCGGTGATCGTGCTCGCAGGAGGTGTCGCCGCGGCCGGCCGCCTCGGCAGCACCTTCGAGGGGCACGCGCCGGTCGACCTCCTCACCCCGGGTGTGCTGGCCCTCGCCGTGATGTCGACCGCGTTCACGTCGGTGGCCATCGCCACCGGCTTCGAGCGCCGCTACGGCGTGATCAAGCTGCTCGGCTCCTCGCCCCTCCCCCGCCACGGCCTGCTCCTGGGCAAGGTGCTGGCGCTGCTCAACGTCGTCGCCCTGCAGCTGGTGGTGCTCGTGGCCGTCGCACTGGCCCTGGGCTGGGAGCCCTCGCTGGCCAGCCCGCCGACCACCGTGATCGGCCTGGTGCTCACGGTCGGCCTGGGCACCGCGGCTTTCGCGTCCCTCGGGCTCCTCGTCGCCGGCGCGCTGCGTGCCGAGGCGACCCTCGCGCTGGCCAACCTCGTCTACCTGCTCCTCATGGCGGGTGGTGGCGTCGTGCTGCCGACCAGCACGTACGGCGCCGCCGGCGGGCTGATCCAGTGGCTGCCGTCCGGCGCCCTCGGTGAGGCCATGCGCTCCACGCTCGTGCACGCCGACATCGACGGCCGATCGCTGCTCGTGCTCGCCGCCTGGGCGGTGCTCGGCGCACTGCTCACGGCCAAGACCTTCAGGTGGGAATGATGGGACGCACCCTGCTCGACCGCCTCGCGCGGTACCTCTGGCCGCTCGCCCTGGCCAACCTCGTCGCCAACATCGGCATCGTGGTCACCGGCGCGGCCGTCCGGCTCACGGGCTCCGGCCTCGGGTGCCCGACGTGGCCGCGCTGCACCGACGCGTCGTACGTCGCCCACGGTGAGCTGGGGTTGCACGGTGCCATCGAGTTCGGCAACCGGCTGCTGACCTTCGTCCTCGCCGCGGTCGCCGTCCTGTGCTTCCTCGCCGCGCTCGGGGCGCGGCACCGCCGCGCGACGCGGCTGGCACTCGTCATCGGCCTCGGCATCCCGCTGCAGGCGGTGCTGGGCGGCATCACGGTGCTGACCGACCTCAACCCCTGGATCGTCGCCGGTCACTTCCTGCTGTCGATGGCGATGATCATGGTCTGCGTCGCCCTGATCGACGAGCTGCGCAGTCCCACCCGCGGGATGGCACCGCCGCTGCCGCGCGCCCTCGCGTGGGCGACGTTCGCGTCGGGCTGGGTGGTCCTCTACCTCGGCACGGTCGTGACCGGGGCCGGTCCGCACGCCGGCGACACCGACTCGCCCCGCAACGGCCTCGACCCGGCGACGGTGTCGCAGGTCCATGCGGCGTCGGTGTACGTCCTCGTCGTCCTGACCGTCGTGCTGCTGGTCGCGGCGCTGCGCGGCGGGCACCCGTGGCTCGCACGCGTGACCGGGCTGGTGCTGCTCATCGAGGTGCTCCAGGGCGTCCTGGGCTGGGTGCAGTACTGGCTGGACCTGCCGGTGGGCCTCGTCGCCCTCCACATGCTCGGCGCGGGCCTCCTCGCCGCCGGCCTGGCCCGCATCGCCCTGGCGGTGCTGCCCCACCGTGGCGCCGACGAGGCGCGGGCGGACGGCGTGCCCCAGACGCACGCCGCCACCCACATCGGTCCTTCGTAGGCCAGGCGGTCAGGACCGCCCGATCAGGACCGCCCGATCTTGCGTGCGAAGACCACCGTGCGGCGGGAGTAGTCGTCGGCCTTGCAGCCGACGAGCACGATCCGGGCCGGCCCGGCGACGGAGTAGAGCGACCCCATCCGCCGCGACGCCGGCCAGTACTCCCGACGGGTGACCTCGAACCGGCAGCCCGCCACCTTGATGACGTCGCCGCGGCGCAGCGAGCCCCACCGGTCGGCGACGCCGTTGCCGGCGCGCCAGGCGTGGCCGGCGTAGACGGTGCTGCCCGTCGGGTCGCAGGGCGGGTCGCCCTTCGACCACGTGTAGACGGCGCCACGGAGCTGGTTGCCGACGGCCAGGGTGTCGTTGCGCGCGGCCACCTTGATGATGGCCGCGTCGGTGCCGGTGCGACCGATGGTGAGCCGGTCAGGGGCGGCGTGAGCCGCACCCTGACCGACCACCGCGGTCACGCAGAGGACCATCGAGGCGACGATCCCGGCAGCGCGGGAGCGGGTCATCGCGCTCCGGTGCTGGGTGCGACCTCCGGGGCGTTGGCGCACGAACGGGTGCGGAAGGTCATCTTCCACACCTGCTTGCCCTGCAGCCGGTAGGACGCGTCCGCAGCGTGGGCGCGGACGGTGACGCGCTTGGCGCCGGCCTTCAGCCACACGCCCTGGCGCAGGACCTTGCCCTTCGACGTGTAGACGACGCCCGACCGCTTGACGACCTTGTAGACGTCACCGCGGGTGCCGCACTTGTCGATCTTGCGCGCGCGGGCCGACACGACGCGTGCCTCGGCGGGCAGCACCTCGGGCGGGGTGACGACGGGCGGGGTGACCACCGGAGGCGTCACGACCGGCGGCTCCACCGGCGGCGTCACGACCGGCGGGGTCGGGCACGGCTCGTTGCTGTCGGTCGGCGCGGGGAAGGTCAGGACGGTCTGCCCGTTGGGGAACTGGTGGCCCGGAGCGGCGGTCACCGTGAGGCTTCGGTCGGGGTTGACCGTGGCTGTCCATGGTCCCGTGGGGATCTGCCCGTAGTGGGCGTTGCCGGGCCCGCAGTCGTCGATGACCGGCACGGTGGTGACCTGGAACTGCACCGGCACCGGGCACGGCACGTTGCTGTCGGTCGGCACCGGATAGGTGATGCTCTTCTTGCCGCCGGGGAACTGGTTGCCCGGGTTGGCGGTCACCGTGACGCTGCCGTTGGGGTTGGTGACCGAGCTCCAGGGCCCGGACGGGACCTGGCCGTAGCGGGCGTTGCCCGGGCCGCAGTCGTCGATGACCGGGATCGTCGGGGGCTGCACGGTGGTGACGTTGCAGCCGTCGAGGAACGTGGCGACGGGGATGTACCCGGAGCTCGTGTTGGTGGTGCCGTTGGACCACCTCGCGGCCAGCGTCAGGGTCAGCGGCGAGGTCGGCTTGGTGGTGACGGTCTCGGTGAACGTGCGTGTCTGACGCGAGGTCAGCTGCGTGCCGACGGGGACGACGCCCGGCCGGTTGGACGCGGTGATCGACTCGGTGCGCGTCTCGCTGTTCTCGACGGTCCAGGTGACGGCCCAGCCGCCGCCCGTCTTGCAGACGACGGAACCGTTGATCGTGTTGTGGTGCGCACTGGCCGCACCGGCGACGCCGACGACGGCGAAGCCCACGGCCAGGACGAGGGTGACGAGCCTCGAGACACCGCGGTGGATCGAAGGGCGACGAACCCCCTGTCCGGCCGCTCCCCCAGCGGTCCGGTGCCGTCGCTCACGTGATGAAGACATGCAGAACTACCCCCTGCTCCCACGGGGGGTGGCCCACTGCCTCCCCCCTACAGAGCATTGAACGGGCGGCGGGGCTTCTGGACACGGAACGTTGTCTCAAGAAGATCTTAAAGTTTCTCGCATTCACCAGACGAGACCTTCGAGTTGCGCTACCGACCGAGCAGGGGATCCAGTGCTACGGCGACGAAGAGCAGGGAGAGGTAGAGGTTGGACGCGTGGAAGAGCCGCATCGGGTTGATGTCGGTCAGCGTCTCGGAGCCCTTCGCGCGCTTCCACATCCGGTGGGCCTCGACCAGGAACACGGCGCCCAGGACGGCTGCGGCGACCGGGTAGACCAGGCTCGTCCCGGCGACCGGCCACAGCAGCATCGACGTGGCGACCATCACCCAGCTGTAGATGACGATCTGTCGTCCGACCTCGGGCGCGGGCTTGACCACGGGGAGCATCGGCACGTCGACGTTGCGGTAGTCCTCGCGGTAGCGCAGCGCGAGCGCCCAGGTGTGCGGCGGGGTCCAGAAGAAGACCACCAGGAACAGCACGACGGGCGTCCAAGCCAGCTCGCCGGTCACCGCGGTCCAGCCGATGAGCGCGGGGAAGCAGCCGGCCAGACCGCCCCAGACGATGTTCTGTGTGGTCCGGCGCTTGAGCAGCATCGTGTAGACGAGGACGTAGAACGCGTTGGCCAGCACCGACAGCGCGGCCGAGAGCCAGTTGACCCACAGCGCCAGGACCACCGTCGACAGCACGGCCAGCACCGTCGCGAAGACGAGGGCAGAGACCGGCGAGACGATGTGACGGGGCAGCGCCCGGCGTCGCGTACGCCGCATCTGCTCGTCGATGTCGCGGTCGTAGATGCAGTTGTAGGCCGAGGCGGAGCCCGCCGACAGCGCGCCACCGACGACGGTCGCGGCGACCAGCCCCAGCGGCGGGATGCCACGCTCGGCGAAGAACATCACCGGCACCGTCGTCAGGAGGAGCAGCTCGATCACACGTGGCTTGGTCAGCCCGACGTAGGCGGCGACCACGTCGCGCCAGGACTTCGGGGCGTCGGTATCGACGCCCGGGTCACCGGTCGACGGCCGGGCGGACGCGGCTGCGTTCGGGCCGGCGTGGGACACGGTGGAGAACCTCGGGAGGACGGGGGCGGATGGGACGCGGACAGCAAGGGAACCGAAGGATGAACGGCCAGCTGTTCCGGCGTCCGGGACGACCCTCGGGCCCGGTCGAGTCTACTCGGCCACGACGATAGGGTCGTAGTCGAGGCCACCCCTGCTGGGCTGTGATCCTGACTGCACCCGGTTGCACTCCATCGAGAGGAACTGCGTTGACCAAGAAGTCCGCCCTGCCCGCCACCCTCGAGTGGGACGACATCGACCGCCGGGCCGTGGACACCTCCCGGGTCCTGGCGATGGACGCGGTCCAGAAGGTCGGCAACGGCCACCCCGGCACGGCCATGAGCCTCGCGCCGGCGGCGTACCTGCTGTTCCAGAAGGTGATGCGGCACAACCCCGCCGACCCGCACTGGACCGGTCGCGACCGCTTCGTGCTGTCCTGCGGCCACAGCTCCATCACCCTCTACACCCAGCTCTTCCTCGGCGGGTGGGGCCTCGAGATCGAGGACCTGCGGTCCCTTCGCACGTGGGGCAGCAAGACGCCGGGTCACCCCGAGTACGGGCACACGGCGGGTGTGGAGACCACCACCGGTCCGCTCGGCCAGGGTGTCGCCAACGCCGTCGGCATGGCCATGGCGGCCCGCCGCGAGCGGGGTCTGCTCGACCCCGGCACGGCCGAGGGCGACTCGCCGTTCACCCACCACGTCTACGCGCTCTGCTCCGACGGTGACCTGCAGGAGGGCGTCAGCTCCGAGGCCTCCTCCATCGCCGGCACCCAGCAGCTCGGCAACCTCACCCTGATCTACGACGCCAACCAGATCTCGATCGAGGGCGACACCAACGTCGCGTTCACCGAGGACGTCGGCGCCCGCTACGAGGCCTACGGCTGGCACGTCCAGCACGTCGACTGGACCAACGAGGGCACGGACTACGTCGAGGACGTCCCCGAGCTCTACGCCGCCGTCCGCGCCGCCGACGAGGTCACCGACCTGCCCAGCCTCATCGTCCTGCACACGGTCATCGCCTGGCCCGCGCCCAACGCGCAGGGCACCGGCAAGTCCCACGGCTCCGCCCTCGGCGAGGAGGAGGTGGCCGCCACCAAGGAGATCCTCGGCTTCGACCCCGAGCAGCACTTCGAGGTGCCGACCGACGTGATCGAGCGCACCCGCTCCCTCGTCGCGCGCGGCAAGGAGCAGCAGGCCGCGTGGCAGGAGCGCTTCGACGCGTGGAAGGGCTCAGCGTCCAAGGACGTCGTCGAGACCTTCGAGCGCATGCAGACCCGCGCGCTGCCCGTCGGCCTCGCGGACGCGCTCCCGACCTTCGACGCCGACCCCAAGGGCGTGGCGACCCGCAAGGCGTCCGGCGCGGTGATCAACGCCGTCGCCGGCGTGATGCCCGAGCTGTGGGGTGGCTCGGCCGACCTCGCCGAGTCCAACAACACCACCATCGAGGACGCCTCGTCCTTCATCCCGGAGAGCCGCTCGACCGACCAGTGGACCGGCGACCCGCTCGCGGGCCGCGTGCTGCACTTCGGCATCCGCGAGCACGGCATGGGCGGCATCCTCAACGGCATCGCGCTCCACGGCGGCACGCGCGTCTTCGGCGGCACGTTCCTCACCTTCAGCGACTACATGCGCGGGTCGGTCCGGCTGGCGGCGCTGATGGGCCTGCCGGTCACCTACGTGTGGACCCACGACTCCATCGGCCTGGGTGAGGACGGCCCGACGCACCAGCCGATCGAGCACCTCGCGGCCCTGCGTGCCATCCCCGGCCTCGACGTCGTACGCCCGGCGGACGCCAACGAGACGGCCGCCGCGTGGCACGCCGTCCTCGCGCGCACCGACCACCCCGCCGGCATCGCTCTGACCCGCCAGAACGTCCCGGTCTTCCCGCGCGGCGAGGACGGCTACAGCGACACGTCCAACGTGCACCGCGGCGGCTACGTCCTCATCGACGCCCCGGCCATCGAGGACCGTGACGGCGAGCCCGACGTGATCCTCATGGGCACCGGCTCCGAGGTGCAGGTGGCGGTCGCCGCCCGCGAGCTCCTCGCCGCCGACGGCATCCGCGCCCGCGTGGTGTCGTTCCCCTGCCTCGAGTGGTTCGAGGAGCAGGAGGAGGCCTACCGCGAGACCGTCCTGCCGCCCACCGTCAAGGCGCGCGTCTCGGTCGAGGCGGGCGTCAAGCAGGGGTGGCGCGAGTACGTCGGCGACCACGGCCGCATCGTGTCCATCGACCACTACGGCGCCTCGGCCGACTTCGCGCGGATCTACGAGGAGTTCGACATCACCGGCGAGGCGGTGGCCAACGCCGCCCGCGACAGCCTGCGCACCCTGACCGACTGACCTGACCGACTGGGCTCACCCGCCAGTCCCCACCGAACATCTGGAGGCACCGCATGAACGACCGTCTCAAGGCCCTGGCCGACGCCGGGGTGTCCATCTGGCTCGACGACCTCTCCCGCGAGCGGCTGGAGACCGGCAACCTGGCCGACCTGGTGAAGAACAGCCACGTCGTGGGCGTCACGTCCAACCCGGCCATCTTCCAGGCCGCGCTGGCCGACGGTGAGCGCTACGACCCGCAGGTGCGCGAGCTCGCCGCCGCGGGCGCCGACGTCGACAAGGCCACGCAGGTCATCACCACCGACGACGTGCGCGACGCCTGCAAGGTGATGCGCCCGGTCTTCGACGCCACCGACGGTGTCGACGGCCGCGTCTCCATCGAGGTGTCCCCCGGCTTCGCCCACGACACCGGCGAGACCGTCAAGGAGGCCGCCGAGCTCTGGCGGATCGTCGACCAGCCCAACCTCCTCATCAAGATCCCCGGCACGAAGGAGGGCTGGCCGGCCATCACGGAGACCATCGCCGCCGGCATCTCGGTCAACGTGACGCTGATCTTCGGCCTCGAGCAGTACCGCAACGTCATGGAGGCCTACGTCTCGGGCCTCGAGCAGGCCGCCGACAACGGCCACGAGCTCGCCGACATCCACTCGGTGGCGTCCTTCTTCGTCTCACGCGTCGACTCCGAGATCGACAAGCGGCTCGAGGCGACCACGGAGGGACCGGGCACCGACCCGTCCCTGCGCGGCAAGGCCGGCGTGGCCAACGCCCGGCTGGCCTTCCAGATGTTCGAGGAGTTCTTCAGCGGCGACCGTTGGGCCGCGCTCGAGGCCAAGGGCGCTCGCAAGCAGCGCCCGCTGTGGGCGTCGACCGGGGTCAAGAACCCCGACTACGACGACACGATGTACGTCGTCGACCTGGTCGTCGAGGACACCGTCAACACGATGCCCGAGAAGACCCTCGAGGCCGTCGCCGACCACGGCGAGGTCCGCGGCGACCGCATCCGTCCGTTCTACGACGACGCCGCCGCCCACATGAAGGCGCTCGAGGATGCCGGCATCGACTACGACGACGTGATCGAGGTGCTCATCAAGGAGGGCGTCGACAAGTTCGTCGTCGCCTGGGACGAGCTGCAGACGACGCTCGCGAAGTCCCTCGAGGCCGCTCGCGCATGAGTGACGCGGTCGACCCCACCACGACGGTGGCGTGGGCACGGCTCGCCGAGCTCGCGGCGTCGTACCAGCCCGACCTGCGCGCCACGCTGACGCCGGAGTGGGTCGACCGCCAGAGCCTCCCCGCCGCCGACCTCCACGTCGACCTGTCGAAGAACCTCCTCGACGGTGGCGTGGAGGCGGCGCTGCTCGCGCTCGCCGACGAGGTCGGCGTGACCGGGCGTCGCGACGCGATGCTGGCGGGCGAGCACATCAACGTCACCGAGGACCGCGCAGTGCTCCACACCGCGCTCCGGCTGCCGGCCGACGCGTCGCTGAGCGTCGACGGCCAGGACGTCGTGGCCGACGTCCACGAGGTGCTCGAGCGGGTGTACGCCTTCGCCGAGCGCGTCCGGTCGGGTGAGTGGACCGGCGTGACCGGCAAGYGGATCGAGACGGTCGTCAACATCGGCATCGGCGGGTCCGACCTCGGGCCCGTGATGGCCTACGAGGCGCTCGAGCCCTACCGCCAGGACGGGCTGTCGTGCCGCTTCATCAGCAACATCGACCCCACCGATGCCGGGCAGGCGCTGTCCGACCTCGACCCGGAGACGACGCTGTTCATCGTCTCCAGCAAGACCTTCGGCACCCTCGAGACGCTGACCAACGCCCGGCTGTGCCGGGCCTGGCTCCTCCAGCACCTGCCGTCGGGCACCGACGAGGCGGCCGCGGTCGCGCAGCACTTCGTCGCCGTGTCCACGGCGCTCGACAAGGTGGCCGACTTCGGGATCGACCCCGACAACGCGTTCGGCTTCTGGGACTGGGTCGGCGGGCGCTACTCGATGGACTCCGCGATCGGGCTGTCGCTCGTCGTGGCCGTCGGGCCGGAGCGCTTCGCCGAGCTGCTCGCCGGGTTCCACGCGATGGACGAGCACTTCCGCACCGCGCCGCCGGAGTCCAACGTGCCGCTCCGGATGGGACTGCTCAACGTCTGGTACACCAACTTCCTCGGTGCCCACACCCATGCCGTGCTCCCCTACGCACAGCTGCTGCACCGCTTCCCCGCCTACCTCCAGCAGCTGACGATGGAGTCCAACGGCAAGGGCGTGCGGTGGGACGGCTCGGCCGTCGACTACGACACGGGCGAGGTCTTCTGGGGCGAGCCCGGCACCAACGGCCAGCACGCCTTCTACCAGCTCATCCACCAGGGCACCCGACTCGTGCCGGCCGACTTCATCGCCTTCGCGCGACCGTCGTACGAGCTCGTCGACCGCACCGACGACGGCGAGACCGACGTCCACGAGCTGCTGCTGGCCAACTTCCTCGCGCAGACCAAGGCGCTCGCCTCCGGCAAGAGCGCCGACGAGGTCCGCGCGGAGGGTGTCGCCGAGGAGCTGGTGTCGGCGCGCACCTTCCCGGGCAACCGCCCGACGACGTCGATCATGGCGGCGGCGCTCACGCCGTCCGTGCTCGGCCAGCTCATCGCCCTCTACGAGCACATCACCTTCGTCCAGGGCGCCGTGTGGGGCATCGACAGCTTCGACCAGTGGGGCGTCGAGCTCGGCAAGCAGCTCGCCCAGGAGCTGCGGCCGGCGATCTCGGGAGACGCGTCCGTGGCCGCCGAGCAGGACCCCTCCACGCAGTCGCTGATCCGCTACTACCAGGAGAACCGACGACGATGAGCACCCCACGACGTTCCTCTCCCCCGCTCCGCTCCTCCGAACAACGACTTGGGGACCCCGCATGACCCACACCAACCCGCTGCGCGACCCGCAGGACCGCCGGTTGCCGCGGATCGCCGGCCCCTGCGGCATGGTCCTCTTCGGCGTGACGGGTGACCTGTCGCGCAAGAAGGTCATGCCCGCGATCTACGACCTCGCCAACCGCGGCCTGCTGCCGCCGGGCTTCAGCCTCGTCGGCTTCGCCCGGCGCGACTGGGCCGACCAGGACTTCGCACAGATCGTGCACGACGCGGTCAAGGAGCACGCTCGTACGCCGTTCCGCGAGGAGGTCTGGAAGCAGCTGTCCGAGGGCTTCCGCTTCGTCTCGGGCGACTTCGACGACGATGCTGCCTTCGAACACCTGCGCCGTACCGTCGAGGAGCTCGACCAGCTGCGCGGCACCGGCGGCAACATGGCCTTCTACCTCGCGATCCCGCCCGCCTTCTTCGGCACCGTCGTGGGCCAGCTCAAGGAGCACGGCCTCGCCGACCCCGGACCCGAGCAGTGGCGCCGCGTGGTCGTGGAGAAGCCGTTCGGCCACGACCTCGAGTCGGCGCGCGAGCTCAACCGCACCCTCGACGGCGTCTTCCCCTCCGGGTCGGTCTTCCGGATCGACCACTACCTCGGCAAGGAGACGGTCCAGAACATCCTGGCGATGCGGTTCGCCAACAACATGTTCGAGCCGATCTGGAACGCCAACTACGTCGACCACGTGCAGATCACGATGGCCGAGGACATCGGCATCGGCGGCCGCGCGGGCTACTACGACGGTATCGGGGCGGCGCGCGACGTCATCCAGAACCACCTGCTGCAGCTGATGGCGCTCGTCGCGATGGAGGAGCCCATCGCGTTCGACGCCAGGAGCCTGCGCATCGAGAAGCAGAAGGTGCTCAAGTCGGCCACGCTGCCGGCGCGTCTCGACCTCACCACCGCCCGGGGCCAGTACGCCGCCGGGTGGGCCGGGGGCGAGAAGGTCCAGGGCTTCCTGGAGGAGGAGGGCATCAGGAAGACCTCCACGACCGAGACCTTCGCCGCGATCACCGTCAACGTGGAGACCCGCCGCTGGGCCGGGGTGCCGTTCTACCTCCGGACCGGCAAGCGGCTGGGGAGGCGCGTCACCGAGGTCGCCATCGTCTTCAAGCGCGCGCCACACCTGCCGTTCGCGCAGACCGCGACCGAGGACCTGACGCACAACGCCCTGGTCATCCGCGTGCAGCCCGACGAGGGCATGACACTGCGCTTCGGGTCGAAGGTGCCCGGCACCGCGATGGAGATCCGCGACGTCAACATGGACTTCGCCTACGGCGGCTCCTTCACCGAGGCCAGCGCCGAGGCGTACGAACGGCTCATCCTCGACGTCCTGCTCGGCGACCCACCGCTGTTCCCGCGGCACGAGGAGGTCGAGCTCTCGTGGAAGATCCTCGATCCCGTGATCGAGTTCTGGGCCCGCAAGGGCAAGCCGGACCAGTACGACTCCGGCACCTGGGGTCCTGAGTCGGCCGACAAGATGCTTGCGCGCGACGGCCGCACCTGGAGGAGGCCCTGATGACCTCACGCCACGCTGTTCTTCGCCTCCCCCGCAACGCTTCACCCCACGACCAAGTGACCTCCTCCGCTTCGCTCCCCCGGACCACTTTCTCGCGGGGACCCCAAGCTGCTCCTCCGCCGAACAACACCGAGGGGACCCCGAGATGATCGAATTGACCGACACCAGCTCGTCCAAGATCGCCGCGGAGTTCATCCGCTCACGCACCCGCGCCGGCAGCCCGGCGATGGGGATGGTGATGACCCTGGTCATCGTCGCCCCCGAGGACGACGCGGCCGAGGCGATGGCCGCGGCCAAGCGCGCCTCGCGCGAGCACCCGTCCCGGGTCCTCGGCGTCATCCTCGGTGACGCTCGCGGCGCCGCCCAGGTCAACGCCCAGGTCGGCAGCGGCGACGGCTGGGGAGGCGAGATCGCAGTGATCCGGCTGAAGGGCGAGGTGGTCAAGCACGCCGAGTCCGTCGTGCTGCCCCTGCTGCTCCCCGACTCCCCCGTCGCCATCTGGTGGCCGACGTCCGCGCCGGCCGACGTCGCGGCCGACCCGCTCGGCGCTCTTGCGCAGCGGCGCATCACCGACTCCGCGGCGGTCCCGCGCGGCAAGTCCACCGCCATGCTGACCCAGTGCCGCACCTACGCGCCCGGCAACACCGACCTGAGCTGGACCCGGTTGACGCCGTGGCGCGCGCTCCTCGCCGCGGCCCTGGACCAGCACCCCCTCAAGGTGACCCGCGCCAAGGTGACCGCCGAGCGGATCAGCCCCAGCGCCGACCTGCTGGTGGCCTGGCTCAGTGACCGGCTCAAGGTCGAGGTCGCCCGCGGCAACTCCGACGGCCCCGGCATCACCGAGGTCACCATGGACACCAAGGAAGGCCCGATCCGCATCTCCCGCGCCGACGGCCGCCTGGCGACGTTCTCCTCGCCCAACCGGCCCGACCGGCCGGTCGCGCTGAAGCGCCGCGAGGTGCCGGCCCTGCTGGCGGAGGAGCTGCGCCGCCTCGACGAGGACGACGTCTACGCCGAGGTCGCCGCCCGCCTGGTCAAGCTGAGGAGCAAGAAGTGAACGAGCCCGAGGTCCGCCGCCACGACGACGCGGACGTGCTCGTCGGCGACATCGCCTCCGCCCTGCTCGCCCGGCTCGAGGCCGCGCAGGCGCGCGGCGAGGTGCCGCAGGTCGGGCTCACCGGTGGCACCATCGCCGAGGAGCTCCACCGCGAGCTCGCCCGCCGGGCCGTCGACTCCGCGGTCGACTGGTCCCGCGTCGTGTTCTGGTGGGGTGACGAGCGCTTCGTGCCCGCCGACTCCCCCGACCGCAACGCGCGCCAGGCCCGCGAGTCGCTCCTCGACCACGTCCCCGTCGACCCGGCCAACGTCCACGAGGTGCCCGCGAGCGACCAGGTCGCGACCGCCGAGGACGCCGCGGCGGCCTACGGCCAGGCGCTGCGCCAGCACGGCGCCGGCTTCTTCGAGGTGCTGATGCTCGGCATCGGCCCCGACGGCCACTGCGCGTCGCTCTTCCCCGGCCACGCTGCACTGGAGGCCCGCGACGCGATCGCCGTCGCAGTCCACGACTCCCCCAAGCCGCCGCCCGACCGCGTCACCCTCACCTTCGAGGCGATGGAGCGCTGCCGCGCGGTGTGGTTCATCGCCAGCGGCGACGGCAAGGCCGAGGCGGTCGCCCGTGCGCTTGCTCCCGGCGGGTCGGTCACCGAGACCCCCGCCCGCGGCGCACGCGGTGAGGAGACCGTCTGGTGGCTCGATGAGGCCGCCGCCTCCGCCCTCTGACCGGGCACTTCCTCGCGCTACAACCTGCCGACCGGGCACTTCCTCGCGCTACAACCTGCCGAGGTCGACGTACGTCCGGCGCCGCAGGCCCATGGTCGACCGCGCCGCGAGGTAGCCCTGATGGAGGCGATCACCCGCCGCGAGGTCCGGGCCGTAGACGTCCGACTTGGTGAACACCTCCATGACCCAGGCACGTCGGTTCCTGAGCCATCGCAGGCGGTCCTCGTCCGAGGCCTCGTCGTCCTCGCCGTGGAACTCCTCCCCGAAGTACTCCCCGCCGAACCGCACCTCCGGATCGCCCACGTCGATCCGGAACTTCGGTGTGCCGTCATCTGCATGCACCCAGATCTGGGTCGTGGGCCAGGCTGGTATGTCGGCCTCGTGCCAGTGCAGCCTGAGCGCGCTCTCCGGTGGCGACTCCGCACCGGGATCGCCGAGCGCAGCCAGGCGTCGGAGCTGCACGACACCGCGGTGTCCCTTGAACCTGTCGATCTCACCGACCAGCTGCTCCCGGGCCACGCCGAGGCGGAGGAACCCGTCAATGGCCGCAAGCGCGTCGTACCTCCACAGCAGCCTGCCCAGGTCGCAAGCCGTGCGAAGGGCTGTCGTGACCGCCACACCACCGGCATCCTCGATGTCCGCTCCAGTCAGGTGCCGTGTACCGCTGCTCACACCGGCGCGTCTCATCCTGCTGGCGCTGCGGCTGTAGAGGTCCAAGGACGGCATCTCGTGGATGGCGCTGCGGGGAAGAGCATCGACTCCATGGATCCAGGCCGCGGTCCTGTCGACCACCACGACGTGGGGAGGTGTCACCAGCGCCACGGCAGCAACGCGGAGTCGCAGCGAGTCAGGCACCTGGGTCGCGACGAACACCCCGCGCACCATCGGCCGCAACAGACCGTTCGCGACCAGCTTGCGCCGGAGGCTCGGGGGTACGCCGGCCGCGTCGGCCTCGTGCGAGGTGAACGGTCGATCGACAGGCAGTGGCGCGGTTCCGTCCAGCAGGACGGCGTCGTGGCACCAGGTCGGCAAGCGCTGCATACTCGGACGATGCCCGAACGGCGCGCCGGGCGTCGCGGGTCATCCACAGGCGCAGGCAGGACCACCGCCCGCTCGGCGCTTGCTAGCGCGAGGAGATGCCCGCTCGGCGCTTGCTAGCGCGAGGAAGTGCCCGCTCGGCGATGCCTAGCGCGAGGAGATGACCGGTCGGTCAGAAGATGATCTCGCCGGCCTTGCGGCGGCTGCGCAGCAGGGCGACGGCCTCGTCGAGGATGTCGGCCGCCTCGGTCTCGCTGCGACGCTCCTTCACGTAGGCCAGGTGCGTCTTGTAGGGCTCGATCTTGGGGGCCGGCGGCGGGTTCTCGGAGTCGAGGCTCGCCGGCAGGCCGCACTTCGGGCAGTCCCACGACTCGGGCACGGCGGCCTCGATCGCGAAGGTCACCACGGACCGGTGGTCGTGGCTGCAGAAGTACGTCACTGCCTGCCGCGGCGCGGCCTCGCCGCGCTCGGCCTCACCCATCGGGCCGGCCCCGACTCGACTACCGCGGATCGCGTTTCCAGCACCAGCCATGACGACTCCTTCTCAGAAACGCTCGGGGGACTCAGCCCTGGTAGGCCATGAGCAGGCCGAGGGCGACAACACAGGCAAACCAGATGAGGCCGACCCCGATCGTGAACCGGTCGAGGTTGCGCTCAGCGACCGACGATCCCCCCAGGCTGCTGGACACGCCGCCACCGAACATGTCGGACAGGCCGCCTCCGCGGCCCTTGTGGAGGAGCACCAGCAGGATCATGATCGCGCTCGTCAGGACGAGCAGGATGGTGAAAGCAAGAATCACGAGCGGAAGCCTACGTCACGTCCGCCGCGAACCGGTGAGCGCCTCACAGCACGGGCATGTCGTAGAAACGGCAGATCCCGCCGAACTCGTCGACCTGCAGGCTGGCGCCCCCGACGAGGCATCCGTCGACGTCCGCCTTCTCCATGATCCCGCCGACGTTGGCGGCCTTGACCGACCCGCCGTAGAGGATCCGCAGGCCGTCGGCCGCACCGTCGCCGTGCACCTCGCGGACGCGCTCGCGGATCGCCGCGCAGACCTCCTGCGCGTCGTCCGGGGTCGCCACCTCGCCCGTGCCGATGGCCCAGACGGGCTCGTAGGCGACCACGAGGCCCGCGACCTGCTCGGCGGTGAACCCGTCGAGCGAGCCGTCGAGCTGCGTGAGCGTGAAGGGCACGTGCTCGCCGGCCTGGCGTACGTCGAGACCCTCCCCGACGCACACGATCGGGGTCATCCCGGCGTGGAGCGACTTGTGGGCCTTCGCGTTGACCAGCTCGTCGGACTCGTTGTGGTACATCCGGCGCTCGCTGTGCCCGACGACGACGTACGAGCAGCCCAGCTTGGACAGCATGGCCGCGGAGATCTCGCCGGTGTAGGCGCCGTTGTCGTGGACGGAGACGTCCTGGGCGCCGTAGCGGATCGACAGCCGGTCGCCGTCGACCAGCGTCTGCACCGAGCGCAGGTCGGTGTACGGCGGCACCACGACGACCTCGACCTTGCCGAAGTCGTGGCGCTTGTCCGACAGCGTCCAGGCGAGCTTCTGGACCGTCACCACCGCTTCCTGGTGGTTGAGGTTCATCTTCCAGTTGCCCGCCATCAGCGGCGTGCGGTTCGTCTTCTCGGCCACGGTCAGCCCCTCTCGAGTACGGCGATGCCCGGGAGCTCCTTGCCCTCCAGGAACTCCAGCGACGCGCCACCGCCGGTGGAGATGTGGCCGAACGCGGCCTCGTCGAAGCCGAGCTGGCGCACGGCCGCGGCGGAGTCGCCCCCGCCGACGACCGACAGGCCGTCGATCTCGGTCAGCGCCTGCGCGACGGCACGGGTGCCGCCGGCGAAGGCGTCGGTCTCGAACACGCCCATCGGGCCGTTCCAGAAGACCGTCCTGGCGTCGGCCAGCGCCGCCGCGAAGGCGGCCGCCGACTCCGGCCCGATGTCGAGCCCGAGGGCGTCGGCCGGGATCTCCGAGGCGGGTACGACGGACGGCTGCGGCTCGCGGTCGCCCGACGGGAACGCCGTGTCGACCACGACGTCGGTGGGCAGCACGATCTCGACACCGCGGTCCGCCGCCTCGCTGAGGTAGCGGTTGCAGGTGTCGAGCTGGTCGGCCTCGAGCAGGCTCTTGCCGACCTCGTGGCCCTGGGCCTTGAGGAAGGTGAAGACCATGCCGCCGCCGATGAGCAGCTTGTCGGCCTTGTCGATGAGGTTGTCGATGACACCGAGCTTGTCGGAGACCTTCGACCCGCCCAGCACGACGACGTAGGGCCGCTCGGGCTCCTCCGTCAGGCGCCGCAGCACGTCGACCTCCGCCGCCACCAGGCCGCCCATCGCGGACGGCAGCCGCAGCGCGACGTCGTACACGCTCGCCTGCTTGCGGTGGACGACGCCGAAGCCGTCGGAGACGAAGGCGTCGGCCAGCTGGGCGAGCTGGTCGGCGAACGCGCCGCGGACCTCGTCGTCCTTGCTGGTCTCGCCGTCGTTGAAGCGGACGTTCTCCAGGAGGGCGACGTCGCCGTCCTGCAGGCCGGCGACGGTCTCGGAGGCGCTCGCGCCGACGGTGTCGGTCGCGAACGCCACCGGCCGCCCGAGGAGCTCGGACAGCCGACCGGCGACCGGCTCCAGCGAGTACGCCGGGTCTGGCGCGCCCTTGGGGCGGCCCAGGTGGGCGGTCACGACCACCCGGGCGCCCGCGTCGGACAGCTGCGTGATGGTCGGGACGCTCGCGCGGATCCGGCCGTCGTCGGTGATGGTGGTGCCGTCGAGGGGCACGTTCAGGTCCGAGCGGACCAGGACGCGCTTGCCTCTCAGGTCACCGAGGGACTCGATGCCAGCGGAGGACTCGGCCATCGGTCAGAGCGACGTGCCGACGTGGGTGATCAGGTCGGCGAGGCGGTTGGAGTAGCCCCACTCGTTGTCGTACCAGCCGAGCACCTTGACCTGGTTGCCGATCACCTTGGTGAGGGGCGCGTCGAAGATGCAGGACGCCGGGTCGGTGACGATGTCGGTCGAGACCAGCGGGTCGGTGGAGTAGCGCAGGTAGCGCCCGTCGGCGGCAGCCCGGACGATCTCGTTGACCTCGTCGACCGACGTCTCGCGGCTGGCCTCGAACGTCAGGTCGGTGGCGGAGCCGGTGGGGACCGGGACGCGCATGGCGTAGCCGTCGAGCTTGCCCTTGAGCTCGGGCAGGACGAGGCCGATGGCCTTCGCCGCACCGGTCGAGGTGGGCACCATGTTGAGCGCGGCGGCGCGGGCGCGACGCGGGTCCTTGTGGATGTTGTCCTGGAGGTTCTGGTCAGCGGTGTAGGCGTGGATGGTCGTCATCAGGCCCTTGTTGATGCCGAGACCGTCGTGCAGCGCCTTCGCCATCGGCGCGAGGCAGTTGGTCGTGCAGGACGCGTTGGAGATGACGGTGTGGGCCGAGGGGTCGTAGAGCTCGTGGTTGACGCCCATCACGATGGTGATGTCCTCGTTGGAGGCGGGCGCGGAGATGATGACCTTCTTGGCGCCGGCGTCGACGTGGGCCTTGGCCTTGGTCGCGTCGGTGAAGAAGCCGGTGGACTCGACGACGACGTCRGCACCGATGTCGCCCCACTTCAGGGCGGACGGGTCGCGCTCGGCGAACGCGGCGATGGTCTGGTCGCCCACCTTGATCGACGTGTCGTCGCTGGTCACGTCGGCGTCGAGCCGACCCAGGATCGAGTCGAACTTGAGCAGGTTGGCCAGTGAGGCGTTGTCGGTCAGGTCGTTCACGCCGACGATCTCGATGTCGGCGCCCGAGGCGCGCACGGCGCGGAAGAAGTTGCGGCCGATGCGGCCGAAGCCGTTGATACCTACGCGGACAGTCATGTTCGTGCCTCCTTGGTGGGGCCTTCGGTGACCCCGTCGACAGCTGCGGCCTTTGGTGACCACCTCCCGACCCTAGCGGGTGCCGACCTGGGCGCGATCCGAGGTCTCCCGCGGTACGGACCGGTAACTTTGGATCGATCCAAGGGCGTCGTCGCACACCGAGTCGTCGTCGCCGGTGCATGATGTCCCAGCATTCCGGCGCGGCCGGGTGACGGTACGACGACACAGCTTCAGGAGGACTTCACGTGCAGGACGGGGGCGGCATCGGCGTCCGGTGCTCGGGCGTGGTGCACCTCTACCGCACCTTCGAGGGCCACGACGTGGTGGCACTGCAGGGCGTCGACCTCGAGATCGCCCCGGGCGAGCGGGTCGCGTTCCTCGGCCCGAGCGGGTCGGGCAAGTCCACCCTGCTCGCGCTGCTCGGCGGCATCCAGCGCCCCAGCGCCGGGCGCATCCTGCTCGGCGACGACGACATCTCGCGGATGAGCGAGCGACACCTCTCGCGGCTCCGTGCCCGCCGGGTGGCGACCATGCTGCAGGGGTCCACCCGCAACCTCCTGCCCTACACGACGGCGCGACGCAACGTGGAGTTCGCCCGCATCGGCATGACGGCCGAGGAGGCCGACCGGGCGCCGGGCGTGTCCGACCTGCTCGACCGGGTGGGGCTGACCGACCAGGCCGACCAGGTGGTGAGCACGATGTCGGGCGGCCAGCGCCAGCGCCTGGCCCTCGCGTGCGCCGTCGCCACGACGCCCGGCCTGCTGCTCGCCGACGAGCCGACCAGCCAGCTCTCCCACGTGGACCGTGACGCCGTGGTCGGCCTGCTCCACGACCTCAACCGCGACTTCGGCACCACCGTCGTGGTGGTCACCCACCAGCCGGAGGTCGCCGCGACCTTCCCCCGCACCGTGACGATGAAGGGCGGCCGGGTCGGGTCCGAGGGGCACCACGGCGCCGAGTACGCCGTCATCGGCAGCGAAGGGGTCCTCCACCTGCCCTCGCACCTGACCACCCAGTGGCCGGCCGGCACGCTCGTCCGCGTCGACGCGGAGCCGCGCCGGATCGTGATCAGCCACCCGGCGGACGAGACCGGCATCCCGCGGGACGGTCTGCGATGAGCGCCGGGATGAACGGGACCGGCGACCTGGTCCTCGACCACGTCAGCTACCAGCCCGGTCCCCTCCTGCTCGACGACGTCTCCGTGACGTTCGCGGCCGGCCGCGTGACCGCGCTGTCCGGGCCGAGCGGTTCGGGCAAGACGACGCTGCTCTCGATCGCCGGCGGCCTGGTCGCCCCGAGCACCGGCGCCGCGACGTACGACGGCCGCGCGACGTGGCAGGGCGACGGCGACCCGCCCCCCGAGATCGCCTTCGTGCTCCAGGTCTACGGCCTGGTCCCCATCCTGTCCGCCCGCGAGAACGTCGCCATCGCGCTGCGCGCCCGTGGCACCTCGTGGACCGACGCCTCCGACCGGGCCGAGGCAGCGCTGGCCCGCTTCGACATCGCCGACCTCGGCGACCGCCAGGTGGAGGAGCTCTCCGGCGGACAGCTGCAGCGCGTGGCCTGCGCCCGCGGCCTGGTGGTGGGCGCGCCCGTGCTGCTCGCCGACGAGCCGACGAGCGAGCTCGACCAGGGCAACGTCGCGGTCGTCCTCGACGCCCTGCGCGCCGAGGCCGAGCGGGGATGCGTCGTCGTCATCGCCACCCACGACCCCGCCATCGTCGAGCTCGCCGACCACCACGTCGCGATCGACGAGGGCCGGATCGCATGACCTTGCGCGTCGTGGCCGGGTGGTGGGCCCGGCGGGGCACCCACCTGCCCGTCGCTGCCGCCATCGCGGTGGTCACCGCGGCCACCGTGCTCGCCGACGCCGGCGGCAGGCCCGCCCTCCTCGTGCCGCTGGTCGTGCTCGCAGCCGGGGTGCTCCCCGGCGCCGGCCTCGCCCTCGGTGCCGCGCGGCGGCAGGAGGCGGCGCTGCTGCGGCTGCACGGCCGCCGCGGAGTGCGCTGGGTGACCGCGCTCGTCACCGAACCGGTGCTGACCGCCGTCCTCGGCGGCGCGGTGGGCGCGGCGGTGCCGCTGGCCCTCGGCGCCGAGGTCGCGTCCCCGGCGCTGGTCGCCGCGGTGTGGCTCCTCGCCTCGGCCACGGTCGTCACCGCGATGGTGGTCGCGCTGCGCGGACCGCTGACCGAGCTGCTCCGTCCCGCCGGTGCCGAACGGGCGCGCCGCGCCAGCGCCCTCGCCGCCCTCGTGCCGGTGGTCGTCGCGGTGGCCGCGGTCGTCGCGCTGCTCCGCCGCTCCTCGACCGCCCCCGACGCGTGGGCCTTCACCGCCCCCGTGGTGGTGGGCCTGGCCGCGGGCCTGCTGGCGACCGCGGTGGTGCGGCTGGTCGCGAGCCG
>NZ_JBFUMR010000038.1:0-45727 GCF_054049275.1 Nocardioides sp. P5_E3
GTGCTGCACCTCGCTCTCGCCGCCACCGAGCCCGACCCGGCGCTCGCGGCCCGGCTCGACGGGGCGGTCGCGCGGGCGTCCGCGCGCGGCTCGATCCGGTTGGCCGCCGACCTCGCCGGCCACGCCCTGCGCCTCACCCCGCCCGGCGACGCCGACGCGGAGCGGGTGATGCTGCTGGCCAAGCTGCTGCAGATGGCCGGCGAGAAGCAGCGGCTGACCGAGCTGCTCACCCCTCGCGCGGCCGGCCTCCCCGCGCGGGCCGACCGGGTGCGGGCTCACGTGCTCCTCACGGGCGGCGTCGTGCACGGCAACGACGACATCCTCGCGCTCCTCCAGCGCGCCCTCGACGAGGCCGGCGACGACCACGCCCTGCGCCTGCGGGTGCTCTGCCACCTCGCGGAGAACGAGGCCGTCATCGAGGTCCGCAACGTCGCCGTCGCCGACGGGCGGGCGGCCGAGGCCGTCGACGCGTCCGCCTCCGGCTCCGGTGGCGACCAGCGGCTCGCGCTCTACACCCGGGTCTGGACGTCCGCGTTGCGCGGTCGACCCCTCGACGGCCTCCTCGAGCGCTACGAGGCGCTCGCGAGCGGGTCGACGTACCTCGCCCGGACGCCCGGGCGCGTGGCCGGGCAGCAGCACGTGTGGCGCGGGGAGCCGGGACCCGCCCGGCAGCGGTTCGAGGCGTTCCGCTCGCTCGCCGCCGACCGGGGCGAGCCCAATCCGTACGCCCTCGCCCGGCTCCACCTCTGCGAGCTCGAGCTGCGCCTGGGCCGGTGGGACGACGCCGAGGAGCTCCTCGACGAGTGGGCCACGTCGCTCGACAGCAGCCTGCTCCACTGGCCGATGTACGAGCGGTGTCGCAGCCTGCTGGCCGCCGGCCGCGGGGACGCCTCCGACGCGCGTGAGTGGGGCGAGCGCGCCGTCGCGCAGGCCGAGGAGACCGGGATCCGCTGGGACTGGCTCGAGGCGACGCGGGCGCTCGGGGTGGCGGCCCTGCTCGACCACCGTCCCGAGGAGGCGGTCCGCCACCTGCGCGCGGTCTGGGCCCACACGCGCGACCAGGGGGTGCTCGACCCCGGCGCCTTCCCCGCCGCCCCCGACCTCGTCGAGGCGCTCGTCGAGTCCGGCGACCCCGACGACGCGTGCACGGTCGTCGACGCGCTGCACGAGGCCGCCGACCTGCAGGACCACGCGTGGGCCCGGCTCACCGCCGCCCGCGGAGCCGCGACGGTCTCCCTCGCGGGCGCGTGGTCCGACCAGGAGGCGCAGGCGCTGGCGGGGGTCGCCACGGCGTACGACGAGCGCGGGCTCGCGGCCGAGGCGGCGAGGACCTGGCTCGCGCTGGGCCGGGCGCAGCGACGCGCGCGCAAGTGGGGCGGCGCCCGCGACTCCCTCGAGCGCGCGGTGCGCCTCTTCGAGGAGCAGGGCGCTCCCGGCTGGGCCGACGCCGCGCGCGCCGACCTCGAGCGGGTCGGCGCCCGCCGCCCGAGCTCCCCCGGGCGCCTCACCACCACCGAGCGCCGGGTGGCCGACCTCGCCGTGCAGGGGCTGGCCAACAAGGAGATCGCGCGGACGCTGGTGGTCACCGTCAGCACGGTCGAGTTCCACCTCCGCAACGCCTACACCAAGCTCGGCATCCGGTCCCGGATGGAGCTCGCGCAGCGCCTGGCGGAGCTCGACGACACGACCGGCTGAGCCGCCCCGCGCCTGTCAACTGGGGTTGTTCCCGGGGTCATTTCCTCGGGTCATCCGCAGTTTCGGCACCCCGTCCCGGGCGAGGACCGTGGAGCCATGGCCGAGTACCTCGTCGAGCTCTACGTCGCACAGGGCGACCACGCCGTCGCGAAGCACCACGTCGCGGTGGCGGAGCGGGCCGGCACCGACCTGACCCGGGAGGGCCGGGCGGTGCGCTACCTGCAGTCGTTCTTCGTCCCCGAGGACGAGACGTGCTTCCTGCTCTACGAGGCCGACTCGGTCGACCTGGTCACCGAGGCGGTGGGGCGGGCCGGACTCCGGCTCGAGCACGTCTCCGCGGCCACCACGTCCGTCGCCGGCGCACAGGAGTCGCCGGACGGCACCACGAAAGGAACCAGCATGACCAGCACCACCACCAGCAGCACCACGACCGGCACCCCGGACCTCACCGAGCTGCGCGACAAGCAGCAGAAGGTCTGGAGCAGCGGCGACTACAACAAGATCGCCGCCCTGACGGTCCCGGTGTCCGAGCACCTCGTGGACCACGTCGGGGTCAGTCCGAACGAACGGGTGCTCGACGTCGCGACCGGCACCGGCCACGTCGCCCTCGCCGCCGCACGCCGGTCGGCCGAGTCGGTCGGCATCGACTACGTGCCCGGGCTCCTCGAGATCGCCCGCCGCCGCGCGGAGGCCGAGGACCTGGTCGTCGAGCTGGCCGAGGCCGACGCCGAGCACCTCCCCCAGGAGGACGCCTCGTTCGACGTCGTCCTGTCCGCCATCGGTGTCATGTTCGCCGCCGACCACGACGCGGCCGCGCGCGAGCTGGTCCGGGTGACCCGCCCCGGCGGGCGCATCGGGCTCGCGAGCTGGACGCCCGAGGGCTTCGTCGGCGGCATCCTCCGCACGGTCGGCGCGCACGTGTCGCCCCCGCCGGGCGCGCAGCCCCCCACCCGCTGGGGCACCGAGGAGGTCGTCGCCGGCCTGCTCGGTGACGGTGTCACCGACGTGGGCTCCGTGACCGCCACGGTCACCCAGCGCTTCACCGACGGCGCCGCGTTCGCCGACCTGTTCCTCACCTACTACGGACCCACCTTCGCGGCAGCGAGCCGGCTGGACGACGAGGGGCGCGCCGCGCTCCGAGCCGACCTCATCGCGCTCGCCGAGTCGCACGACCGCGGTGAGGGCGACGGCCTGGTCTGCGACTGGGAGTACCGGATCGTCACGGCGACCCGCCGCTGACCCGGGGCCCAGGGGCCGGGACACGGGGCAGCCTTCCCACGGGGTGGGGAGGGCTGCCCCGACGTCCGTGCACCGCTAGCCTCGGCACATGGCTCGAGCCCTGATCGTCGTCGACGTCCAGAACGACTTCTGCGAGGGCGGCTCGCTGCCCGTCCCGGGCGGCGCCAGCGTGGCGGCGGGCATCAACGACCTGCTGCACCGCTGGCACTCGCAGGCCGACGACGCGCCGGCGTACGACGTCGTCGTCGCCACCAAGGACCACCACGTCGACCCGGGGTCGCACTGGTCGCTCAAGCCCGACTTCGTCGACTCGTGGCCGGTGCACTGCAAGGTCGGCACCGAGGGGGCCGCGTTCCACCCCAACCTCGACCCGCAGCCCTTCGACGAGGTCTTCTACAAGGGCGAGCACGAGGCGGCCTACAGCGGCTTCGAGGGGCGTACGTCGTCGGGCGACCCGCTGACCGACTGGCTGCGGGCCCGCCAGGTGGAGGAGGTCGACGTGTGCGGCATCGCCACGGACCACTGCGTGCGCGCCACGGCGCTCCACAGCGCCGGCGAGGGGTTCACCACGCGGGTGCTGACCGCCCTGTGCGCCGGTGTGGCCGAGGAGTCCACGGCCGCCGCGATCACCGAGCTGGCCGGCGCCGGCGTCGAGATCGCCTGACCGCCCACCCGATCCCGCTGGTCAGCACCACTTCTCGGTGACGGTGCGCAGCACCTTCACGGTGCGCGCGGTGCCCTTCCCGAGCGCCGTGACCTCCTTCGACGCCAGGACCTTCGAGGTGTGGATGTTGCCCTCGAGCAGGACGTAGGCGGCACGGCCGTCGACCACCACGGTCTCCCCCTCGTGCTCGAGCGCGTGGGCGGCCTCGACGGCCGCGGCGGCCGCGGCGGTCGGGGCGGCGGAGTAGAGCGTGACGTAGTGCTGGCCCGCCGGGTCGTGCTCGGCGTGCAGCTCCTCGGCCCTGGCGGTGAGCGCGGCGAGGTCCTTCGTGGTGAAGACGATCGTCGGGACCTCGAACCCGGCCGCCGCGGCGTACGCCTCCTCCAGCGCCGCCTGCACCTTCGCCACCGAGCGTGCCGAGTGGGTCAGGCGGACGTTGCCGGTGTTGATGTAGGTCTCCACGTCCCGGCCACCTGCCGCCTCCGTCGCGGCCTTGATGGCGTCCTTGGGGAACTTGCGCTTCGCGCCGAGGTTGATGGCGCGCAGGAAGGCGACGTAGGTGGGCACACCGGGAGTATGCCTGCCGGGAACCGTGGTCGGTCAGGTCTAGGGTGAGACCCATGAAGACTCGAGCTCTCGCCACCGTCGTCAGCGCTGCCGCCCTCGCCCTCACCATCAGCGGGTGCGCCAAGGACGACACCTCCACGACCACCGAGTCGGGCATCGAGCTGGTCAAGGACGGCACCCTGACCATCTGCACCCACCTCCCCTACGAGCCCTTCGAGTTCACTGAGGGCGGCGAGGTCGTCGGCTTCGACCCGGGCGTGCTGGAGATCGCCGCCGAGAACGAGGGGCTCGAGACCGAGGTCCTCGACGTCGCGTGGGAGACGATCACGACGGGCGAGGCCCTCAACACCGGGCAGTGCGACGTCGGGGCCGGTGCCATGACGATCAACGACGAGCGCGCCGCGGTCATGGACTTCACCGACCCCTACTTCAAGGCCACGCAGGCCCTGATGACCAAGACCGGCTCCGGCATCACCTCGCTCGAGGACCTGGCCGGCAAGAAGATCGCGGTGCAGGACGGCACGACCGGCGCCGACTACGTGCGGGAGAACGCCCCCGACGACGCGGAGATCATCTCCTTCGAGGACTCCTCCCTGATGCAGCAGGCAGTCCGGACCGGCAAGACCGACGCCGGCGTCAACGACAACGGTCTGCTCAACTACTTCGTCAGCCAGAACGACGACGTCGAGGTGGTCACCGAGTTCGAGACGGGCGAGGAGTACGGCTTCTCGGTGAAGAAGGGCGGCAACGACGAGCTGCTCGCCGCCATCAACGACGGCATCGCGAGCGACGACTACGACGCGGTCTACGAGAAGTGGTTCGGCACCGCCCCCACCCAGTGACGCCTCCCCAGCCCCTCCCGACCAAGGTGATGTGAGCCCATGGCGAGTCCCCGTCAGCGTGCAGCCCGGTGGCGCTACGTCCAGTACGCCGTGCTGGTGGTCGTGCTGCTGGCCATCGCGTTCATCGCCGACTGGGAGCAGATCCAGCGGGCCTTCTGGAACTGGGAGCTGGTCAAGGAGCAGTTCCCCGACGTCATCACCATCGCGCTCAAGAACACGATCATCTACACCGCGTGCGGCTTCACCTTCGGGCTCGTGCTCGGGCTGGTGCTGGCACTCATGCGCCTGTCGAGCGTGGGGCCCTACCGGTGGATCGCGACCGGCATCATCGAGCTGTTCCGTGGGCTGCCCGCGCTGGTCGTCTTCATCGCGCTCAGCGTGGGCTTCAACCTCGCCTTTCCCCGCTACGAGATCCCCTTCGGCAACCTGGGGGTCGTCACCCTCGCCCTCGGCCTCGTCGGCGGCGCCTACATGGCGGAGACCATCCGCGCCGGCATCCAGGCGGTGCCGAAGGGGCAGATGGAGGCTGCGCGGTCGCTCGGCATGTCGCACAGCAGGGCCATGATCAGCGTGGTCGTGCCGCAGGCGTTCCGCATCATCCTCCCGCCCTTGACCAACGAGCTGATCCTGCTGACGAAGGACTCCTCGCTCGTCTACATCCTCGGTCTCGCACTGTCCGGCTACGAGCTCACCAAGTTCGGCCGCGAGGCCATGAACTCCGCCTCGAACCTCACCCCGATCATCGTGATCGGCCTGTGCTACCTGCTGATCACGGTGCCGCTGTCGATCGTCGTACGCCGCATGGAGAGCCGCTCGGAGAGGGCCCGCTGATGACCACCCACCCCACCCACCGCTCGGCCGACCGGGCTGCTGCCGCGATCGACGTGCAGGACCTGCACAAGTACTTCGGCGACAACGAGGTGCTCAAGGGCATCGACTTCCACGTCGGTCAAGGCCAGGTCGTCTGCGTCATCGGACCGTCGGGCTCGGGCAAGTCGACGCTGCTGCGCTGCGTCAACATGCTCGAGACCCCCACCAGCGGCAAGATCTTCGTCGAGGGCGACGAGATCACCGATCCCGACGCCGACGTCGACAAGCTGCGCTCGCGCATCGGGATGGTGTTCCAGCAGTTCAACCTCTTCCCGCACATGACGGTGATGCGCAACCTCACCATCGCGCAGCAGAAGGTCAAGGGCCGCAAGAAGGACGAGGCGGTCGAGATCGCTCGCGCCAACCTGGCGAAGGTCGGGCTGGCCGAGAAGGAGTCGGCCTACCCCGCCCACCTCTCGGGAGGGCAGTCGCAGCGCGTCGCGATCGCCCGGGCGCTGTCGATGAGCCCCGACATGATGCTCTTCGACGAGCCGACCTCCGCGCTCGACCCGGAGCTGGTCGGCGACGTGCTGGCGGTCATGAAGGACCTGGCCTCCGAGGGCATGACGATGATGGTCGTCACCCACGAGATGGGCTTCGCCCGCGAGGTGGGCGACAACCTCGTCTTCATGGACGACGGAGTGATCGTCGAGGAGGGCGACCCGCGCGAGGTGCTCGCCGACCCGCGCCACGAGCGGACGCAGTCGTTCCTGTCGAAGGTGCTCTAGCGCCGCACCGTGGCCGGTGGGTCAGCCGGTCAGCCCCGCTTGCACTGGCTGGGCGGGGTGACGGCGGGGTCGAAGACGTACTTGGGCGGCGTGATGCTCGCGCCGTCCGGCGACTCCATCATCGTCATCGCCCACCAGCCCGCCTTGCGGGTGTCGATGGCGGCGAGCTCCTCCTCGGGGAGGGCGTTCCACATGTTCAGGACGTCCACGCCCACCTCGATCAGGTGGCCGTGGGGGGTGACGACCGCCCTGGCTTCGATGTCGTCGAGGGCCACCGGAACCGCGGGGAAGAGCCCGCGCGGCATGCCGGTCAGCACGGCCTTGGCGGGCACCCCGACGGCGACGCCGTCGCCGGCGAGCTTGACCGCCCGGGCAGCGGTGACGGGCCAGGTCGGGTCGAGGTCGGTCGGCAGCGCCCAGCTGCGTCCCTCCTTGTCCTCGGTGATGTCGGCCCAGCAGTCCGCGGCGTTGGGGCCCCAGACGTCGCTGTTGAAGTAGGTGCGGCCTGCGACGACGAGGTAGTCGACCTGCTGGACGTCACCGCCGATCGCGGAGTCCATCGAGAGCTCGCTGTAGCCCGTCGAGGGGCTGTAGCGGCCGTCGAGGTCGAAGATGCGCTTGCCCCCGGTGTCGGGGTTCTTGGTGAGCAGCTGGCCGTGCCACTCCACGATGCCCATCTTGGCGACCTGGCCGTTGAGTGCCTCGAGCTTCTCGCCCTCCAGCATGAAGTCGTCGCCCTTGGTGGCGGCGGCCTCGCCGGACCCACCGCAGGCGTTGAGGGTGAGCACCAGACCGACGCAGAGGGCGGACGCCCACGTTGCGCTCCGACGACGTGCCACTGGGTTTCCCCGATCAGGTCGTGACGAGCTCCGTGCTCGATCTCGCTCGGAGCCTAGGTCCGGCTCCGGTGGCTGTCAGGGGAATCACCACATCTTGTCCGAGCGGCCGCGGGCCGGGCTCAGCCAGCCATCCAGCCGCGTGCCGCACCCACGACAGCGTCGGTGAGGTCGTCGACCAGCGCGGACCCGAGCCGCCAGTGCTGCCAGAACAGCGGCACCTCGGGCCGCCGGCCCGGCACCAGCTCGACGAGCTCGCCGCGGTCGAGCTCGTCGACGACGTCGGACTCCGGCAGGAGCCCCCACCCCATGCCCACCCGGATCGCGCGGTCGAACTCGCGCACCGACGGCAGGTAGGTCACCGGCGGCGCGAGGTGACGGCGGGTGACCCGGCGGATGAAGTCGTGCTGCAGCGAGTCGCTGCGGTCGAAGGCCACGATCGGCGCCTCGCCGAGCGTGCCGGACCCCACGCCGTCGGCGAAGTGGGTGCCGTGGAAGTCGCGGGTGGCGACCGCGGCGTACCGGAGCCGACCGAGGCGCACCACCCGGCACCCCGGCACCGGCCTGGGCTCACCGGTGATCGCCGCGACCACCTCACCGCGGCGCAGCCGCTCCGCGGTGCGGGTGTGGTCCTCGCGCACCACCTCGAACACCACGCGGTGCCGCGACTGCACCTCGGCGAGGGCGTCGACGAACCACCCGTAGAGCGCGTCCGCGTTGACCGCGATCGGGAGCGAGGCGTACGACGTCCCGCTCGCGTCGGGCTCCTCGACCAGCTCGGCGACGGCCTCCCGCTCCAGGAGCTCGGTCTGCGTGGCCAGGCGGACCAGCACCAGACCGGCCTCGGTGGGCTCCAGCGGCTTGACCCGGTGCAGCAGGACGCGGCCGATCCTGGTCTCGAGCGCCTTGATCCGCTGGCTCACCGCGGAGGGCGTGACGTGCAGCTCGCGGGCGGCTGCCTCGAAGGTGCCGAGCCGTACGGCGACCGCAAGTGTGCGCAGGGCCACAGGGTCGAGCTGGGTGATGTCTTTCATACTTAGACATCCTAATGATTGCTCAGAATCCTTCGCTGGATTGAACACTCGCAGCGACCTAGCGTTGTCCTCATGTTCCAGGTTGCTCTCACCGGTCTGCTCACCGGACTCGCCCTCATCGTCGCCATCGGCGCACAGAACGCGTTCCTCCTGCGTCAAGGGATCCGCGGCGAGCACGTCCTGCCGATCGTGCTGACCTGCCTGGTCTCGGACGTCGTCGCGATCACTGCGGGCGTGGCCGGCCTGGGCGTCGTGCTCGAGCGCTGGCCCGGGATCCTTCCGGTGGCCCAGCTGCTCGGCGGGCTCTACCTGATCGCCTTCGGCGTGCACGCAGCGATGCGCGCGTGGCGACCGGCGGCGCTCGAGGAAGGCGAGTCGACGTCGCTCACCGCCGGCCGGGCGGTGCTGCTGACCCTCGCCCTGACCTGGCTCAACCCGCACTTCTACCTCGACGCCGTGCTCATGCTCGGCACGGTCGCCAACAGCTTCGGCACCGACCGCTGGTGGTTCCTGACCGGCACCCTCGTCGCGAGCCTGCTGTGGTTCTTCGGCCTGGGCTACGGCGCCCGTCTGCTGCGCGGCCTCTTCGCCCGCCCCGGCGCCTGGCGCGTCCTCGACTCGGGGATCGCCGTGGTGATGGGCACCCTCGGCGTGGGCCTGATCGCGCACTGAGGACCGATCACCCGAGCGGGACAGTGTGATGCGGGTCCCATGTCCCGTGATGGATTTACATAGGACTCCTATGTAACTATCGAGGAGTGAGTACTTCTCCCATCGATCCCGATCCGGCGTTCCGGGAGCTCGCGAGCGACCTCGTCGTGCTGTCGGCACGACTGACCCGCGCAGTGCGCCGCGAGGTCGAGCACCCCGGCGGGGCCCGCGTGCTGTCGATCCTCGACGAGCTCGGGCCGTCCGGCGTCACCGCGCTCGCCGTCGCCGACCGGTGCAGCCAGCCGACCATGACCGCCACGGTCAAGGGGCTGGAGGAGCAGGGCCTGGTGAGTCGGCGTCCCCACCCGACCGACGGCCGGGCACAGGTCGTCGACCTCACCGACGCCGGTCACGCCGAGCTCGCGCGCGTCCGCCGGAGCAACGCCGAGCTGGTGACCGCCCGCCTCGCCGACACCCACCACACCGCCGAGGAGGTCGCCACCGCCGTCGCGGTCATGCGCGACATCCTCCGCCCGAACCCCCAGGAGGACATCCTGTGAGCAGCCCGTCGATCCTTCGCCAGCCGCGCGCCGTGTGGGCCGTGGCCTTCGCGTGCGTCATCGCCTTCATGGGCATCGGCCTCGTCGACCCGATCCTCAAGGAGATCGCCGCGCAGCTCGAGGCCAGCCCGAGCCAGGTCTCGCTGCTCTTCACGAGCTACATGGCCGTCATGGGCGTCTCGATGCTGGTGACCGGTGTGGTCTCCAGCCGGATCGGGCCCAAGCGCACCCTGCTCGCCGGTCTCGCCCTCATCATCGTCTCCGCCGCCCTGGCCGGCTTCTCGGACAGCGTGGGCGCGGTGATCGGATTCCGGGCGGGATGGGGCCTGGGCAACGCCCTCTTCGTCGCGACCGCCCTCGCGACGATCGTCAGTGCGTCGGCCGGCCCGGTGGGCCAGGCCATCATCCTCTTCGAGGCGGCTCTCGGCCTCGGCATCGCGTCGGGTCCGCTCATCGGCGGCCTCCTCGGCGAGGTGTCGTGGCGTGGGCCTTTCTTCGGCGTCTCGGCCCTGATGACCGTCGCCCTCGTCGCGACCGCATTCTTCCTCCCCTCAACGCCCCCGACCGGACGGCGTACGTCGCTGCTCGACCCGTTCCGCGCGCTGCGGCACCGGGCGCTGCTCCTGCTGGCCCTGGTCGCGATCTTCTACAACCTCGGCTTCTTCACGCTCATGGCCGCCGGGCCGTTCGCCCTGCCCACCTACTCGATCATGGGCATCGGCTGGACCTTCTTCGGCTGGGGCCTGCTGCTGGCCATCGCATCCGTGTGGCTCGCCCCAGTGCTGCAGCGACGCTTCGGCACCCTGCCCACGCTCACCGCGGTCCTCGCGCTCTTCTCGCTCGACCTGGCCGCGATGGCCATCGGCGCGGGCAACGAGACGGTCGTGACCGCCGGCATCGTGGTCGCCGGAGCCTTCCTGGGCGTGACCAACACCCTGGTGACCGAGGCCGTCATGGGTGCCGCTCCGGTGGAGCGGCCGGTGGCCTCGGCCGCCTACTCCTTCGTCCGCTTCACCGGCGGCGCCGTCGGTCCCTTCGTCGCCCTGAAGCTCGCGGAGCGGGTCGACCTGCACGCGCCGTTCTGGTTCGGCGCCGCCGCCGTCGCGATCGGGGTGGTCGTCGTGGCCGCCGGTTCGCGCACCATCGCGGCGGCCCTCGACTCCGACCCGGCGCACCACGGCGTGGTCGAGGCGGAGAGTGAGCTCGTCGGCGACCTGGCCTAGTCGCCCGCGAGCCCGCTCCCCCGCTCGGCCAGCGCCTCGCCGAGCCGCGCGATCGCGACCGGCCCGACGCCGTGCATCGCGTCGAGCTGCGCTGCGGAGTACGACGCCACCTGCTCCAGCGTCGTCACCCCGACCTCGCGCAGCGCGCGCGTGGCGGGGGCACCGATGTTCCTCGGCAGCGGCGTCCCGGTCTCGCGGGGTCCGCGCTGGCGCGGCGCCGGGAGGCCGGCGTCGACGACCGCCTCGCCGCGCGGGGACAGCAGGTAGCCGATGGCGAGCGACTCGGTGAGGCCGAGCTCCTTGAGCTTGCGCACGTCCTTCTTGAAGTCCGCCGTCTCGCGCCCCACCCGGGCGGCCAGGTCGGGAGCGCGCACGGTCGGGTTGAGGTCGATCAGGTCGAGCGTCTCGCGCGTCCACGCGCCGTACGACGACGCGGCGTCGAGGCGGTCGAGCCGGGCGGTGATCGTCGCGAGCTCGTCGGCGTCCGGCACGGCGGCCCGTAGCGCCTCGCGCGGGTCGGGACCGGCGTACGCCAGCCCGATCCGCCAGGCGGGGTCCTCCGAGCGCGCCGACAGCGCCTTCTTGAGCGCCCCCAGCGAGGGTGCACCGGCACGGCGGGCGTCGTCCGCGCGCAGGCTCGACACGCTGACCTGCTCCAGGCTCGTCACCTCGATGACCCCGACGCCCGTGCGCATCCGGGTGCCGACGACGACGCGCGGCTTGGCCCACCGGCGGAAGGCCAGGTCGAGCGTGCCGGCCTTGATCGCGGCCAGCTCGGCCGGTCGGATCATCATGCGCCTCAGCCTAGGGCCGCGGCCGAGCGGTGCCCCAGCCACGTTTCGCGCGCTGCGAATGTGGCCAGGGCACCGCCCGAGCGACGACACGCCGGACAGACGGCTCGAGCGGTGCCCCAGCCACCTCCCGTGCCTCAGGAATGTGGGTGGGACACCGCTCGGGTGGCCGTCAGCCTGGCGTCACGTCACAGGTTGCCGCGGGCGTCCTGCTCGCGCTCGATGGCCTCGAACAGTGCCTTGAAGTTGCCCTTGCCGAAGCCGAGGGAGCCGTGGCGCTCGATGAGCTCGAAGAACACGGTGGGCCGGTCGCCGAGGGGCTTGGTGAAGATCTGGAGGAGGTAGCCGTCCTCGTCGCGGTCGACCAGGATGCCGCGCTTCTGCAGCTCCTCGATCGGGACGCGCACCTCGCCGATGCGGGCGCGCAGCTCGGGGTCCGAGTAGTAGGAGTCGGGCGTGTTGAGGAACTCGACGCCGTTGGCGCGGAGCGCGTCGACGCTGGCGAGGATGTCGCCGGTCGCCACGGCGAGGTGCTGGGCGCCGGGGCCGTTGTAGAACTCGAGGTACTCGTCGATCTGCGACTTCTTCTTCGCGATCGCGGGCTCGTTGAGCGGGAACTTCACGCGGTGGTTGCCGTTGGCGACGACCTTCGACATCAGCGCGGAGTAGTCGGTGGCGATGTCGTCACCGATGAACTCGGCCATGTTCACGAAGCCCATCACCTTGTTGTAGAAGGTGACCCACTCGTCCATCCGGCCGAGCTCGACGTTGCCGACGATGTGGTCGAGGGCCTGGAACAGGCGCTTGGGCTGGCCGTCCTTCTTCTCCCAGCGCGGCTCGACGGTCACGTAGCCGGGGAGGTAGGGGCCGGCGTACGTCTCGCCGTCGACGGTGCGCTGCACGAGCGTGTGGCGGGTCTCGCCGTAGGTCGCGATGGCGGCGACGCGGACCTTGCCGTGCTCGTCGGCCACGGTCTCCGGCTCCACGAGGACCGTCGCGCCGGCCCTGCGGGCCTGCGCGATGCACTGGTCGACGTCGGGCACCTCGAGGGCGATGTCGACGACACCGTCGCCGTGACGGGAGTGGTGGGCGATGAGGTCGCTGTCGGGCGCGACGGCGCCGCTCACGACGAACTTGATGGAGCCGGACTTGAGCACGTAGGACTTGTGGTCGCGGTTGCCGTTCTCGGGGCCGGAGTAGGCGATGAGCTCCATCCCCCACGCCGAGGCGTAGTAGTGGGCCGCCTGGGTGGCGTTGCCGACCACGAAGCAGATCGCGTCCCACCCGGTCACGGGGAACGGGTCGGCGTCGGCGTCGTACTCCACGAGGCCGACGAGCTGGCGCAGCTGCTCGAGCGAGAGGTCGGCCTTCATCTCGTCCACGGTCAGGGCGCCGCCGGTCGAGGCGATGTCAGTCGTCATGGGGCGAACCCTGCCCAGTTGTGGCAACGTGTGCAACAGTACGTCGAAACGTCGGACAAGTTGCACAGTCGAGGGGCACTCATGGACGCGATCGACGGCAGGTTGATCGATCTGTTCGCCACCGAGCCGCGGCTGGGCGTGCTCGAGGCGAGCCGACGGCTCGGCATCGCCCGGGGCACCGTCCAGGCGCGGCTGGACAAGCTCGTGTCGGCCGGGGTGATCACCGGGTGGGGACCCGACCTCTCCCCCGAGGCGATCGGGTATCCCGTCACCGCCTTCCTCACCCTCGAGATCCGCCAGGGCTCGGCCGACCGCGGCGGCCACGACGCCGTCGCCGCCCACCTCGCCGGCATCCCCGAGGTGCTCGAGGCCTACACGATCACCGGCGCCGGCGACATGTGGGCGCGCGTCGTCGCGCGCTCCAACGCCGACCTGCAGCGGGTGATCGACCTGGTGCTCACCGAGCCGGGGATCGACCGCTCGACGACCGTGATCGCGCTGGCCACGCAGATCCCCTACCGGGTGGTCCCGCTCGCGCGGGCGGCGGTCACCTGAGCCGTTCGGCGACGGCAGCCGCCGCGGCGATCACCTGGGGCGCCACGACGTCCTCGTCGATGGCGCCGTCGAGCGTCACGACGCCGACGCTGGCGCGGAGGCCCTCGACGCCCCGCACGGGGGCGGCCAGGCCGCGGGCGCCGGTCTGCAGCTCGCCGCTCGTGACGGCGTACGCCGCCTCGTCCTGCTCCACCAGCCCGATGGCCTTGCCGGCCGCGCCCTGCGTCAGCGGGTGGCGGGCGCCGACCCGGTAGGACACGTGGAAGTCGGTCCACGAGGGCTCGACGACGGCCAGCGCGAGCGCCTCCTCCCCGTCCGCCACGGTGAGGTGGGCGGTGGAGCCCAGCGACTCCGCGAGCCCGCGCAGCACCGGCATGGCGAGGTCGCGCAGGAGGGGCTGCACGCCGCTGGCCAGGTGCAGCACGCCGAGCCCGACGAAGAGCCGGGAGCGCGCGTCGCGGCGGACCAGCCCGTGCTGCTCGAGGGTGCTGATCAGCCGGTAGACGACCGTGCGGTTGACCTGGAGGCGGCTCGAGAGCTCGGTGACCGTCAGGCCCTCGGGACTCTCGGCCAGCACGCGGAGGACGCGCAGCCCTCGGTCGAGCGTCTGCGAGGTCTCGGTGGGCACAGGGCCACTATGGCAGCGGATCCAGGCTCAGGAGGTCTTGCGCACGGCCCACTCGCGGATCCGGTTGATCCGCTCGTGCAGCTGCTCGGCGTTGGCGACGGCCGCCGGCGGCCCGCCGCACTCCTTGCGGAGCGCGTTGTGGGTGATGCCGTGGGCCTGGCCGGTCCGGTGGTGCCAGGCGGCGACGAGGCCGTTGAGCTCGCGCCGGAGCACGCCGAGCTGCTGGTGCGTGCTGAGCTCCTGCACCGAGTCGACGACGCGGTCGCCGACACCGTCGGCCTTCTGCTTGCGGGCCCGCTCGCTCTGCCGCGAGTGCAGCAGCTCGCGCACCTGGTCGGCCTCGAGCAGGCCGGGGATCCCGAGGAAGTCCATCTCCTCCTCCGAGCCGGCCATCACCTCGCCGGAGTGGCCGAACTGCGCGCCCTCGTAGAGCACGTGGTCGAACGACGCGGTGGAGCCCAGCGCCTCCCACGACATCTCGAGCTCGCCAGACGCGGCGTCCTCGGCGTTGGCCGCGGCGAGCAGGCCCTCCTCGGCGGCGAAGATGTCGTCCTCGTCGTTGACCCGGCGGCCCAGCACGTGGTCGCGCTGCGCCTCCATGTCGGAGGCGAACTCGAGCAGGTGCGGCACCGACGGCAGGAACACCGACGCGGTCTCGCCGCGCGAGCGGGCGCGCACGAAGCGGCCGACGGCCTGCGCGAAGAACAGCGGCGTCGACACCGTCGTCGCCCAGACCCCGACGGCCAGGCGCGGAACGTCGACGCCCTCGGACACCATCCTGACCGCGACCATCCAGCGCTGCTCGGAGTGGGTGAACTTCTCGATCTTCTTCGAGGAGCCCTTCTCGTCCGACAGCACCACGGTCGGGGTCTCGCCGCTGATCTTCTTCAGCAGCGCCGCGTAGGCGCGGGCGGTCTCCTGGTCGCCGGCGATGACCAGGCCGGCGGCGTCGGGCACGTGGCGGCGTACCTCCGAGAGGCGCCGGTCGGCCGCCTCCAGCACCGCGGGGATCCACGACCCGCGCGGGTCGAGGGCCGTACGCAGCGCCTGGGCGTGCATGTCCTTGGTCAGCGGCTCGCCGAGCCGGGCGACGATCTCGTCGCCGGCGCGGGTGCGCCACTGCATCTCGCCGGAGTAGGCCATGAAGAGCACCGGGCGGACGACGTGGTCGGCGAGCGCGTGGGCGTAGCCGTAGGTGAAGTCGGCCGACGAGGTGGGGATGCCGTCGTCGCCGGGGGCGTAGGTGACGAACGGGATCGGGTTGATGTCGGAGCGGAAGGGCGTTCCCGTCAGTGCGAGCCGACGGGTGGCCGGGTCGAAGGACTCGCGGACGCCCTCGCCCCACGACAGCGCGTCGCCGGCGTGGTGGATCTCGTCGAGGATCACCAGCGTCTTGAACCGCTCGGTGCGGATCCGCATCGCGAGCGGGTTGACCGCGACACCCGCGTAGGTCACCGCGATCCCGACGTAGTCGTCGGACGTCCGGCCCTTGCCCGCGGAGTAGGTCGGGTCGATCGGGATGCCGGCCCGGGCCGCGGCCTCGGCCCACTGGGTCTTGAGGTGCTCGGTGGGCGCCACGACCGTGATCCGGTCGACGATGCGACGGCTGAGCAGGTCGGCCGCCACCGTCAGCGCGAAGGTGGTCTTGCCGGCGCCGGGGGTCGCGACCGCGAGGAAGTCGCGCGGCTGGCGGGACTGGTAGTGGTCCATCGCCGCCTGCTGCCAGGCGCGGAGGGAGGGCGCGGTGCCCCAGGCGGCCCGGTCGGGCCACGCGGGAGGCAGCGGCGCGTCAGGCCGCCCCGTCACGCCTCGGGACCCGAGCCGTCAGAGCCGTTGCCGCCGGACTTGCCCGGGTTCATCGAGTCCCAGATCTCCTTGCACTCCGGGCAGACCGGGTACTTCTCAGGGGACCGCGAAGGCACCCACACCTTGCCGCAGAGCGCGATCACGGGCGTGCCCATCACCATCGCCTCGGTGAGCTTGTCCTTCGGCACGTAGTGCGAGAACCGCTCGTGGTCACCCTCGTCCGTCGGGACGGTCTGACGCTCTTCGATCGTCTGGGTGCCCGGGGAGAATCCGATGGTGCTCATGATGGGCAAGCCTAACGCGAGGACTAGTTCATGTCGGGATCGACGGGGCGGTTCACGTGCCAGGCGAGCATGCCGGGCTGCCGGCGCATCACGTCGCGCCACAGGCCGCCCGGGTCGTCGCGGAACGCGTCGGCGGCCTCGCTGGTGACGACGTACCAGCTGCCCTCCTCGACCTCGCCGTCGAGCTGGCCTTCGCCCCAGCCGGCATAGCCGGCGAAGACGCGCATCGCGCGGAGGGTGCCGTCGACGAGCTCGGTCGGGGTGTCGAGGTCGACCATCCCCAGCAGCCCGGCGACCGGTCGCCACCCGACGGGCGGGTCGCCGGGGTCGCGCAGCGCGCCGACCGCGAGGGCGCCGTCCGTCCCGACCGGTCCCCCGCGGAACAGCACCTCCGGCTCCGCGACCACGTCGCGCCACGGCTCGAGGACGTCGGCGACCAGGATCTGGGAGGGGCGGTTGAGGACGACGCCGAGGGCGCCCTCCTCCGTGACGTCGAGCAGCAGCACGACCGTGTCGGCGAAGTTGGGGTCCTGCAGCGCCGGCGTCGCCACCAGCAACATCCCCGAAGCGAGCTGCATGGATCCACTATGGCCGACCCCTCGGTGCGACACACCACCCGCGCGAGCCGGGGTCACCTAGGCTGCGATCCATGGAGACCCGGCGGAAGCGCTACTCCGAGGCGACCAAGCAGGCGCTCGTCGAGGTCGCCGAGCGTCTCTTCACCGCGCACGGCTACTCCGCCACGTCGCTGGACGCCATCGCCGCGGGCGCCGACGTCACCAAGGGCGCGCTCTACCACCACTTCAGCGGCAAGCAGGCGATCTTCGAGGCGGCCTTCGAGCGGGTGCAGTCCCGGGCGACGACGGGGATCGCCGACGCGGCAGCGGGGCACCCGGACCCGTGGGACAAGGCGCAGGCCGGGATGCGGGCCTTCCTCGAGGCGGTCCAGGAGCCGGCCTACCGCCAGGTCGTCGTCTCCGACGGCCCCTCGGTGCTCGGCCACGAGCGCTACCGCGAGCAGGAGGAGCGCTCGACGTACGCCCTCGTCGACGAGATCGTGCGTTCGGTGCTGACCGCCGAGGGACGCGACCTCGACGACGCGATGCTCGACACGTTCACGCGTATCTTCTTCGGCGCCATGTCGGCCGCGGGAGGCTCGGTCGCCGTCAGCGACGACCCCGCCGCCGCGGCCCTGCGGGTCGAGACGGCGATCGGCGTCATCCTGGCCGGGCTCCAGCGCCTCCTCGACGAAGGCGCCGGAGCGCTGGCGCCGGGGACTACTTCGCGAACGTGACGTTGCCGTTGACGGCCGGCACGAGCTCCACCCACACGTGGCCGGCGGGCACGGTGAGGTCGCCGCCCTTGGTGGAGAGCTCGATCGCGCCGGTCAGACCGTCCTTGGTCCACGTGCCCTTCACGACACGGCCGCCGTGGAAGAGCAGCGCAGCGCCCTTGCCCTCGAACTGTGTCTCCGGGACCGGGTAGCCGGCCGGGTCGCGGTAGCCCGCGTCGCCGACGCGGACCCGCAGCACGAGCACGGAGTCGGCCGGGAACTGGTCGCCCTCAGCGGCGTAGGAGTCGGTGTTGACGTAGCCGCCCTGCTGGAACTGCCAGCTGGTGGAGTGGGCCCCGAAGTCGGCGGTGAGCGTGCTGGCCTTCGCGCCCTTCGGCAGGTCGGCCTCGTCGCCCCACGGGAGGTAGGGGGGCGGCTCCTTCTCGGCCTTCAGGCGCTTGGAGATGTCGCCGAGCTTGGCGAAGAGGTTGTAGGGCGCCGAGCGCGACGTCTCGCGGTAGACGCCGGCCGCACCCTCGGTGATCCACGGGATGCCGGCGCCGTTGATCCGGTTGATCGTGACCGGGGCCGCGCCGCTGGTCACGACGGTCGCGCCCGGCGGGACGATCCCGATGTCGCTGGCGCGCATCGAGCGCACCGGGCCGATGGCGGCGGGCACCTTGGAGTAGTAGAACGCCGCGAGGCGCGTGTAGCCGCCCTCGACGAGCTCCTCGACGACGAGGTCGGCCGAGCCGAGACCCACCTGAGGGGCGCTGGAGGACGTGTTGTCGACCTTGGTGACGACGACGGGGTGCCGGGGTGCGTCGCCCTTGCGCTCGAGACCGGTCAGGGGCCAGTACGTCGGCTCCGGCGGGGCCTCGGACGTCTCCGAGCTGGTCGGCTCGGACGACGCGGAGGCGCTCGGGGCGGGGTCGTCGTCCCCGCCGCTGCAGCCGGCGAGGAGGAGCGTGGCCGCCGCGAGGGTGGCGACGATCGCACGGGGCGACGAGAGGTGGCGACGGTGACGCACGGGGAGCTCCGATCGAGCGGGGGTGTCGAGCCGGGGGGCTCGGGTCTGGCGGTTCTCTGGAAAGTCTGGAGGCGCGCCCTCCCCGATCGGGGAAGGCGCGCCACAGGGTAGATCAGCAGGAAGTACCTACCAATCCGGGCCTGTCACCCGGAGGCAGGCGCCGATCAGGCGCGGCGGACGGTCCCGGCGAACCAGGCGGACGTCCACGGGACGGCGACGCGTACGCGCTGTCCCGAGCCCGGGGAGTGCACCATCACGGCGTGCCCGTGCGACCAGCGCAGGAAGATCGCGGCGTGGTAGACCCCGCCGCTGCCGTAGAAGAACATCAGGTCGCCGGAGCGCATGTCCTTCTTGGCGATGCGGCGAGCCTGTCCCGCCTGGGCGCTCGACGTGCGCGGCAGCGCGAGGCCGGCGCGGCTGTAGCTGTACTTCACCAGGCCGGAGCAGTCGAAGCGGTCCGGGCCGGCGGCGCCGTACGCGTAGGCGTCGCCGCGCTGGCGCATGGCGATGTCGCGTGCGGTGAGCACGCGGTTGGCCACCCGACGCTTGGCGCTGACGGGCGCCGTCCTCTGCGTCTTCTTCGCGGTGGTCGTGGTGGAGGCGTTGTCGGACGTGCTGCCGCCGGTGGCGGCGGTTGCGGGCATGGCACTCATCGTCGATGCGGTGATGCCGAGCCCGGCGAGGGCGAGCGCGAGGGCTCGCGCCTTACGAGGGGTCGCAGGCATGGATGTTCCTTTCCCACGCCTGTGAGGTGAGCTGTCGGGCTAGGGCTGGAAAGTGCCCTGCCACCGTGCTCCCGTGGTGCTGCTGGGAGGCTGGCGGCTTCGCCCCGAGCCGGTCGATGACCGGCGGTGGAACCTGTGGGTCCCCCACTCCTGCCCCGGTGTGTCTCGGGGGTCGTCCCGGCCGGGCAGGACTCGGCGTAGTCCGGGACGGTTGGGTCTCTCGACCGCCATCCAAGGTGACAGACGACCCCAAGGGACGCAAAACCGGCCACGTCCCCGAGCGTGGGGCGTGGCCGGGATCACGCCCGGAGCGCGCTCAGCCGAGCTTGCGGCCCCCGTCGACGTACAGCGTCTGACCGGTGATGAACGACGCCTCGTCGCTGCACAGGAACGCGGCCGCGGCCGCGATGTCATCGGGCTGCCCGACGCGCCGCACGGGCGTCGCCTCGGCGTTGAGCCGCTGCAGCTCCTCGGGCTCCATCTTGAGGCGGCGCGCGGTGGCATCGGTCATCTCGGTGGCGATGAACCCAGGCGCGATGGCGTTGGCGGTGACGCCGAAGGGGCCGAGCTCGATGCCGAGCGTGCGGGTGAGGCCCTGGATGCCCATCTTGGCCGCCGAGTAGTTGGCCTGGCCGCGGTTGCCGAGCGCGGAGACGCTCGAAAGGTTGAGGATCTTGCCGTACTTCTGCTCCACGAACCGGGACTGAGCGGCCTTGGTCATGTTGAAGACGCCCTTGAGGTGGACGTTCATCACGAGGTCCCAGTCCTCCTCGGTCATCTTGAACAGCAGGTTGTCGCGCGTGATGCCGGCGTTGTTGACCAGCACGTGGATCCCGCCGAGCTCGTCGACCACCCGCTGCACGGAGGCCTCGGCGGCGGCCGCGTCGACGACGTCGCAGCCGATGCCCACAGCGCGGGCGCCGTCGGCGAGCTCGAGCCGGCCGGCAGCCTCCTGGGCGGCGGCCTCGTCGAGGTCGAGGACCGCGATCGAGGCGCCCTCGCTCGCGAGGCGCTGCGCGATGCCGAAGCCGATGCCTCGGGCTGCTCCGGTGATGACGGCGACACGGCGGTCGTAGCGACCCATGAGGACTCCTGGAGGTCGAGGTGAGATGTCCGGCCGAGGTTACCGCTCGCTCTGGTCCGGTCCACCGCGGCCGGGGGTCGCTACGGTGGACCCATGGGTCGGGGGGAGTTCCGAGCGGCGGCCGTGGTCGCGGCCGTGATGGCCGCGCTGGCAGCGCTGGTCGCGTGGACCCATCATCTCCCGCTGCGCGATCCCGACGGGGCGTCCCTGCCGACCTGGTTCCGGCTGCCGGTGATCGTCGCCTCGGCGGTCGCGCTCGACGTCGCCGCGCGGTGGGTGCTGCTCGTCCGGCGCGGCGGCACGGCCGCGCGCGTCGCCCTCCGGACGGTGCTCGTCGAGCGGTGGAACCGCGACCAGATCCTCTTCACGGTGAGCGGGCTCGTCACGTGGTACGTCGCCTACGTCGCGTTCCGCAACCTCAAGAGCTACGTCCCGTTCGTCACCGACCGGCTGGCCGACTCCCAGCTCGCCCGGATCGACCGCGTGCTGTGGCTCGGCCACGACCCGGCGGTCGTCCTCCACCACATCCTGGGGACGTCGTGGGCCAACTGGGTGATGGCGGGGGTCTACCTCGTCTGGATCGGACTGGTGCCGGCCAGCCTGGCGATCGCGCTGGTGTGGACGCGCCGGTCGCCCGCCGGCGCGTGGTACGTCACGGCGATCTCACTGGACTGGTGCCTGGGCGCGGCCCTCTACTTCACCGTGCCGTCCCTCGGACCCGTCTACTCCTCGCCCGAGTGGTTCGCCTCGTTGCCGCACACCCCCAACACCTCGGTCAGCGAGATGCTGCTCGCCGACCGCATCGAGGTGTTGGCGGGGCCTTGGGACACCGGCACGGTGCAGACGATCGCGGCCTTCGCGTCCCTGCACGTCGCCGTGATGTTCACCATCTGCCTCATGGCGGAACAGATGAGGCTGCCCGTCGCGATCCGGGTCCCAGCGTGGGTGTTCCTCGCGCTCACCTGCGTGGCGACGGTCTACCTGGGGTGGCACTTCTTCGTGGACGTGCTCGCCGGCTTCCTCGTCGGCGCCGCTGCCTTCGTGCTGGCGGCCAAGGTCACCGGCAACCCGCTGCGCCGTCGCGACGAACCGTGGGCGTTCCGCACCGCGACCGACGTGTCGCACGAGGTCGAGGCCCTCCCCGGCCGACGCGGCTGAGCCACCGCCCTCACCCGTCGATGAGCGCCACCCTCAGGCGATCGGCGTACGCCGCTGCCTCGCCGTCGGCGTACTTGGTGCGGGGCCAGAAGAAGCCGCGCAGCCCGTCGCCCTTGGTGCGCGGGACCACGTGGAGGTGGAGGTGCGGGACGGACTGGCTGACCGTGTTGTTGATCGCCACGAACGACCCCTGCGCGCCGAGGGCGTCCTTGACCGCCGTCGCGAGCCGCTGGGCCGCCGCGAGGAACCCGTCGCGCTGTCCCGCGGGGAGGTCCGGGAGCGTCTCGAGGTGGGTGCGCGGCACGAGCAGGACGTGCCCCTTGAAGACCGGCCGGGTGTCGAGGAACGCCACCAGGTCGTCGGTCTCCAGCACGAGGTGACCGGGCACCTCGCCCGAGATGATCTGGCAGAACACGCATCCGTCCACGTCACGGATGGTGCCACGGGCTCCCCCCACACGTGCGCCGCCACGATCGCGGCGCGGGTCGTAGCCTGCGCGTGGGGAACCAGATGCAGCCGCGAGCCCCCCACCGGCCTGCGCCTCGTTCCCCAGAGGCGGTTCTCGGGGCGGCGATCTGTACTTCACCTGACGGGAGGAGACTTCGCCCGATCCACCGACGCGCCGGCCCCTTCGGTGTGAACCTTCAGTGTCAGCACCACCGATATCCCGTGGGGGAACACATGCACCACCAGCTCGTCCGCGCGCTCGCTCTCGCCATCGTCGCCCTGGGCCTCGGCTTCTCGGCTCCGGCGCCCGCCTCTGCCGTCATCGACCGCGACTGCGGCGACTTCGCGAGCCAGGCCGCCGCCCAGAACTTCTTCCTGAACGCCGGCGGCGGCGACCCGCACCGCCTCGACGACGACGGCGACGGTGTCGCGTGCGAGTCCAATCCCTGTCCGTGCATCGGTCGCGGCAACACCTCGCCGCAGCAGCTCGCCGACACCGGCAGCAACCAGACCCAGGCCCAGCAGGGACCCCGGACCTACCGCGAGACCGGCAACGTCGTCCGTGTCGTCGACGGCGACACCCTGCACGTCCGGCTGCGCGGCGGGTCGCAGGTCTCCGTGCGCATGCTCGGCATCGACACCCCCGAGCGGGGCCGCTGCGGCGCGAACGACGCGACCGCCAACCTCCGCAGGCTCGCCCCGGTCGGCTCGACCGTCCACCTCGTGTCCGACCGCACCCAGGCCGCGAAGGACCGCTACGGCCGGCTGCTGCGCTACGTGCAGCGCCAGGGCGGCTACGGCGACCTCTCGTTCCGTCAGGCCTGGGACGGCTTCACCCGGCCGTACGTCTTCGGCGGCACGCCCGTCGCCCGGCACCGCGAGTACGTGCGCGCCATCGACAACGCCCGCGACCACGCGCGGGGTGCGTGGCGCGGCTGCTGGTGACGGCGCCCTGATCCGGCTCGGCGATAGCGTCGGGCCATGATCCTGCCGGCCGTGCGCGACCCGCGCCTGGTCACCGTCAGGCGCGGCGGCACGCTGACCGACGAGGACCACCACCGGCTCGCCCTGTGGGCCGCGGAGTGCGCCGAGCACGTGCTCCCGCTCTTCGAGGCCGCCCGGCCCGACGACCTCCGGCCCGGCGAGGCGATCGCCGCCGCCCGCGCCTGGACGCGCGGCGAGCTGTCGATGATGCAGACCCGCGTGCTCGGCGGGCACGCCATGGGTGCGGCTCGCGACCTGAGGGGTGCACCGCGTTTCGCGGCGTACGCCGCCGGGCAGGCTGCGGTGGTCGCCCACGTCGCGGAGCACGACCTGGGGGCAGCGGCGTACGCCATCAAGGCCGCCGGGGCGGCCGCCCCGGCGGGTCACGAGGAGGTGGCACGTCGCGACGAGTGCCGGTGGCAGCGCGACCGGCTGCCCGTCGAGGTGCGCGACCTGGTGGTCGAGGACCAGCGCCGCCGCAACGCGATCTGCTGGGACGTCTTCGACGACTAGGGTCGCCCGATGCGCATCGTCTCGCTCATCCCCTCCGCCACCGAGATCCTGTTCGCGGTCGGGGCGGGTGACGACGTCGTGGGCGTCACCTTCGAGTGCGACCACCCACCGGCCGCCCGCGAGCGGCGCGTGGTCTCGACCTCGGCGATGCCGGAGGGGCTCGGGCCGAAGGAGATCGACGACTTCGTCGGTGCGGCCCTTGCTGCGGGCGAGGACCTCTACCGCCTCGACGCCGACGCCCTCGCGGAGCTCGACGCCGACCTCGTCGTCACCCAGGATCTCTGCGCCGTCTGCGCGGTGGACGTCGGCACCGTCGACGAGGCGCTCGGCTTCCTCGGCTGCCGCGCCGAGGTGGCGACGATCGACCCGCACACCCTCGACGACGTGCTGGCGTCGATCACCGAGCTCGGGCGCATCACCGGCCGCGACGGGCAGGCGACCCAGCTGGTCACCGAGCTCAACGCACGCCTCGCCACCGTCGCCGAGGCCGTCGCCGGCCTCGACCGGCCGCGCGTGCTGGTGCTCGAGTGGACCGACCCGCCCTTCGCGCCCGGGCACTGGATCCCGGAGATGGTCGCCCGAGCCGGCGGCGAGCCCACCCTCGGCGTCGCCGGCACGAGGTCGAGCCGCATCACCTGGGACGACGCCGTCGCCTCCGAGCCGGACGTCGTCGTCTGCGCACCGTGCGGCTTCGACCTCGAGGGTGGCGTCACGCTCGCCACGGAGGTGCGCGACCGGTTCCCCGGCGTGCCGGTGTGGGCCGTCGACGCCGACGGGCACTTCGCCCGCCCGGGGCCGCGTCTGGTCGACGGCGTCGAGGCGCTGGCCGGGATCCTGCACCCTCAGGCGGTCGCGCCGTCGGCGCACGCCCGCCAGGCCTGACGGCTCGTCAGCCGCTCTCCGGACGCACCAGCACGTCGAACTGCCGCCCGTCCCGGCGCGCAGCGAACGACCCGACCCGCTCGAACCCGAGGGACTCGACGGTGCGGCGCGCACGCGTGTTGAACGACGCCACCGTCACGCGGAACGCCGGCGGCGCCCAGGTGGCGCGACCGAACGCGAGCCCGGCCCCGATCACCGCACGACCGAGACCCTGGCCCGTGAGCGAGGGCCGCAACCCGCCGCCCGTGTCGAGCGCCGCGTCGTCGTACTCCCACCCCGGCACCTGCCCGTCCGGCCCGAACGAGCGGAAGCCGATGAGGCGCTCCCCCGCGAGCACCGCGTGGAAGCCGAGCGCCGGGTGGAGCAGCTCGTCGGGGTCCGCGCCGATGAGGTCGTAGACGTCGTACGGCGGGTCGTAGCGCCAGGTGGCGAGGTCCTCGGCGTGCTCGCGCGTGAGAGGGGCGATGCGGATCGCAGCGGGGTCGATCACGCCGCCCATCCTGTACGTTCGGAACGTCTACGACGACCGGAGGAGCGACCCGTGATCGAGCTGGCCAAGGGGCAGGAGCTCACCCTCACCACCGAGGACGGGTCGAGCCTGACCACGGTGCAGATGGCCGTCGGCTGGGACCACTCCCCCACGGCCGGTTTCATCGGCAGCGGAGCACCCCCGATCGACCTCGACGCCTCGGCCGTGCAGTTCGCCGGCGACCAGTTCTTCGACCTGGCGTTCTTCAACAACCTCGCCACCCGTGACGGCTCCGTGGTGCACCTCGGCGACAACCTCACCGGCAAGGGCGAGGGTGACGACGAGGTGATCACCGTGGACCTCGGTCGCGTCTACCCGCGGGTGGACACGATCCTGTTCATGGTCAGCAGCTACCAGGGCCACTCGCTGGAGTTCATCCGCAACGCCTACTGCCGCCTCGTCGACCACGACGGCACCGAGCTCGCCCGCTTCACGCTCACGCTCGGGGTCCGCGAGACGGGGCTCATCATGGCCAAGCTGTTCCGCGACGGCCCGGTGTGGAAGCTCCGCCCGATCGGGACCGGCATCGCGTTGAAGACGCCGACGGACTCGATCGAGGCGCTCGTTCCCTTCGTGCGGTGACACCGGGTCGTCAGCCCGGCCGTGCCCCCCAACGGGCGGAGGGATGGGGAAGCCAGTCGTAGACCACCGAGGTGCGCAGCACCAGGTCGTGGATCGAGCGACGGTCGCGGTCGACGGCGCACCACAGCAGGCCCACCGGGAAGAACGCGCACGTCACTGCTCGCACGAACGCCCGGACCAGACCCAGCAGGTCGCCGTTCCTGGTCGTCACCCGGATCCCCCAGAGGTGGTCGCCGAGGCTGCGACCGGCCATCCACCAGGACACAGTCAGATACACCACGAGGTAGGCGAGGAAGAGCGCCACCGACCACAGGAGCGAGGCGTCGGGCATGCGGAAGCGGCGCGGGTCGAGCACGAACACGAGGGCGACCCAGGCCGCGTACGAGCCAGCCAGCGCGAGCGCCACCACCAGGGCGTCGACGACGCCTGCTGCCAGACGTGTGACGACGCCGGCGTTGGCCCCCTGGTAGGAGCGCGCTTCGCGGGGGACGCTCACCATCTCCGGCTCGGTCACGGCGGGTCCGCCGGGGTGGCGCGCTTGCGGCGCCGACGGAACAGGTGGTTCTCCAGGCTCCTGCTGAGGGCCTCGTCTGCCGAGATCCCGGTCATCCGCGCGCCGCGGATGGTCTCCGACGCCATCGAGCCGGACGAGTCCCGGATGATGGCGGGCAGGTCGATGGCGTCGATCACCTCCTGGACCATCGCGACGAGGTCGATCCGGTCGATCACCGCATCGATGTCGAGCCTCCCGGCGATCGCGTCGATGTCGACGCCGGCCACCGCTGCGTCGAGGTCCACGCCTGCCACGATCGCGTCGAGATCGACGCCCGCCACGGCCGCGTCGAGGTCGACCCGCTTCACGATCGCGTCCACGTCGACGCGGTCGACGACCGCCTCGATGTCCACCGCGCGTACGACGTCGTCGAGGTCGACGTGGCGGAGGACCAGTCCGGTCAGGTCCAGGTGGGAGACCACCCGCTCCACGATGACGGGCGTCCAGTGGTCGAGCAACGTCTGCGCCGCTCGCAGCATCTCGTCGCGGCGAGCCGCGCCGTGTCGGGCCGCGTCGTCGAGCAGCGTCGCCGGTTGCCAGCGCTCGGGGACGAAGCCAGGGCGCCAGAGCACCCGCTGGTGCAGGAGGGGCAGGCCCACGACGGCACGGCCCAGCGCCGCGCCGGTGCCGACGACGGCACCGGCCACTCCCAGAGCGACGTCGAGGGCCAGCTGTGGCTCCTGCAGGACGGCACCCTCGACAGGCACTCGCGGCGTCTGCGCCAGTCGTGTCATCTCCCCAGACTGCTGCTGCGCCGCCGTTGCCGCTTCCCCCGTTCGGGATGAGTGACCGGCTCGATCGGGAACGACGAAAGACCTCCCTGCCGGACGTGCGTGGCAGGGAGGTCTCATCGTCAAGGGGGCTTGTGGAGCTGCGGGGAATCGTGGATTGGAGAAGCCGCAGGTCAGGCATCAGATTCTGCGAACTCGATCGGGGCGTCGCACCCGCCGTGCTCGAAACCAGCACCCATCGACTGAATGATCAGGAACGCCTGCAGATGGCGGGACACCCGGGCGGGCCGTCTTGGCAACCCGTCGTCACGCCGCGACCTCGCGTGAGCCGGCCCGGAAGTGCCTATGCCACCGGGGTCGCTCTCTTCCAATACTCCGAGTAGTCGACAGGAAGCGCAGGCATACGTACTGCGATCGCCGAGCCTGGAGCGTCTCTGCCCGTGATGACGCCGGACGTGGGAAGCACGAAACCCGTACCGAACCCAGGAAGAGCGAGGTGCCGATCATGCAGATCCGCACGGTCGTAGTACTTCATCAGTCGAATCTCAACGTCGTCGATCGACGCGATCTCGTCCCGTACTCGATCATCGAACCGTAAGACGTCGCGATCTTCGCAGGTCAGCAAGCGAAGCCGGGCACCGGTTCGCTTCCTCAGGTCGAGGAGGAACGCTCTGAGCGCAGCGGGATCCGCACACATGTAGCGGTCGACCCAGTAAGCGTACTCGGCCCCGGCGAGCATTTCGGCGAACTGCTCCACTGACTCTGCCTGCGATGGTGGCCACCCAGGAGCTCGAACTTGGACCTCAGCACACAGCTCGGATTCCTCCACAACCTGCGCGAACTCGAACACACCATCTTCGTTCAAGGAGCCGAGCGACAGGAGCGCCTGTTGGGCGAAGCTATCTGCTTCCCGGTGATCCTTCGCTCCAAGAAGAACCTCGATTGCAGACGTCGGCAGATCATTGGAAATCGCGTGGGCGTCGGCCTTCAGGTACTCGACGACTTGATACGCCCGAGTCGATGAACTCGCCGCATCCAACCGCCGCGCAAGTGAGGTGGCGGTCCCGGTGAGTCGAATCAGATCACCCCAGCTGAGCCCGAGGCTTTCGGCATCCTTCTCTTGGAGCACCGGCTGCGAAATCGTTCGCGCTCGACTCAGCAGAGGGCTACCCGAGAATCGAAGCGTTAGATCGTCTCCGAATCGGCTGGTGAGCAGTGCGCCGACGTCCTGCGCAACCGGACCGTCTACCAGCAACCCATACAGCATCGAGTGGAGCGCGCCCCCACCCGACCGCCGGATAGCTCTCCCATAATCGTCAAACACGACTTGAGCAACACCACATCGGGCGACTGTGTCCGCGACTGTTCGCCGCAGTTCATCGCGTCGAGTGACCTGAAACTTCTCATCGAAGTCTCTGCCCGACACGAAAATGGCACTTTCCCCGAGTTCGTCCGCGACGGCTTTGGCGAGGGATGTCTTCCCTGACCTCGGCAGTCCTCGTGTCAGCAGGATCGCTCCGTCGAAAACTAGCCCTGCAACGTCCTCGATCCACTCCCTGTCACTCGGCAGCCAAGTCACGCATGGACCTCTCTACAGATCGGATCCTGGCTGTCAGCGAGTCGGGTATCAACAGGCCATACGGGGCGGCGTGCGCGACATGTCGTCCATCCTCCTCGAGCAACATTCGTGCCACGTTGCGTTCATCGAGGTCTGGAGACCAGAGAGACCTCAGGTACACCGCCTCTTCTGGGAACCACTCGGAGTAGGAGTCAAGGATTTCAGCGGACTGCTGCAGCGGCGTTCCTTCCCCACGAGCGTTCGCCGCTCGCAGTACGGAAGGCAGCAACAAGTGCCAAGGCACGTCGCCTTTCGGGCGCTCAGCACTCGCTAGCGAGCACGCCTTGCGGCTGAGTAAGGGGTGGCCGCCGTATTCGGCAAAGAGGTAGTCGATCACGGCGTGCTCTCGAATTCGGATACCCATCCTTCGGCCGAGGTCACGAACCATTTCTGCCATCTCGTCTCGACTCATCGGAGACAGGAACATCAGGCGGACGAGTTTGTAAAGGAGATTGTCCGCACCGGAAGGAAGTAGCGGTCGCTCGAACAAGGCGGGATCAGTGCCTGCGCACACCAGAACGATCCCGGAGCGGTCATCAGCCCCTTGGATCAGACCTCGCAACTGGGTCAGGGCGATGAGTAGGTGCTGAGCTTCCTCAGGTCCCAGGTACGACCGAGCCGGATACGCCTGGTCGATTTCATCGATGAAGACCTCTAGATGGTCGCCCACATAGTCGATGATCAGCTCGATGTCCTTCAGCCAGTGCGAGCGGAGAGTCGACACTCCTCCCCTGGAGTCTCCTGTCGAGCTGAGGGTCTTCAGACGAGGAAGCGAACTGAAGTCTTGGTCACCTGCCTTCAGGTCCTGAGCGGCCTTGAACGCACCCTCGACGAACCGTCGCCTGAAGTCATCGGCGTCACTCAGACCGCTGATGTCGACTGTGACGACCGGCCGAGCGGCCTCGCGTCTCTTACCTGCCACTAAGTTCAGGAGCGAGGTCTTACCTGCCTTGCGCAGGCCAAAAACGCCAGTTGACTGACCCCGATCCAGCGCCGAGATCATGCGGTCAAATTCAGCCTGGCGGCCGAAGAAACCACTCGGGTCCTTGATCGGCGCTGTGATGTCGTAGTGATCGACAGAGGTCAGGACCTCAGCCATCCGATGCCGGACCTCTGGTTGATCACTTCCTAGGTTCCGAAGGTCCAGATCGATGACMGCAAATTCTCCTCGGCGCCGGCGGACCATCCGATCGACGGACGGGTCGCAGGTGGCCAAGACGAATAGTCCCGGGTCGACCCGGGGATCCTTACGAATTCGCTGTTGAGCGAGTTCAAGCAGTCGAGGTTCCACGCGGTCGTACTCCGCGTAGACCAGTTGAAGTTCGAGATGTGCGTCGAACATCTCCGCGACATTTTCGGACAACGTGATGTTCAGCCACCAGCGCCTCCGATCCAGGCTGTCCCGCTCGAGACGCCAGACGCCGCAACCTGAGCGAGTCAGATACGCAAGAAGCTGGGCTCCGAACTCAGTGGACCGGGTGAACTGCTCGCGGAACTCCCTCAACTTCAGTTGATTGGCCGTGAGCCCGCGGGCTCCGTCGTGACTCATCCGTCTCCTAAACGCAGGAACTGCGTGGTCCGCCTGGGTCGGGGCGAACCGCTGCTCGTGGGGCGGGCAGTTGACAGACACAACCATAGGCAGGGCCGCGCGTATCTCTGGCTCGCAGGAGGAGATCGCTGCCCCAGAAAGACAGCTGTCGTCCCCCGACCAGGAGCGCTCGGTCCGCCGATGCACCGCCCCCGTAGAGAATCCGCATTAACAGGGTCGTGCCGGTGCTGTTCGGACCTTGGCGAGATCAGTTGCCTTCACAGGTGGAGGCTATCCGCGGCTCCCGACCTCGCGCTCAAACCTCTGAAGTCCGCCATGACCAACCAGACGTCGCGGGTGGCCCAAGGCGCACGAAAGCCGCCCCGACGGGTGTCGGGACGGCTCTCGTTCAAGAGGGCTGGCTCCCAGTGGTGTGACCCGCCGGGACCGGCAATTCTGCGGAAGATCTCCGCTGATTTCTGCGAAGACCCCCTTGTGGAGCTGCGGGGAATCGAACCCCGGTCCTCGAGCGTCGATCCAGGTCTTCTCCGGGTGCAGTCAGTGTTGTCGCTTTTCTCGGCCCCGGCGCTCGCACAGACACGTCGCCGACAGGCCCAGTCAGGATTGAGTCCCGGTCACCCCTCCTGACAGAGAGTGACCAGCAAGTCCCCTAGATGAGGCCTGGATCCGGGACGGAGACGGGTGCCCGGTCAGACCCTTCGATCACTGCTCAGGCAGCGAGAGCGAAGTCGTTGCGATTGGTGTTGGCAACTATGGATTTCCAGCGATCGTTTACGAGATGACGCTGGCTTCTCGACCCGCTTCCCCTGGAACTAACGTCCCAAGTCGAAACCGATCAGCCCCTCTTGTGTTGTCAAGCAGGCCCGAGCCCACGGCTCCAGCCTACTGGTCCCAACCGACAGATCGCGAACGCTATTCCGTCGGGCGCAGCGGCTCGGAGTGCCACGTGTCGTCGTCGAGGCGCCACAGCTGGCGGTCGTTGCCCACCGCCAGGTCGTCGGGGACGTCGTGATCGAACTCGAGCCCGGCCTCGCGAAGCGCCTGGGTGTACTCACCCCAGGCCGCGGCGTGCCTGGCCTTCGCGTCGTCCTTGTCCTGGTCGGTGGCCCCGACAGGGAGGAGGACGCCGCCGTGCGGCACCTCCCACCCGGTCGGTACGTCGCTGCCGTCGGGGGCGATCCCGAACAGGCGCTCGTCGGTCGTCCGGTGACCAGCCCGCACCAGGAGCGTGCCGTCCTCCCGCCAGAGGAACCGGACCGACCAGCCGTGGCCCTTGAGGTGCCCGTCGCGGTGCGCGGCGACGGCGTCGTCGGGCAGGAAGAGCCCCCACGAGCTGAAGTGGTCGGCGAACGCCTGCTGCTGGGGCGTCGGCCCAGCCACGTGCTCGTCCGTCCCGTCGGCTTCTCCCGTGTCGCCGGACTGGGCAGGCGCGGCGCCCAGGCGTACGCGCGTGATGCGGTGGCCGTCGATCTCGACGACCTCGAGGCGACGGTCCTCGACCACCACCGAGTCACCGACCTCGCCCATCCGCGCGAGGCGGTGGAGCACGTAGCCGGCGACGGTCTCGTAGGGACCGTCCTCCAGCGCGACGCCGGTCCGCTCGGCGAACTCCTCGATCGTCAGCCCGGCGTCCACGGTCGTGGGGTCCTGGGACGCGGCGGTCTCGGCGTCGGTGTCGTACTCGTCGTGGATCTCGCCGACGAGCTCCTCCATGAGGTCCTCGAGGGTGACGATGCCGTCGGTGCCGCCGTACTCGTCGACCACGAGGGCGATGTGCGCGCCGAGGCTGCGCAGCTGGTCGATGGAGGGCAGGACCCGGTTGGTGCGCGGCAGCACCGGCAGCTCGCGGGCAATGTCGGCGACCGGCGTCGAGCTGTCGTCCGCGCGGCCGAGCACGTCGCGCAGGTGGAGGTAGCCGAGCACCTCGTCGAACGACGTACCGGTCACCGGGTAGCGGGTGTAGGGCTGCTCGACGATGACGGCGACCGCCTCGGCAAGGCTCATGTCGCCGCGGAGGAAGACGACGTCGCCTCGCGGCTTCATCACCTCGCTGAGCGAGCGGTCACCGGCCTCGAAGACGTCGTCGACGAGTCGTCGCTCGCCCTCGGGGATGTCCTCGTGGCCGGAGATCATCATCCGCAGCTCCTCCTCGTCGACCTCGTCGCCGGCGGCGTCGGGGTTGCCGCCGAGGAGGCGGACGAGCAGGTTGGTCGAGAGCGACAGCAACCAGATGACCGGTGTCATCACGGTGGCGAACTTGCCGAGCGGCGGCGCGAAGAGCTTGGCGACCCCCACCGAGCGCTGCAGCGCGAGCCGCTTGGGCACGAGCTCACCGAGGACGAGCGACAGGTACGACACGACGAGGGTGGTCACGATCAGCGACACCGCGTCGGGCGCCGGGGTGCCGAGGCCCTCGAAGACGGGTGCGAAGGACGGTGCGAGCGTCGAGGCACCGAAGGCGGCTGAGAAGAAGCCCGCCACGGTGACGCCGATCTGCACGGCCGAGAGGAACCGGTTGGGGTCGCGGGCGAGGGAGGCGACCGCGTGCCCGCGGCCCCCCTGGGTGTCGAGGCGCTCCACCTGTCCGGAGCGCAGCGAGACCAGCGCGATCTCGGTCGCCGCGAACACACCGCCCACCAGGATGAACGCGAGGACGAGCAGGACGTCGATCCACGTACCGGCTTCCACGGCGACAACCTAGCCCGTGCCACCTATCGACGCCGTCGCGAGCGGCGTCAGGCGGGTGTGATGGCAAGGCGGAGGGCCGAAGGCGGGCCGCTAGGCCCGTCGAGCGCGCGACAACGCGGCCAGCGCGCCCGCATGTCGTCGCGCAGCAGGCGAGAGATGGGTGGACCGGGCTTAACGAGTTGCCACCAGCGCGGCGCCGACGGCGGCGACGGGGTAGTGCAGCGGCACCATGCTGAGCCGGTCGGCGAGGCCGAGCGAGGCGAGGAACGGCGACCCCTCCCCCAGCGACCGCAGCTGGCGGACCACCTGCTCGCGCAGCGGTTCGCCGACCTCGGCGACCCCGCCGCCCAGCACGATGCGCTCGGGGTCGATCGTGAGGCCGAGGGCGCGGACCGCGCTGGCCACGCCCCAGCAGAAGCGGTCGCGCACGGCCACGGCCGCGGGGTCTCCCGCGGCGGCGGCCGCGAAGAGTGCCGCGGCGGGCGGTCCGTCGGGGGTGGGCCAGGCCCTCGCGAGGGCCCGGCCCGACGCGATGGTCTCCAGGCAGCCGGTCTGGCCGCAGCCGCACGCCTCGCCCGCGGGATCGACCGGCAGGTGGCCGATCTCGCCGGCCGCTCCGTGCTCGCCGCGACGCAGCCGGCCGTCGACGACGAGCCCGGCCGCGAGTCCCGTGCCGACGCTGAGGTAGACCACGTCGTCGGCCTCGACCAGCGCGCAGGCGGCGAGCGCGGCGGCGTTCACGTCGTTCTCCACGACCACCGGCACGCCGAGACGCTCAGCCAGCAGGTCGCGCAGCGGCAGGTCGTCGCCGTTCACATCGAGGTTGACCGCGTGCCGCAGCATCCCGCGCTCGCTGTCGACCAGTCCGGGCACGCCGACACCCACGCGCCAGTCCAGGCTCCGACCGCTCTCCCGCGCGAGGGCATGGAACACCCGCTCCGCGGTCGCGACCACCCCGTCGGCGCCGGGTCGGGTGGACTCCCTGACCTGGGCCAGGATCGTGCCGTCCTCGCCGAGCACGACGCCATGCGTCTTGGTGCCACCGATGTCCAGGCCGACGCTCCGCGTGCCCGACAGTGCGGGGTTCACCGCGTCCACCCGGCCCCGCGCAGCACCCGCGTCACCGCTTCGACGCCCGGCGCGGACGAGCCCCGCGTGCTGATGGTCGTGAGGCCGACGTCGTGGGTCGACGGCCAGCCCCACTCGACGACGACGGCGGGCCGCCCGTCCTCCGCGAGCGCGCGCAGGAAGGCCAGCACCTCGGGGCGTCGGCCGGCGTCGCGCACCTGCACGACGAGGGGTACGCCGCCCGGGACCGCGTCCGGCAGCCCGTCCGCCAGCGACCCCGGGTCGAGGCGATGGTCCGCCGGGAGGCCCCACGCCACATCGCCGACCGCGATGTTGGCCGCGGTGTCGACGCTGACGACGACGGCGCCGGCGAGGCCGGGCAGCGCGCCGTCTACCCGCGTCGCGGAGGCGGCCGCAGAGGCCTGTCGGGAGGCGTCGGGAAGCTCCGGGTGGGTCGCGGTCGCGGGCACGCGCATCGCGGCGACGCGACCGGCGGCGTCCGCGAGCCGGTCGTGGGCCAGGCGGCCGTCCGCGACGGCAGCGACGACCGCGTCGCGGACCTCCAGCACCATCGCGGCGGGCTTGTCGGGGCCGAGGCAGAGGAGGTCGCACCCGGCGGCGAGGGCCAGGACGGCCGAGTCGGGGATGCCGAGCACGGCGGACGCACCGGCCATGTCCAGCGCGTCGCTGACGACGACGCCGTCGAAGCCGAGCACCTCGCGCAGCATGCCGAGCACGAGCGGGCTCAGGGTCGCCGGACGGTCGGGGTCGATCGCGGGCACGACGATGTGCGAGGTCATCACCGCCGCGGTGCCGGCCTCGACCGCGGCGTCGAAGGGCACCAGCTCGCGGGCCGCGAGGGTGTCCGGGTCGACGTCGATGCGGGGCAGGTCGAGGTGGCTGTCGGTGGCGGTGTCGCCGTGGCCGGGGAAGTGCTTGGCGCACGCCGCGACACCGGTGGACTGGAGTCCGCGAGTCCAGGCCGCCACGTGGGCGGCGACCTGCTCGGGGTCCACGCCGAAGCTGCGGGTGCCGATGACGGGGTTGTCGGGGTCGCTGTTGACGTCGGCGTCCGGGGCGAGGTCGAGCGTGACGCCCACCGACGCGAGCTCGTGGCCCACCCAGCGGCCGACGGCCTCGGTGAGCTCGAGGTCGGCGGCGCCGCCGAGGGCCGCGGCACCGAGCACGGGGCTCGGCTCGCGGGTGTGCAGCCGGCTGACGTCGCCACCCTCCTCGTCCACCGCGACCACGGCGGCGGGGTTGGCGGCGCGGATCTCGGCGCTGAGGGCGGCGAGGGCGGCGTGGCCGTCGGCGGTGTTGCTGCCGAAGTAGCAGATGCCGCCGAGACCCTGCTCGAGCAGCGCGCGGTAGTCGTCGGGCAGCGTCGTGCCGGCGAAGCCGGGCAGCAGCACCCGCAGCGCCAGGGCGCGGAGGTCATCGGTGCGACTCTCGGTCGACTGGGTCGCCTCGGGGTCCCCGCGGCGTTGTTCGGGGGAGCGCAGCGGAGGAGAAGAACGTCGTGGGGTGAGGTTCATCCCTTCACCGCGCCCGCGGTGAGCCCGCTGACCATCCGGCCCTGCACGACGAGGAAGAAGATGATGACGGGCACGGCGATGAGGGTGGAGCCGGCCATGATCCCGCCCCAGTCGGTGCCGCGGTTGACGTCGGTGAAGGTCGACAGCCACAGCGGCAGCGTCCGCTGGTCCTCACGCGTCATCACCACGAGCGCGAGGGTGAACTCGTTCCACGCCTGGATGAAGCCGAAGACGCCGGTCGCGACCAGGCCGGGGGCTAGCAGCGGCAGCGTGACGCGGAAGAACGCCTGCACGCGCGTGCACCCGTCCATCATCGCGGCCTCCTCCAGCTCGTACGGCACCCCCGCGACGAAGCCGCGCAGGGTCCAGATCGTGAACGGCAGCACGCCGGCGACGTAGACCAGCGTGAGCCCGACGACGGTGTTGAGCAGGTCCATCGTCTCGAGCATCTTGTACTGGCTGATGAACAGCCCCTCCACCGGGATCATCTGGATCACCAGCAGGGTGATGATGAAGGACAGCCGACCGCGGAACCGGAACCTGCTCACCGCCACGGCAGCGACGAACGCGAAGAGCAGTGCCACGGTGATCGTGAGGCCGGTGACCATGAGGCTGACCTGGAGCGCGTCGAGGAACTGGTCGGTGCGGAAGACCGTGCGGTAGTTGTCAAGGTCGCCGCCGAAGGGCACCCAGGTCGGGGTCGGGCTGCGGATCTCGTTGCGCGCCAGGAACGAGCTGTTGACCATCCAGTAGACCGGGAAGGCCGAGACGAGGAACGCGAGGACACCGAGCGTGTTGGCGGTGATGCGCAGGGCGGGTCGGGTCGGCCGGCTCATCGTGCCTCTCCCTCCTGTCGGAGCATGGCGCGGACGTAGGGCGCGGTCAGCACGACGGTGAGGGCGAGCATGAAGATCGCCACCGCCGCGGACAAGCCGAACTCGCCGCCGCCGATGCCGAGCCGGTAGATGTAGGTGCCGAGCAGGTTGGTGTCGCGGGCGCTGCCGCCCGCCTTCTGGAGGATGTAGATCTGCGAGAAGACGCGCAGGTCCCAGATGATCTGCAGCAGGCCCACGACGAGCAGGACCGGGCGGATGGTGGGCAGCACGACGTGGCGGAAGCGTGAGACCGGACCCGCGCCGTCGATCTCGGAGGCCTCCATCAGCTCCTCGGGCAGCTGCGTGAGCGCGGCGTAGACCGTGAACGCGACGAACGGCACGCTCATCCACACGACGATCACGGTCGCGACGAAGAAGAAGGACAGCGGCCGCAGGAGCCACCCGTGGCCCTCGAAGTCGAGGCCGAGCCCGGTGAGGACGTAGTTCACGACGCCGTACTGCGTGTCGAAGAGCCACTGCCACACCGTGAGCGAGGCGACCACCGGCATCGCCCACGCCAGCAGCAGCCCGGTCTGCACGAGGAGACGTACGCCGCGCGACATGTGCCGCATCAGCAGCGCGAGGCCGACGCCGATCGCCATCGTGAGCGCCGCGTTGACGAGGCAGAAGGCGATGGAGCGGAGGGTGACCCGCCACAGGTAGCCGTCGGCGACGAGCGTGCGGTAGTTGTTGGCGCCGACCCACTCCGGAGGTCGGCCGAACTGCTGGGCGAGGCCGTAGTCCTGCAGGGAGAGCACGACCTGGCGCACGAGCGGGTAGCCCAGTGCCACCCCCAGTGCCAGCACGGCCGGCACCAGGAGCGCGTACGGCAGCACGGTGGCGCGGCTGCGACGGGGGGCCGTGCCGGTCGCGGGCTCCTGGGAGGTGTCACGGGTCGTGTCGCTGAGCGTGCTGCTCATCGGTCCTCCTCTCCGGTGCCGGTGTGATTGTCGCGCGGGCGCGCACCGGTGGGGGCAGCGGCTGGCGCCGCCCCCACCGGTGGTCGTCGACGCCTCAGCCGTTGAGCTGGCTGTTCATCTGCTCGTCGGTCTTCGCTGCGAGCTCCTCCACGTCGCCGCCCTGGGCGATGGCGCTGAAGAGGTCTTCCAGGGCCCGTGAGCCCTCGACCGTGGCCCAGCCCGGAGCGGCCGGCGTGAGCTTGGCGTTGGACGCCGCGGCCACGGTGGCCTCGGCGTACTCGTCGTCGCCGAGCAGCGATGCGAGCGACGTACGGGCAGGCGTGAGGCCGGCCTCGGCCATCAGCGTCTGGTAGTCCTCGCTCAGCATGAGCTCGACCGCCTCCTGGGCGAGGTCCTGGTTGGCCGACTTGGCCGCGATGGCGATGTCGGAGCCGCCGAGCAGCACGGGCGCGGGCTCGCCGTCCGGCCCGGGCAGGGCGAAGACGCCGACCTGCTTGGCGTGGCCGTCCGGGCAGCCGGTCTCGGGGTCCTCGAGGAGGCCCTTCACCCAGCCGGGCGTCGACATCATGCCGACCTCGCCCGCGCAGAAGGGGGTCCACGGGTCGGCCTCGTTGCCGTCCTTGGGCGCCCCCGACGACTCGGTGAAGAGCTGCTGGGCCATCTCCAGGCCCGCCACCGACTCGGGCGAGGACAGCGACCCGGTCCACTCGCCGCCGTCGTCGACGGCGAGGTCGCCGCCGGCCGACCACACGAAGGCCGCGCCGTTGCGCCAGTCCTGACCCGGGAACCAGAAGCCGGAGAAGTTGGCCGGCTTGGGGTTGTCCTTCTTCAGCGTGGCGGCCGCCTCAACGAACTCGTCGAGCGTCGTGGGGACCTCGATGCCGGACTTCTCGAAGAGGTCCTTGCGGTAGAAGATGTACTTCGAGCCGGCGTAGTACGGCACGGCGTACGTCTCTCCGTCGACCGTCGCACCCTCGACGAACCCGGGCAGCAGGTCGTCGCCGCCGAGGTCGTCGAGCTCGTCGGTCAGCGGCGAGAACGCGCCCGCCGAGGTGAACGTCGGCGCCTGGGTGTTGCCGATCTCCACGACGTCGGGGGTCTCGGACTCGCTGGAGAGCGAGGTCGTGAGCTTCTCGACCAGGCCGTCCCACTCCTGCTGCTCGATGGTCAGCGTGGACCCCGGGTTGTCGTCCTCGAAGGTCTTCTTCAACCAGTCACGGGCCTCCTGCGGAGTGTCCGTGCCGTTGAGCCAGACGCGGATGTCGGCCGACTCGGCGCCGTCGTCGTCGGTGGACGAGCCGTCGTCATCGCTGCCGCACGCGGCGAGCGTCGTCAGCGCGAGCGCGGCGACCGCCACCCCGGTCAAGGACTTCCTGATGCGCACCACAGTGTTCCTTCCATCGATCTTCCAGTGGGTTCCCAAGAGGGGACGAGGGGCGCTCACGAGACGCCCAGCTCCCCGGCGAGCACGAGCACGGCCGCTCCCACGACCACCACGTCCTCCCCGAGCTTGGAGGTGCGGACGGCCAGCCCTGTCGAGCTGATCGGCATCGTCCGCTCGCGGATGGTCCGGTCCGTCGCGTCCAGCAGCGGTCCGTCGAGCAGCTCCGCGGGGCCGCTCAGCACGATCTCGTGGAGGTTGAGCGCGGCGACGACCGGCGCCAGCACCTCGCCCAGCCGGGTGCCGACCTCGGCGAGCACGGCCGGGCCGTCCACCCCGGGCTCGGCGACGCGACGCCGCAGCCGCGGCGCCGCGAGCAGCGTCTCGAGGCAGCCGGTGCGCGAGCAGGCGCACCGCTCACCGTCGGGGTCGACCACGACGTGGCCGATCTCGCCCGCGGCGCCGAGGTGGCCGTGGAGCAGCGAGCCGCCGAGGACCAGGCCGGCGCCGACACCGGTGCCGACCCGCAGCACCATCAGACCGCCGTCGCCGGACTCGCCGAAGGTGTGCTCGCCGAGGACGGCGGTGTTGGCGTCGTTCGCGACGAATACCGGCACGTCGAGCGTCTCGGCGAGCCGGGCGGCGAGCGGGGTGTCGGTCCACGCGAGGTTGGGCGCGTCGACGACGGTGCCGTTGGCGTCGACGACACCGGGGCTGCCGACGCCGACGCCCAGGACCGGGCGGTCCGTCATCGTCATCAGCTGGGAGGCCAGGGCCAGGACGAGCTCGACCGCCCGCTCCCCCTCCGCGCCGTCGACGTGCACCTCGTGCCGCGCCTGGACCGTGCCGGCGAGGTTGACGACCGCGCCCGACATCCGGTCGGTCTCGGAGAGGTCGAGGCCGATGATGTGGTGGGAGTCGGCGGCGAGGCCGACCAACGTCGGCGGCTTTCCGACCCGCGACTCTGCGGGCGCGCCGAGCTCGGCCACGAAGCCCTCGGCGAGCATCTCCCCCACCAGGTCGGACACCGTGACCCGGGTCAGGCCGCTCGAGCGCGCCAGGTCGGCGCGGCTCGCGGGGCCCTCACGGAAGAGCTGCTGGAGCAGCAGCGAGCGGTGGTGGCGGCGGGCGTCCTCCTGGAGCAGCTTGCCCCGGGGACGGAGCGGGCGGCCGACCGGTGTGTGCGGTGTCACATTAGTTAGTTCAGCGCACTTACATATCCCGCGTCAAGAGGTTCCTGCCTCGGGTCGGCGCCTGGTCCAGTCCAGGAGCGGTGGCACAGCCACCTTCCGACGGCCGATGACGTGGGTGGCACACCGCTCCCCGGCGCGCCGTCGTACGACACGCCCCCGGGCGGTGGCCCAGCCACCCTCCGACGGCCAGAGGTGTGGGTGGCACACCGCTCGGGCGGCGCAAGCGGGCTCAGCCGAGGAGGGCGGCCGAGCTGTCCCAGCACACGGCGCGCAGCCACTCCTCCCCCAGGCCCAGCCGGGCCAGCGCCTCGAGCTGGACGACGTAGGGGTAGGGGATGTTGGGGAAGTCGCTGCCGAGGTGGACCTTCCCGGCCAGCCCGAGGTCGCGCAGCCGGGGCAGCAGGTCAGGCGGGTAGGCGCCGCCCATCTCCTCGAAGAACGGCGTGAACGCCATGGTCGTGTCGAGCGCCACCCGCTCATGGGTCTCGGCCAGCGTCAGGAACTCGGCGTACTCCGGCGCCCCCGCGTGGGCGATCACCAGCCGCAGCCGCGGGTGGCGCGCCAGCAGCTCCGCCACCGGCCCGGGACCGGTGTGCTCGGTCGGCACGGGGCCGCTGCCGGCGTGCAGCACCACCGGCGTCCCGGCGTCCGCGACGACGCCCCACGCCTCGTCGAGCAGCGGGTCGGTGACGTCGAACGCGCCGACCTGCACGTGCACCTTCCAGACCTCGACCGGCTGGGACGAGGCGGCCGTGCGGGAGGCGACGTACGCCGTCAGGCCGGGCTCGGGGAAGAACGTGCCGCACACCGCGGCCTCGGGCACCCGCTCCGCGAACCCGGCCGCCCAGTCGTTGAGGAACTCGGCCATGCCGGGCTTGTGGGCGTAGGGCAGCGCGGTGAAGCGGCGTACGCCGTAGGAGCGGAGCACCGCGACGAGCGCGTCGTCCTCGTCGCGGTAGTGCAGCGGCCACGGCCGGCCGATCAGCGGGCCGGCGGCGTCGAACTGCGCGCGGACCTTGGCCATCACTCGCGGCGGCAGGAAGTGGGTGTGCAGGTCGATCAGGCCCGGCAGGCCGAGGGCCTGCGCGAAGTCGACGGGAGTCAAGCCCGCGCCCTCAGTCCCGGCCTCAATCCCGATGGCCCTTGAGCCGCCGCTGGACCGCCTCGACCTTCTCCCGGTTGGCCGTGCGCTCGGCGAGCGTGTGGCGCTTGTCGTAGGACTTCTTGCCCTTGGCGAGGGCGATCTCGACCTTGGCGCGGCCGTCCTTGAAGTAGAGCGCGAGCGGCACGATCGTGTAGCCCTTGTCGGTGATCTTGCGCTCGATCTTGTCGATCTCGGACCGGTTGAGCAGCAGCTTGCGGCGGCGGCGGGCGGAGTGGTTGGTCCAGGTGCCCTGGCTGTACTCCGGGATGTGCACGCCCAGCAGCCACGCCTCGCCGTTGTCGATCTCGGCGAAGCCGTCGACGAGGGACGCGCGCCCCTGGCGCAGCGACTTCACCTCGGTCCCCATGAGGACGAGCCCGGCCTCCCAGGTGTCCTCGATGTGGTAGTCGTGGCGCGCCTTCTTGTTCTGCGCGACCATCTTCTGGCCCTGCTCCTTCGCCATGGGTCCATTGTCCCAGAGCGTGTCCAATCCGTTCTGGTCGGTCAGAGCCAGTTCATCGGGTCCACGGCCTCGCCGTTGGCCATGACGGTGAAGTGCAGGTGGCACCCGGTGGACCACCCGGTGCTGCCCTCGAAGCCGATGACCTGGCCCTCCTGGACCGTGTCGCCCACGCCGACGTTGTAGCCGCTGGCGTGGTTGTAGATCGTGGCGATGCCCTTGCCGCCGAGCACGCCGTGGTCGATCACCAGCCGGTTGCCGTAGACGCCGCTGAAGTAGGACGACACGACCTTGCCGGGCGCCGCGGCGCGCAGCGGGGTGCCACAGCCGCCACCGAAGTCCACGCCGTCGTGCAGGCCCCAGTAGTGGTAGATCGGGTGGGTCCGGTAGCCGAACGGCGAGGTGACGTAGCCCTCGACCGGGTAGGCCAGCAGGCCCGGGCTCGGGGTGGCTGGGTTCGACCGGGCATTGGCACGCGCCTCCGCGCGCTGGCGACGCAGGGCGGCGAGGGCGCGCTTCCGCAGCATCTCCTCGATCTGCTGCTGCTCCTTCTCGAGCTTGCGCAGCTTGGAGAGATCCTTCGAACGTGCCTCGCTGGCCCCCGCACGGGCGTCGCGGCGCTCGATCACGAGAGAGACGACGGAGTCCTTGGCCGCCTGCTCCTCGGCTTCGAGGGACTGCATCAGCACGAGGTGCTCGGCGGCAGCCTCGCGCTTGACGGCCACGGCGTCGCGGGCCTCGGCGACCTGGTCCTCGCGCACCTTGAGGAGCACCTCCGCGGCCTTGAGCTCGTCGTACTCGCGCGCCTCCTGGCCGATGACGACGTCACGGACACCGTCGCGTCGGGTGAGCTCCTCGGTGGAGTCGGCGTCGAGGAGGGAGGAGAACGCGATCAGCTCGGGGTCGCCCTCGGCATACATGTCGGTGACGGTGCGGGCGACCTTCTCGCGCTGGGCGTCGCGGTCGACCTGGCCCTGCGCGAGGGCGGCCTCGGCGGCGGCGAGCTCCGCCTCGGCCGCGGCCAGCTCGGCCTGCATCTGCGCGTCGCGCTCGGCGGCGACCTCCACCTTGCCGCGCGCCGTGGCGAGCCGGGTCTTGGCGACATCGAGCTGCTCCTGGGCGGCTTGGAGGCGGGCCGCTGCCTTGCGCAGCTGGGCACTGGACTCGTCGAGGTCCTGGTGGGCGCCCTTGAGCTCGCGCTCGACCTTGTTCTTCTTGTCCTTGAGGTCGTCGGCATGAGCAGCGGACACACCCAGCGCCATGACTGCAACGAGAGCTGCAGCCACAGGGCGATGAGCGGCACGGGGGAAGGTACGCACCGGGGAAGCCTTTGCGTCGGGGAAGCGGGGAAGGGTGTCCTCCCGACGCCAGGCCGGTTGGACGACTAGACGCTAACCTCCGGCGATCAGACTTTGAGGTATTTGCGCGTCAACACGAGTGTCGGGAGCAATGTCAACAGCGGACCGAGGATCGCGACGGCCCCGGCGGCCAGCCAGAACTCGTTCCAGCCGATCCATGGCACGAACCTCAGGTTCTGCTGGAGGTCGCCGATCGCGAAGCGCAGGAACGCCGCCAGCGCCCCGATGGCGAGGGCGACGCTGATCAGTGCGGTGACCAGCGCCTCGAGGAGGAACGGCAGCGCGATGTAGAGCGTGGAGGCGCCCACCAGCCGCATGATGCCGATCTCCTTGCGGCGCGCGAAGGCGGCGAGGCGGATGGTGTTGGCGACCAGCAGCAGGGCCGCCAGCACCAGCAGCGCCGCCGTGCCCAGTGCGTACGTCCGCATCTTGGTGATGGTCGCGAGGATCGGTCCGACCTGCTCGCGCAGGTCCCGCACCCGCGAGACGCCGTCGAGGCCCTGGACCGCGCTGCTGATGCCCTCGTACTGCTCCGGGTCCTCGAGCGTGATCCAGATCGTCTGCGGCATGTCCTCGGCCGTCAGCGCGGGGTTGTCGCCGGAGAACAGCTCCTCGCCGTAGAGCTCCTTCGCCTTCTCGAGCGCCACCTCGCTGGACTCGAAGCGATAGCTCGACACCTCCGGGTTGTCCTTGACCACGGCCTCGATCTCGGTCTTCTGCGCCTCGGTCACCGGGTTGGGGCAGACCGGGTTGGAGTCGTTGAGCCGGCACAGGTAGACCGTGATCTGGAGCTGGTTGCCGAAGTGCTCGGCCGCCCGGGTCGCCTGCTGCTGGAACAGCAGGCCGATGCCCACCAGCGTCAGCGAGACGACCAGGGTGAGGATCACCGCCAGGTGCATCGTCAGGTTGCGTCGCAGGCCCTGGCCGAGCTCGGAGTAGACGTAGCGGAGCTGCATGGAGTGGGGGTCTCGATTCGTTCGGGGAGGCGGATCGGGTCAGGGCCGGGGCCCGGCGTCAGTTCTGGTGGCCGTAGACGCCCTGCGCCTGGTCGCGCACGACGTGCCCGTTGTCGAGCTCGATGACGCGCTTGCGCATCTGGTCGACGATGCCGGCGTCGTGGGTGGCCATCACGACGGTTGTGCCGGTACGGTTGATCCGGTCGAGGAGCTTCATGATCCCGACCGAGGTGGTGGGATCGAGGTTTCCGGTGGGCTCGTCGGCGATGAGGATCATCGGCCGGTTGACGAACGCGCGCGCCACGGCGACGCGCTGCTGCTCGCCGCCGGACAGCTCGTCGGGCATCCGGTCGCCCTTGCCACTCAGGCCCACCAGCTCGAGCGTCTCCGGGACGACGTCCTTGATCTCCTTGCGGGACTTGCCGATCACCTGGAGCGCGAAGGCGACGTTCTCGGTCACGGTCTTGTTGGGCAGGAGTCGGAAGTCCTGGAAGACGGTGCCGATGTCGCGGCGCAGCCGCGGCACCTTCCAGCCGGCGAGCCGGTTGATCTCCTTGCCGGCGACGTAGACGCGACCGGTGGTCGGGCGGTACTCGCGGAGCACCAGGCGCAGGAAGGTCGACTTGCCCGAGCCCGAGGATCCCACGAGGAAGACGAACTCCCCCTTCTCGACGTCGACCGACACGTTGTCGAGGGCGGGGTGGGGGTGGCCGGGATAGCTCTTGGTGACCTTCTCGAAGCGAATCACGGCGTCGAGGCTACGTGAGGGGTGGACGCGATCGACGAATCCGGGGCGCCTAGCGGCCCTCGGGCAGCTCGAAGTCCGTCGGGGCGCGCTCGCCGGTGGCGGCGTCCCACGCCAGGACGCCGTCGTCGGCGGCAACGGCGTAGACGACCGCGCCGTCGGGCGACCAGGCGACCGCGCCGGGGGCGCCCGTGTGGCCATCGAGCTCCTTCGCGCGGCGGGCGTCGCGGGTCGGGTCCCACAGCGTCACGGACGTCTCGTCCAGCGACGTGAGCGCGATCGTCTTCCCCTCGGGGGCGTACGCCGCCTCGTGCAGGCGCGTGCCCCGGAGCTCGGCGACAGGGGTCCAGGTCTCGGCGTCCCACACGAGGGGCTGGCCGTCGGCGCCGATGCCGAGGAGCAGGGAGCCGTCGGGACTCCACGCCACCGTGCCGCCCTCCCCGGAGGAGACCTCCAGCGTGTCGCCCTTGACGAGGTCGTGCACCTCGACCGGGCCGTTGCCCGCGGTCGCGATCCGGTTGCCCTCGGGCGAGATCGCGATCCGGTGCACCTCGCCGCTCGTGCGGAGGGAGGCCACCTCGTCGCCGTCGACCGACCACACCATCAGTCGCTCGTCGCCGTCGTCGTCGAGACCGGCCGCCGCGACCAGCTCGCCGTCGGGGCTGTAGGCCACGGCCGTGACGGGTGAGCCGTCGGCCACGTCGCCGTCCGCGAGCCCGGTGAGCTCGGTGACCGGCTCGCCCGAGTCGAGGTCCTCCAGCACCACCGTGCCGTCGTCGACGGTCGCCACGGTCGACCAGTCGGGTGCGACCGCGACCGAGCCGCGGTCGGGGACGAGCTCGAGCGTCCCGTCGGTGGCGTCCCAGCGGCAGATGCCGTTCCAGCAGTCGGCCAGCACCTCGTCGCCGTCGGGGCTCACCGAGAGGTCGTCGGTGGCGACGAGCTCGTAGGCCGCGCTCCCCCCTGTGCCGCCCGGCCCGGCGTCGGCGCCCGTGCCCGTCGCCGGCTCGTCCGGCCGGTCGTCCGAGCAGCCGGCCGCCGTGAGGGCGAGCAGCGTCGCGGCGGCGGCGACGACGCGGCGGTCAGGCACGGACCGCGGCACCGGGGACCCGGGTGACGTCGAAGTGGAGGGTGCGCCCGTCCTGGCACTCGATGCGGTCGACCCGCCGCGGCCCGTCGGCGAGCAGTCCCTGGCTGACCGGACGCGTGCCGAGGCTGTCCACGACGTCGTACTCGTCACTGATGCGCAGCACCGACCACGGGCGGTCGGCGCTGCCGTCACCGGTCGCGAGGATGCCGTCGAGGGCGGCGCGCGCCAGGCGGGCGTGGCGGGCGGCGGCGTCCTCGCGGCC
>NZ_JBFUMR010000039.1:0-49232 GCF_054049275.1 Nocardioides sp. P5_E3
GATCGGGGTGACCGGCCGGAGCCCGCGCGCCCGGTCCGCGGCGGCAGGACCCGCCGCGGCCAGCAGCCCGGCGAACGCCTGCTCGACGCCGAGGCGGCGCAGCCGACGCATCCGCGCGGGGGTGGTGCCCACGAACACGCACGACGCACCGTCGTTGGTCGGGATGACGCCCGAGCCCGCGCCGTCGCCGTACGTCCACTCGAAGCCGTCGCCCAGCGGGTCCTCGACGTAGCGGTAGAGCACCGCGCTCGACGTCCGCCCCTGCCACGTGGTCCTGGCACCGGCCTCCTCGGCGACCCTGGACCGGATCCCGTCGGCCCCGATGGTGAGCCCGGCGGCGAGCTCGACGCGGACGCCGCCGCGGGTGCGGCCGACGACGCCGGTCACGCGGCCCGAGCCGTCGCGGCGCAGCGACGTCACCGCTGTCTCGTGCAGCACCAGCGCGCCGGCCTGCTCGGCGGCCTCGACGAGGAGCCGGTCGAGCAGGTGCCGGCGGGGTGCGTAGAGCGCGTCCACCCCGGCCCGGGGTCGGATGGTGACGTCGGCGACCTCGCCGTCCGCGTAGCGGAAGACGGTGCGCCGGACGGCCGGCGTCCCGGCGGCCACGACGTCGGCCAGCACGCCCCAGCGGGACAGCTGGAGGACTCCGCCTCGCATGAGCGCGTGCGTGGAGGGGGTGTCGCTGCCACGCCGCCCCCGGTCGACCAGGGCGACCGACAGGCCGGCCCGCGCCAGCAGCAGCGCAGTGGAGGCGCCGGCGACCCGGCCACCCACCACGACGACGTCGACGGTGCTCATGCGTGGGGTGTTCATGCCGCCGGCTCCTGTCGTCCGGTGCCGGACTCAGCGGCCACCGGCCCCGGTGCGCCGCTGGCGGCGAGCAGGTGGGCGACCACCGCAGCAGCGTCGTGCCGCGCCCCGTCGATCTGGCCGGAGTCGCGCCGGTGCTGGAAGCGCTGCCCGACGACGTACACGCCCTCGGCGGGCGTCACGCCCCGGTGCTGGCGGACGGCCCCGTCGGGGTCGGTGATCGGCAGCCGGAGCCACGGGTGGTGGGGGCGGTAGCCGGAGGCCACCAGCACGGTGCCGATGCCCTCGGCGCGCAGGTCGACCCGGCGCCGTGGGCTTCCGATCGCGACGGGACGGGGCCGCGGGCTGTCCCACAGCTGGCCGGCCAGGCCGATCCGCTCGACGAAGTGGTCGAGGCTGTCGAGGAGCCGGTCCAGGTTCGCGTCAGCGGCACCGACGGTGGCGGCGAGGTCGTCGCGGAAGTGAGCGGTACGACCGTCGACGGTGTCGAGCCGTCCGACCAGGCGGACGCCGTGCTCCTGCAGGCGGCCGAGGTCGAGGTCCTCGGTGGACCGCTCGGGGTCGTCGCGGCCCACGAGCTGCAGCGAGGTCTCCCCGCGCGCGGCCACCGGGTCGGCCACCTCGTCGATGGTCCTGGCCAGGCGGCCGGTGTTCTCGAGCCACCAGAAGATGTCGAGGCCGCGGTGCCGCCGTGGCATCCGGGTGTGCCGCCCGACCGCCAGGGTGACCTCGCGACCGGCCCGGTTGAGCTCGTCGGCGATCTGCATGCCGGAAGCCGACGCGCCCACGACGAGGACGCCGCCCGACCCGAGCCGGCCGGGGTTGCGGTAGTGGTTCGAGGTCACCAGGTCGACCCCGGAGGTGTCGAGTCCGGCCAGGCCCGCCGGCACGTGCGGCGTCCCGTGCGGCCCGGTGGCGATGACGACGTGGCGGGCGTGCCACGTGCCGCAGCTGGTGACGACGCGGTAGCGACGTGCCGGGCGGCCGCCGGGCGTGGCGGCGACCTCGTGCACGGTGGTCCCGTCGACCACGGGCGCGCCGAACGAGGCGGCGTACGCCTCCAGGTAGCCGATGAAGGAGCCGACGCTGAGGTAGCCGTCCGGGCGGGGCCCGCAGTAGCTCCAGCCGGGGAGCCGGGTCATCCAGCTCGGCGTGAGCAGGTGCAGGGAGTCCCAGCGCTCGGTGCGCCAGCGGTGGCCGATCCGGCCTCGGTCGAGCACGACGTGCTCGTGTCCGGCGTCCGTGAGCAGCTTGCTCACTGCGAGGCCGGCATGGCCGGCCCCGATGACGACGGTGTCGATGGTGGTCATGCAACGTTCCTTTCAGGTGTTCTCCGTGCCAGCGGCCGGCCGGTGGTCCGGCCGGCCGCCCGCACTGGTCTTCAGCCCGTGACGACGTCGATGTGGACGGGCGTCGGGTTGGTGAGGGCGTCGTAGACCGCCGAGCGACGGCGGGACTGGTCGACGATGTCGCGCAGGGTGGCCTCGTCGGCGTCGCCCTCGATGCGGAGCGTGACCTTGACCGCCTCGTAGCCGTTGCGGACGGTGCCTCCCGAGAGCCCGAGGATCCCGAGCAGGTCGATGTCGCCCGTGACGGACGACGACACGTGCGTGAGCCGGACCCCGCGGGCCGCCGCGATGTTGGCGATGCCGGAGGTCAGGCAGGCCGCGATGGCGTGCAGCAGGTACTCGACCGGCGTCGGACCGACGTCCGTGCCGACGAGCACGGCCGGGTGGTCGGACTCGACCACGGTGTCCTGCGCGTGCCGCAGCTCCTGCATGGCGCCGTAGAAGCCGGCGAACGTCGAGCGGCTGTGCGTCCCGGACACCCAGGTGTTGGTGGCCCGGAACTGGAACTCCGCGATCTCGTTCGTCTGCTTCACGGCGTCGCGCGTGCCGAAGAGCGTGGGGACGTCGACTCCGTTGAGGGGCGCCTTCTCGGTGGTGGTGCTCATGCGATCTTCTCCTGTGTCGGTGCCGGCGATCCGGCGTCTGGGTGGGTGGTGGGTGAGGTGGCGGCGCTAACCACGGGGTCGCGCCAGACGACGGCGGTGCCGTCGAGGACGAGCACGTCGTCCTGGTTCGTGATGCTCGTCGCGAGCGTGGTGACCGGCTTGTCCTCGCGGACCGCGGTGACGACGGCCGTGGCCGTGAGGACGTCCCCGGGCCGGACGGGCGCGAGGAAGCGCCACGAGACGTCGAGGAACACGCTCCCCGGACCGGGCAGCTGCTCGGCGACGAGCGCGTTGAGCAGCCCGGACGTCACCCCGCCCTGCACGACGATGCCGCCGAAGCGGGAGCGCCCAGCGAGGTCCTCGTCGTAGTGGACGGGATTGCGGTCACCGCTGATCGCGGTGAAGAGCTCGATGTCACGACGGGTGACGGCCCTGGTACGTCGGGCCGAGGCGCCGACCTGGTTGCTGGTCATGGCACCGAGGTTGGTCGGCGGACCTTCCCCGGGCCTTCCGGATTCCTTCCCCGGCCGGCACGGGCTGCGGAAGGGCGCCGGAAGGACGTCGGACCAACCTCGGACCACTCAGTCCGACACCGACCCAGGAGCCGCTCATGCACCACTCGCTCACCACCGTCCTCGCCACCTCACGCGAACGGGAGCTGCGCACCGTCGTACGCCGCCCCGACCGCCTGATGGCGCGCGTGCTCGAGCTCCAGGCGCTTTCGCCGACGAGCCGGCGCACGCAGCGCTCGCTCCACGCCACCCGTTCCTGAAGGAGATCCCCCATGACCTGCAGCACCACCATGGCCGCCCCCCGCACCACTGCGCCCACCACTGCGCCCACCACCGGCGCAGCGGCCGGGCGGGTGGTCCACCCGGTCCACGTCCACGTCCACGTCCGGCTCCGGGACGGCGGTTCCGTCCTGCTCCGCCCGCTCGTCGGCGGCGAGGTCGCCGTCCTGGAGACGGTGTTCGAGGGGTTGTCGACGCGGTCGCGCAGACAGCGGTTCCTCGTCCCGATGCCGCGCCTCCCGAGCGGCCACCGACGCGCCCTCGCCGACGTCGACGGCCACCGGCACGTCGCGTGGGTGGCGCTCGTCGACGGGGAGCCCGTGGGCATCTGCCGCTACGTGACGACCGCGCCCGACGCCGCGGAGCTGGCCTTCGAGGTGGTCGACGCCCAGCAGGGCCGGGGCATCGCCTCCGCACTGGTCGACGCCGTCACGACGGTCGCCCGCGCCCGCGGCATCACCTGGATCGAGGCGACCGTCGAGTCCGGCAACCTCGCGTCGGAGGCCGTGCTGGCTCGCGTCGGCATCGAGCTCGTCCTGTCCGACGGCCTGCTCGAGGGCCGCGGCGAGCTCCGCCCGGCCCCGTCACGGTCGCGGGTCAACCAGCGGGCCGTGCTGGCCCTCGCGGGTCAGTGGGCGAGCAGCTCCTCGACGGCAGCGGCGACCTCGAGCAGCTGACGGTCGGCACCGTGCCGGGCGACCAGCTGGACGCCGACGGGCAGGCCGTCGGCGGTGCGGCCGGCGGGGACGGAGATCGCCGGGCACCCGGTGACGGTGATGAAGTAGGCCGAGCGCATCCAGGCGAGGTAGTCGGGCATCTGCTGCCCGTTGATCGTCTCGGGGAACTCCTGCTCGACCGGGAACGGCGGCACCTGGGAGGTCGGCAGCAGCAGCACGTCGTGCTCGCCGAAGAAGAGCCGCATCGTCTCCGACAGTGAGGTGCGCTGCGTGTAGGCGCGGGCCACGTCGGCGCCGGTCAGCGGCTCGCCGGCGCGGATGTTGGCCTCCAGCGACGCCTTGAACGAGGTGGGGTGCTCGGCGAGCAGCGGCCCGAGCTTGGCCTGGAAGTGCCAGGCGCGCAGCGTGCGGAAGGTGTCGTCGGCCAGGGAGAGGTCGGGGTGGGCCTCGGCCACCATCGCGCCCGCGTCGGAGAGCCGCGCCGCGGTCGCGCGTACGACGTCCGCGACCTCGTGGTCGACCTCGAACGCGCCGCCGAGGTCCACCGAGCACGCCACCCGCAGCCCGGCGAGCGGCGCGGGCGTGAGCGGCGGGGCGAACGACGTGCCGGGGTCGCCCAGCGCGAGCGGCGCCCGCGGGTCGGGACCGGCGAGCACGGACAGCAGCAGCGCGAGGTCACCGACGTTGCGGGCCATCGGACCGCCGACGGACGTGCTCTCCCACTGGTTGTAGAGCGGCCACTCCGGAACCCGGCCGAGCGAGGGCCGCATGCCGACGACGCCGCAGAACGACGCCGGGTTGCGCAGCGAGCCGCCCATGTCGGAGCCGTCGGCCAGCGGCACCATCCCGGACGCGAGCGCGCACGCCGCTCCCCCGCTCGAGCCGCCCGCGGACCGTGACGGGTCGACCGGGTTGCGGGTGACGCCGAAGACGGTGTTGAACGTGTGGGACCCGGCCGCGAACTCCGGCACGTTGGTCTTGCCGACGAACACCGCCCCGGCGTTGCGGACCCGCTCGACGAGGAGGACGTCGTGGTCGGCGACGGCGTCGGCGAAGATCGGCGAGCCGTAGGTCGTGCGCCACCCCTTCAGCGCGTGGGTGTCCTTCACCGCGAAGGGCAGCCCGTGCAGCGGACCGACCTCCTCGCCCGAGGCCTGGGCCTGGTCGGCGACGGCCGCCCAGGCACGGGCGCGCTCGGCGTCGAGGGAGACGATCGCGTTGAGCTCGGGGTTGCGCTCCTCGATCCGGTCGAGGTGCAGCTCGAGGAGCTCGGTCGCCGAGATCTCCCCGGACCGTACGGCGGCGGCCTGGGCCCGGGCGGTGGAGTCGACCGACAGACCGGTCACCGGCGACGTCCCAGCAGCACGCCGAGCGCGACGAGCCCCGCGCCGACGGCCACGCCGAGGAGGAAGTCCTGCTGGGAGCCGGCACCCGCGAGGGCCGACGGCTTGGCGGGAGCGGTGAACACCTGCCCACCAGCGGCGGGTGCGTCACCACCGCTGGTCGAGGAAGGCGCGCTCGCGCCCGTCACGAGACCAGCCTCGGCCGGCCCGCCCGCGATCGCCTTCTCGACGTTGCCGAAGAACTCCGCGGCCATCCGTCGCGAGACCGAGGTCAGCATCCGCTGGCCGACGCCGCCGACCATGCCGCCGACGACCGCGTCGGCGTCGTAGAAGAGCGTGGTGGTGCCGTCGGGGTTGCCCTCGAAGCGGACGGCCACGTCGGCGCCCACGGTGCCGGGAGCGCCGGCACCCTGGAGGTTCATCATCAGCGACTCGTGCGGCGTCAGGTCGCTGAGCCTGCACGTGCCGGCGTACGTGCCGCGGATGCTCGCGACCCCGGCGGTGACGGTCATGTCGTAGGTGTTGGCCGCGGTCTCCTCGAGCCGCTCGCAGCCGGGGATGGTGCGGACCAGCACGGCGGGGTCGAGCAGCGCGTCCCACACCTGCTCCACGGGGGCGACCAGGGTGGCCTCTCCGGTGATCTTCATGCGGACTCCTCAGTCAGGGGGTGGGGTTCGTCGGCGTGCGCGAGGCGCAGCTCGAAGAGCTCGGACGGCGAGATGGGCATCGACATGATCGGGAAGCCCTCGGCGTCCTCGATGGCGGCGGCGAAGACGGCGGCCGACGGGATGACGCCCGCCTCTCCGGCGCCCTTGATGCCGAGCGGGTTGAGCGGCGACGGCGTCTCGAGGTGGTCGATGTCGATGCTCGTCGGGACCTCGGTGGCGTAGGGCATCAGGAAGTCCATGAACGAGGCGTTCAGCAGCTGGCCCGACTCGTCGTAGGCCATCCGCTCGTAGAGCGCGCCGCCCACGCCCTGCGCGACGCCGCCGTGGATCTGGCCCTCCACGATCATCGGGTTGATCAGGTTGCCGCAGTCGTGCACGACGGCGTACTTGAGAATCTTGATCTCCGCGGTGTCCGGGTCGGTCTCCACGATCACGGCGTGCATGCCGTTGGCGAAGGTGGAGCGCGGCGGGGAGTAGAAGTCCTTGCCCTCCAGGCCCGGCTCGTCGTCCTCGGCCACCGGCGGCTTGCCGGGGTCGCCGACGGAGAACTGGGTGGCGGCCTTGGACGCCTCGTCGAAGGCGTAGCGCAGCGGGTTGGACAGGACCGCGACGGTGCCGAGGTCGATGGACGCGTCGGTGCCGCGCACCGTCACGACCCCGTCGGCGATCTCGAGGTCGTCCTCGGACGCCTCCAGGGCCTCGGCCGCGATCCGCAGCGCCTTCTCCTTCGCGCGCAGGGCGGCGAGGTGGATGGCCGACCCGCTCATCACGGCCGCACGCGAGGCGAACGTGCCCACCGCGTAGGGCATCTTGCGGGTGTCACCGGTGGTGATCTCGACGTCCTCGAACCGCACCCCGAGGGTGTCGGCGACGATCTGGGCGAACGCCGTCTGGTGGCCCTGGCCCTGCGTGGTGAGGCCGGTCGCGACCTTGACCTTGCCGGAGGTCTCGACGTGCACGTGGGCGCCCTCGTAGGGGCCGACGCCAGTGCCCTCGACGTAGCACGCGAGGCCGATGCCGACCTTGCGGCCCTGGGCGGCCATCTCGGCGCGGAAGTCCTCGAACTCGTCCCAGCCGACGAGCTCCTTGAGCTTCACCAGCGAGGCCGGGTAGTCGCCCGAGTCGTAGGTCAGCTCGCGACCGTCCTGGAACACCAGGCCGTGCTCGTAGGGGAACTCGTCGGGCTGGATGAAGTTGGTCGCCCGCACCTCGGTGCGGTCCTTGCCGAGGTAGGCCGCGATCGCGTCCATCGTGCGCTCCATGACAAAGCAGCCCTGCGGCCGTCCGGCGCCGCGGTAGGGCGTGACGATGACGGTGTTGGTGTAGAGCGACTCGAAGACCACGCGGTAGTTGGCCGGCTTGTAGGGGCCCAGCAGCTGGGTCGAGGTGATGATCGGGACGATGAGGCCGTAGGGCGTGTAGGCGCCGTGGTCGTGCCAGAACTCGACGTTGAGCCCGAGCAGCCGGCCGTCGTCGTCGAAGCCGACCTCGACGTGGTGCTGCTGGGCGCGTTCGTGCGCCGAGGAGATGAAGTGCTCGCGCCGGTCCTCGGTGAACTTCACCGGCCTCCCGAGCGTCATGGCCGCCAGGGGTACGAGGAGCTCCTCGGGCCACGGGTGGTTGATCTTCACGCCGAAGCCGCCGCCGACGTCGGGGGTGACCACGTCCACCTTGGCGAGGTCGAGGCCGAGCTTGGCGGCCACGCAGCCCCGCACGCCGGTCGACGTCTGGGTCGAGGACCACACCGTCAGGCGGGACGTGTCGGGGTCCCATCGGGCCACCGTGCCGCGCCCCTCCATCGGCGTACAGGCGGAGCGCTCGACGTCGAGGTCGAGGGTCAGCGTGTGGGGCGCCGTGGCGATGGCCGCGCGGGCGTCGCCGTTCTCCTGCTCCATGCGGGCGCCGACGTTGTCGGGCACGTCGTCGTGCACGGCCGTCGCCGCCGCACGGGCGGCCGCGATGCCGACGACCGGTTTGAGGAACTCGTAGTCGACGCGGATCCGCGCCACGGCGTCCTCGGCGACGTAGCGGTCGACGGCGACGACGAAGGCGATCGCCTCGCCGACGTAGTTGACCTCGTCCTTGGCCAGCGCGTACTGCGTGCGGCCGTGGGTGAGCGTCGGGTGCGGGATGAGCAGCGGGAGCGGCTCGGCCATCGGACCGGTGAGGTCGTCCCACGTCCACACGGCGATGACGCCCTCGAGGTCGAGCACGTCGGAGACGTCGATGTCGACGATGCGCGCGTGGGCGTGCGGCGAGCGCAGCACCGCGGAGTGCAGCAGCCGCGGGTCGTCGGTGAGCAGGTCGTCGACGTAGCGGCCCTGGCCGCGCAGGAAGCGCTGGTCCTCGACGCGCGCCACCTTGGCGCCGAACATCTTCGTGGTCATGCGTCACCCCGCTCGCGCTCGGCCACGATCTCGCTGGCGCGGAGCACCGACTTCACGATGTTCTGGTAGCCCGTGCAGCGGCACAGGTTGCCGGCGATCATCTCGCGGGCCTCGTCCTCGGTCGGGTCGGGCGTCTCGCGCAGGCCGGCCGTGATGGTGGTGAGGAAGCCCGGCGTGCAGAAGCCGCACTGCAGGCCGTGGCAGTCGGAGAACGCCTGCTGCACCGGGCTCAACCGACCCTGGGCGGACCCGTCGTCCTCGGTCAGCCCCTCGACCGTGGTGATCTCGGCGTCGACGGCGGAGACGGTGAGCATCAGGCACGAGCGCATCGGCGTGCCGTCGACCAGCACCGTGCAGGCGCCGCACACGCCGTGCTCGCAGCCGACGTGCGTGCCGGTCAGCCCGCAGTCGTGGCGCAGCGCGTCGGACAGCAGGCGCCGGGCCGGCACCTGCACCTCGTGGACGGATCCGTTGACGTGCAGGCGTACGTCGTGGAGCTGTTCGGTGGTCACGGGTGGATCGCCTCTCCTGCCCGCGAACGGGCGTGGTCGGTCGCGGCCGCCAGGACGCGCGGCGCCAGCACCTTCACGAGGTGGGTCCGGTAGGCGGCGGTGGCATGGATGTCCTCGGCGGGGTCGATCTCGGCCAGGGCCGTGGCGGCGGGATCGCCGGCCGGGTCCTGGACCGCGTCGGTGACGTCGACGACGACAGGGACGTCGCTCACCGACACGAAGCCCACCCGGGCGCGGGTGACGGCCTCGCCGTCCGTCTCGACGTGCGCGGCGACGCCGACGAGGGCGTAGTCGCCGTGGCGCCGGGCGATCTCCTGGAAGGCGACGCCGGCACCGGGCGCGAGGCCCGGGAAGAACGCCTCGACCGCGATCTCGTCGTGGGCGAGGGTCGACTCGAGCGGTCCGGCGAACAGCTCCGCTGCCGGGATCGTACGACGACCGCGCACCGACGCGACGTCGACCGACCCCTCCAGCAGCCGCAGCACCATCGGCATCTCTGCCGCGGCGTCGGCGTGCACGATCGAGCCGACGGTGGTGCCGCGGTTGCGGATCGTCGGGTGGGCGACGTGGCTCAGCGCCATGCCCAGCAGGGGCTGGGCCTGCGCGGCCTCGGCCGAGGCGAGCACCTCGGCGTGGCGGGCCAGGGCCCCCACCCTGACCCCGTCCTCGGCCACGCGGACGTGGCCGAGGTCGGGCAGGGCGTTGATGTCGATGAGCATCGAGGGAGCGGCCAGCCGCATGGAGAGCAGCGGGACGAGCGACTGACCGCCGGCCAGCACCTTCGCCCCCTGCTCCCCCGCGAGCGCCGCGAGGGCTTCCTCGAGGGTGGACGGTCGCAGGAAGGCGAAGGGTGCGGGCTTCATAGCTTGTGCGTGCCTCCGGAGGCTGCGTCGTCGACGCCCTCGTCGTAGTCGGGGTGGCTGAGGTTGCGGGTGACGGTGCCGGAGCCGTCGCTGCCGCGGCCCTTGACCATGTGGAAGAAGACGATGACCAGGATCGTGCCGAGGGCGATGCCACCGAGCTCGAAGTCGTCGCCGAAGGTGAGCGTCACGCCGCCGATGCCGGCGATGATGCCCGCCGAGAGGCCGACCATGTTGACGGGGTTGCCGAAGTCGATGTTGTTCTCGACCCAGATCTTCGCCCCCACCAGACCGATCATCCCGTACAGGACAACCGTGATGCCGCCCAGGACGCCGCCGGGCGTCGCGTTGACGACCGCGCCGAACTTCGGGCAGAGGCCGAGCAGGATGGCGACCAGCGCAGCGACGTAGTAGGCGGCCGAGGAGTAGACCCGGGTCGCGCCCATGACGCCGATGTTCTCGGCGTACGTCGTGGTCGGGGAGCCACCGAACGCGCTGGAGAAGGCGGTCGCGATGCCGTCGGCACCGATCGCACGGCCCATGTAGGGGTCGAGGTCCTCGCCGGTCATCTCGGCGACGGCCTTCACGTGGCCGGTGTTCTCCGCGACGAGCGCGATGACGCCGGGCAGGACGAGCAGGATCGCGGTGAGCGAGAACGACGGGCCGTGGACGACCGAGACGCCGTCGGCGAGGGTGCCGCTCGGCAGGCCGATCCAGTTCGCGGCCTCGACGCCGGCCCACGAGACGCGGTCGTGCTCGGTCGCCTCGGTGGCGCCGCCGAGGACGGAGGTGATGGGTCCGAGGACGAGGTCGGCGAGCCAGGACAGCAGGTAGCCGAAGATCAGGGCGAGGAGGACCGCGATGCGCGACCAGAAGCCGGGGAGCACCACGGCCGCGAAGACCATGAAGGCCGCCGTCAGCAGGGCGATCCACTGGTCCTGGGGCCAGTAGATCCCGGCGACGACGGGAGCGAGGTTGAAGCCGATCAGCATGACGACCGCACCGGTGACCGCCGGCGGCAGGATCCGGTGGATCAGCTGGGCGCCGGCGAAGTGCACGAGCACACCGATCGCGGCGAGGACGAGGCCGCCGACGAGGATCGCGCCGGTGACGTACGACGAGTCGTTGTCCTGGTCGAGCGCGCGGATCGCCGCGACCGAGGCGACGAACGACGCGCTCGTGCCGAGGTAGCTGGGCACCCGGTTCTGCACGATGAGCAGGAACAGGATGGTGCAGAAGCCCGAGAACAGGATGGCGAGGTTGGGGTCGAGCCCCATCACCAGGGGGAACACGAAGGTGGCGCCGAACATGGCGACCACGTGCTGGGCACCGAGACCGATCGTCTTGCCCCACGGCAGGCGCTGCATCGGCAGCACTGCTTGCCCCGGTGCGGGATCGACTACTTCCCACTTGAACATCGACATGTGCAGGCCTCCAGATTCGACGGGGTGGTTACCCGAGAAGCCACAAACTAGTGCGGTCCATCTCACACCCTCACTGGCGACATCTGCCGAAGGAACGCCGGAGTCGCTGACAAGTTCTCGGGCGGGTCGGCCCGCTGTCTACCCTGCGTGCATGGGCCTGCCTCTCACCGTCGACGCCTGGCCGGGCGGATCGGTGCGCACCGAGCGGCTGCTCCTGCGCGCACCCGAGGCCCGTGACCGCGGGGAGTTCCTCGCCCTCGGCTCGGACCCCGTCGTCAACCACCACCTCGGCGGCGGCCAGGACCGCGTGACGCTCGAGGCCACCCTCCCCGCGGTGCCGGCGGACCGGCCCGCGCAGTACGTGATGGAGCGCGACGGCCGGTTCCTCGGGTGGATCGGGCTCAGCCGACGTGAGGCGGACCGCCCGGGCGGGTCGTCCGTCGAGGGCCACGGTCCCGCCGGCGTCCTGGAGCTCAGCTACGTCCTCCCGGTGCACGCGTGGGGGCACGGGTACGCCGCCGAGGCGTGCGCGGCGCTCCTCGCCAGGTCCGACGACCGTCTCGGCGAGCCCGTCGTGCTGTGCACGCAGGTCGGCAACACGAGGTCGCGGGCGCTGGCGGAGCGGCTCGGGTTCACCGAGGTCGAGCGGTTCGAGGAGCTCGGCGCCGCGCAGTGGTTCGGCGTACGCCTCCCGGGCTGGGCGCTGCCACAATCGCGGGGTGACCGAGCTACGTCGGGCTGACCCGGGCGACGCGCCTGCGCTGCAGCGCATCGCGTCGGCGGCGTACTCGCCCTACCTGCCGCGGATGGGCGGGCAGCGCCCGCGCCCGCTGGACGCCGACTACGCAGCCGCCGTCGAGGAGTGCGAGGCGTGGCTCGCCAGCCTGGACGGGTCGCCCGTCGGCTTCGTCGTGCTCGCGGCCGAGGGGCCGGACGTGCTGGTCCTCGAGAACGTCGCCGTGCTCCCCTCCCACCACGGGCGCGGCGTCGGCCGCGCCCTGCTCGAGCTGGCCGAGGCCCGTGCTACCGCCCGCGGCTGCACGCGCATCCGCCTCTTCACCCACGTGACGATGGTCGAGAACCAGGCGCTCTACGAGCGCATCGGCTACGTCCGGACCCACGACGCCACGGACGACGGCGTCACGCGGGTGTTCTACGAGAAGGTCCTCTGACCCGAGCCAGCTGGTCGAGGAGGTCGCGCAGCGACCGTCACGAGACCTCGCGAACGACGGGTGGGTCGTCACCCGAGGATCGGGGAGCGCCGGGTGGCCCAGGCCGACGCGATCCGAGCTGTCCCACGAGGCGACGCTCGCCCTGCTGGGTGACGTGCTCGACCTCGCACACCGGCTCCCGCGGCTGTGGGCGATGGTCCGATCCCTGCGGGTGCCGGTGCGCCTGGCCCGGGAGGCCGCACTGGTCTCCCACGACCTCGACGATGGCCACCACCATGCGCACCCTCGGCCACCCAGTGCGCTCGGTGTCCGCCGCGCCCACGCCGTCGGGCTGCTCGCCGGCGGCGGACTGAGCGGTCAGCCCACGATCTCCAGCGCCCGGAGCGCGACGGCGACGTCGAGGCGAAGGTGGGGATCCGTGGCGACGGGGCCGAGGATCCGCTGGAGCTTGCCGACGCGGTAGCGCATCGTGTTGTAGTGGAAGAACTGGGCGCGGGCTGCCTCGGCCACGTTGAAGTTCGTGTCGAGAAGCACCTGGAGCGTCTCGCGGAGGTCGGCGGCCTCGGGCGTGCGCTCGGAGAGCGGGCCGAGGACGTCGGCGGCGAACGACGTCAGCTCGGCGCCGTCGGGGACGAGGGCGAGCAGCCGGTGGAGACCGAGCTGGTCGAAGCGGGTCACCGATCCGCCGCCGTGCACCCGGCGCCCGATCTCGACGGCGCGCTGGGCCTGGCGGAACGCCTCGGGCAGCTCGCCGAGCCCGTTCGAGACGCGGCTGACGCCGGCCGAGAAAGCGATCCGGCCGCCTCCGCGGTCGCCACGCACGGCGGCGATGATGCGGTCGACGGCGACGTGGGCGTCGGTGGGGTCGGCCGGGTCGACGGGCACCAGGGTCACCACCTCGCGGCTGAAGGCGACGGACGCGATCGTGGGGTCCACCGTCGCCGAGACCTGCCGCCACGCGTGGGCGAAGCGGTCCTGCCACGCCCGCCGGTCCTCCGGGTCGGGGGCCAGGGACGCGATCGCGTCGGGGTCGAGCACTGCGACCACGACCATCACCGGGCGGTCGAGGTGCCAGCCGAACGCCTGCGCGTGCTCGGCGACGTACTCGTCCTCGCCGGCCCGGTCGAGGAACACGTCGCGCAGGAAGTCGCCGCGGTACTTGTTCTCCACCGCCGTGATGGCCTCCACGCGCGTCACCAGCAGCGCCGCCACGATCGCGGCGCGCTCGAGCGCCTGCACGTCGGAGGAGTGGATCTTGCCGTCGGGGCGCAGCGCGACCAGCCGCGCGAGGTCCACGCCGGCCGCGACCACGCGGCGTACCAGCGCCTCCCCCTTGCCCGCGGCCGTGCCCTCGGGATCGATCCGCTCCACCCGCACGCGACCGGTCGGGTCGAGCAGCTCGGCGTCCGTCATCGCGGCCCGCTGCGCCTCGTCGAGGTGCGCGGCGCGCTCGCGGCCGTCGGTGGAGGTGAAGACCACGCCGCAGCCCAGCGCGTTGCCGACGGCCTCCGCGATCGCGGCCAGGTCGCCGCCCTCCAGCACGATGTGCGTCAGGGCGGTGTGGAGTGCGTCGGCACGCTCCAGCGCGGCGACGGCCTCCGGGTCGCTTATCAAGTCTTGGCGCACATTCACCCCTTGGTCCGACAAGTTCTCACATTCGCGAGTGTCGCACGAGCCGTTAGCGTCTGGGGAGTGATGTCCGCACCGATCCCCGTCGCGGCACCGCTGCGGGTGCACGATCGGCTCCGCGGAGCTTCCGACGGTCCTCGCCGGGTCGTCCACGCGAGCAGCACCGCCGTGTACGTCGACCTCGACGGCTGGTGCCTCGGCCTCGTGTCGGCGACGGCGACCCGCGTGCCGTGCGCGCTCTGGTCGACGCTGCCCGACCTCGGCGTCCTCGACCCGGTCGCCCAGGTGCGCGACGGCCTGCTGGTGGTCGGTGACCGGCCGGTCCGGATCACCCGTCTCGTCGACCCGCGCGCCCCCCGCGTGGGACGTCATGAGGAGGGGTCGCCCTGGCGACCGGACGCCATGACGTCCGCGCTCGACGGCCTCGTCCTCCCCGCCGACGGCCGCCTCACCCCGGCCGACGTCGACCACCTCGTCGGCCGCGGACCGGGCCTGACGCCGCTCGGCGACGACGTGCTGGCCGGGTGGTTCACCGCCCGCGCCGCCCTGGGCCGGCCCGACGACGTGCTGGCCGCGGCCCTGCGCGGTCGCCTCCACACGACGACGCTGCTGTCCGCCACGCTGCTCGACTGCGCGATCCGCGGCGAGGCGCTGCCCCAGCTCGCCGACTGGCTCGCCGACCCCACTGGATCAACGGCCGACGCGCTGCTCGCCGTCGGCGCCACCTCGGGCGCCGGCCTCCTCGCCGGCGCCGGGCTCGCCCTGGCATCGATCGAGGACCACACCACATCCCGGAGGGTTGCATGACCACGCCGACCAAGGACCACGTCGAGCTCCGCAGCGGTGCGTACGCCGACTCGGTGACGCTGCTGCAGGTGAGCCGGGCCGTGCAGGCCACCCCCGGCGTCGTGGCCGCGCAGGTCGCGATGGCGACCGGCCTCAACCTCGAGGTGCTCGAGGGGATGGGCTTCGACATCCCCGGCTCCTCCCCCAACGACATGGTCGTCGCCCTGCGCCTCGACGCCGACGCCGACGTGTCCGCGGCCCTCGCCGCGGTCGACGTGGCGCTCACGCCCACCCGCCCGACGGGCGGCGACACCACGATCGCCCCGCCGCGCACCACCGGGAGCGCGCTGCGGCGCTCGGCTCCCGACGCGATCGCGCTCGTCTCGGTGCCCGGCGCCAGCGCCACCGTCGAGGCGATGGACGCGCTCGAGGCCGGCCGCGACGTGATGGTCTTCAGCGACAACGTGCCGGTGGCCGAGGAGGTCGCCCTCAAGCGGTACGCCGCCTCGCGTGGCGGGCTGGTCATGGGACCGGACTGCGGCACCGCGGTCGTCGACGGCGTCGGGCTCGGCTTCGCCAACACGGTCCGTCCCGGACGGATCGGCATCGTCGCCGCCTCCGGCACCGGCTGCCAGCAGCTCCTCGCACTGCTCCACCACGCCGGCGAGACGGCCGAGGGGGTCGGCGTGCGCCACGCGCTCGGCGTCGGCGGTCGCGACCTGTCGTCGGCCGTCGGCGGGCTCGCCACGCGCGAGGCACTGCGCCGGCTCGACGCCGACCCGGACGTCGACCTGGTCGTGGTGGTCTCCAAGCCCCCGGCGCCCGAGGTCGCGGAGGCACTCACGAAGGAGACCGGGGCGCTGGGCACGCCCGTGGAGCTGGGCCTGCTCGGCCGCGGCCAGCGCGACCTCACCGCGGTCGCCGAGACCGTGCTGGAGCGGCTCGGTCACACCCCGCCGGAGTGGCCGGTCCACGGCGCCGACAACACCGGCCCCGCGACCGGACCCCTGCTGCGCGGGCTGTTCGTCGGCGGCACGCTCTGCGACGAGTCGATGCTGATGGCGTCCGCGGCCCTCGGCCCGGTCCGCAGCAACATCCCGCTCTCCGACGACCTCGCGCTGGGGGACGACCTCCTGGTCGACGACCACACGATGGTCGACTTCGGTGACGACGCGCTCACCCAGGGACGCGCGCACCCCATGATCGACCCGACCCTGCGCAACGAGCAGCTGGCCAGGGCCGCCGCCGACCCCGCGACCGGCGTCATCCTGCTCGACCTCGTCCTCGGCCACGGCGCCGAGCCCGACCCGGCTGCGCTCCTCGCCCCGGCGATCGCGGCGGCCCGGAAGGACCGTCAGGTCCCGGTGGTCGTCAGCCTGGTCGGCACCGACCTGGACCCGCAGGGCCTCGACGCCCAGCGCGACGCCCTCGTCGCCGCCGGCGCCGAGGTGCACCTCTCCAACGCGAGCGCCACCCGCCGCGCCATCCAGCTGATCGAAGGAGCTGCCCGATGAGCCAGCCCACCGTCGTCACCGTCGGGGCGGACATGTTCGCCGACTCCGTGGCGGGTCAGGCCGTCGACGTCGAGCGCGTCGACTGGCGTCCGCCGATGCCGGGAACCGAGGCCGACCTCGCGAGGGTCGCCACCGATCCCCGCCGCCCCGACGCCAACCGCCGTGCGGTCGAGGCGATGCTCGGCGTCACGGCCCACCTCGTCGACGTCGCGCCCGCCTCCGAGGTGCTCGGCCTCGAGAAGGGCCAGTTCCTCCACGCGGGCCCGCCGATCGAGTGGGCACGGACGTCTGGCCCCCTGCGCGGCGCGCTCATGGGCGGCGCCGCCCTCGAGGGCCTCGTCGACGACCCCGAGGACGCCGCAGCACTCTTCGAGTCCGGGAGCTCGGTCAGCCTCGAGCCGTGCCACCACCGCAGCGCCGTCGGCCCGATGGCCGGCGTCGTGACGCCGTCCATGTGGATGTGGGTCCTCGAGGACCGCGCGACCGGGCGCCGGACGTACTGCTCCCTCAACGAGGGGCTCGGCAAGGTGCTGCGCTACGGCGCCTACTCCCCCGAGGTGCTCACCCGGCTGCGCTGGATGGGCGACGTGCTCGGCCCCCTGCTGCAGGCCGCCGTCCGCGGCACCGAGGAGGCGACGGACGTCACCGGCATCCTCACCCAGATGCTGCAGATGGGCGACGAGGCGCACAACCGCAACCGCGCCGGCACGCTGATGCTGCTGCGCGACCTCTCCCCCGCGATGGTCAGCAGCGGGTCCGACGCCGGGTTCGACAGCTTGGACGTCGCCGACGTGCTGCGCTTCGTCGGCGGCAACGACCACTTCTTCCTCAACCTGGCGATGCCCGCGTGCAAGCTCGCGCTCGACGCCGGTCGCGACGTGCCGGGCTCGACGATGGTCGTGGCCATGGCGCGCAACGGCACCGACTTCGGCATCCAGGTCTCCGGCACCGGCGACGAGTGGTTCACCGGGCCGGCCCAGGTGGCCGAGGGCCTCTTCCTCGGCAGCTACGGCCCCGACGACGCCAACGCCGATATCGGCGACTCCGCCATCACCGAGACCGCCGGCATCGGCGGCTTCGCGATGGCGACCGCCCCGGCGATCGTCCGCCTCGTCGGCGGCACCGTGCCCGACGCGCTGGCCACCACCCGGCGGATGCACGAGATCACGCTCGCGGAGAACCCCCGCTGGACGGTGCCCGTCCTGGAGTTCATGGGCACGCCCACCGGCATCGACGTGACCAAGGTGTGCCGTACCGCGATCCTGCCGCAGATCAACACCGGCATGGCCGGAAAGGTCGCCGGCGTGGGCCAGGTGGGCGCCGGTCTCGTCACCCCGCCCGCGGAGATCTTCCCGAAGGCGCTTGCCGCGCTCGCTGCGCAGGTCCCCTCCGCCTGAGCGGTGCGTGAGCCACATTCCACGGCGAGCGGTGCGTGAGCCACCTTCCGCAGCACGGCGATGTGGCTGGCACACCGCCGACCGGCGTGCCGACGGAAGACACGCCCGGGAGGGGTGTGTGAGCCACAGCCCACGGTAGAGGAATGTGGCTGGCACACCGCCCACCCGGGCGACCGCGGGCGGGTCAGGCCGGGGAGGCCGGCCGCTCGTTGTAGACGCCGGCCGGCTCCTGCCCGGTGAGGCCCGCGATGGCACCCATGATCCGGTCGGTCAGGTCACGTCGGGCCCGGCCGCTCGGCACGCGGTCGTACTCGTCCGCGACGGTGATCGGCTCGCCGACCCGCACGGTGACGTCGACCTTGCCCAGCCGCGGGCGGCTGGCGCCGACCGGCTGGATCTCCTCGGTCCCCAGCAGGCCGACCGGCAGGACCGGGCAGCCGGCGGTGAGGGCGAGGTGCGCCACGCCCGTACGACCGCGGTAGAGCCGGCCGTCGCGCGAGCGGGTGCCCTCGGGGTAGATGCCGAACGCCTCCCCGCGCCGCAGCACCTCGAGCGCGGTGTCGAGGCTGGCGATCGCCGCCTTGGTGTCGTCCCGGTCGACCGGCAGCATGCCGAGCCCCTCGAACCACGCGCGGACCAGCGTGCCCTTCACCCCGGTGCCGGTGAAGTAGTCGGACTTGGCGAGGAAGACGACCTTGCGGGGGACGACGACCGGGATGACGACGCTGTCGAAGAAGGACAGGTGGTTGCTCGCCACGATGACGGGTCCGGTGGCGGGCACGTGGTGCAGCCCCTCGACCGCCGGGCGCCACATGGCACGGGCGAGCGGGGGGATGACTCCGTGCGCGACCGTGTAGAGCATGGCAGTCATTCTGCCCCGAGGCGCGGCGACCAGAACGCCCGTGTCAGATCCACGGCCCCGCTCGGCCGCAACGGGGTGGCCTCCTCGAGGTAGGCCTGCCGGGCCTCCTCCCCGTGCGAGGGCGGCAGCGAGCCGTCCGCGCGGACCACCCGCCACCACGGCACGCCTCCGCCGTGGGCGGCCAGCACCGACCCGACCAGCCGCGGACCGCCGCGCCCGAGCCGCTCACCGACGACGTCGGCGATGGCGCCGTACGTCGTCGCGCGACCACGCGGCACCGACTCGGCGCACTGCAGCACCAGCTCGGCGTAGAGCTCGCGCTCCTCCTCGGTGGTCATTGCTCCTCCGGCCGGATCAGGCGGGCGGTGACGACCAGCAGGCCGACCGCTGTCACCCCGGCGAGCAGCCACAGCCACGACGGGGCCAGTCGCGGGTCGAGGCCGCGGACGGCCAGCCAGGTGACCGGGAGCGGGACCAGCGCCAGCCCACCGCGGGCGAGCCACAGCCGTGCCAGGCGCGGGTCGATCGCGAGCGTTGCGGGGCCGTACGACACCAGGGTGGCGGCGACGTGCGCGGTGGCGAGCAGCACGCCGACCACCATCAGCCGCCAGTCGACGACGTCGTGGACCGTCCACCAGCCCGCGACGAGCGCGAGCGGCACGACGCCGACGGCGTGGTCGGGCAACCACGCCCAGGCCGCTGCGGACAGCACGACCCCGGCGACCACCAGGCCGTGCGGCACCTGCGGCAGCGCGAGCGCCAGCGCGGCACACGGCAGCACGAGGAGCAGCGCGCGCAGCACGACCACCGCTGGGCTCACGCCGGGACGCAGCACGCGCATCAGGCACGCACCCGGGGCACCTGCGCGCGACGCGACAGCTGGTGGAGGACGGTGTCGAGGGTGCCCGGTCCGCGCCACGGCACCACGGGGGCACCGAGGGCGGCCAGGCGTCGTAGCCGGTCGTCGCGCTCGATCTTCTGCATCCGCATGGCGAGGCTCGACAGGGCGAGCCGGTCGGCGCCATCGGGTTCGGTCAGGGCGTCCCCGAGCGTGTCGACGACGACGACCGACGTCCCGCCGCGCTGGAGGCTGACCGTCGCGGTGACCAGCGGCGTGAACAGCATCGGCGACAGGACGTGGACCACGCTCCCGGACTGCGTGCCGAGGTCGAGGCGTTCCGGTGGGGTGCTGCGCGCGTCGGTGCGGATCCGGGCGAGGGTGCCGAGCAGCCGCTGCAGGTGGCGGGGACCCGACCCGAGCGGCACCCGCGCCCCGTTGGCGGCGACCACGAGCAGCCCGACCCGGTCACCGGTGCGGACGTGGTGCTCGGCCAGGGCGGCCGCCGCGCGCACGGTGAGGTCGAGCGTGCTGGCGCGGCCGTCGATCCCGCCCGAGACGCCGATGTCGCGCAGGGCGTCGACGAGCAGCCAGACCCCGGCGTCCTGCTCGGCGCGCGTGGTGACGACGTGCAGCTCGCCGGTCCGGAGCGAGACCGGCCAGTTGATCCGCTTCAGGCGGTCGCCGGTGGCGAAGGGTCGGATCCCCTCGAACTCGGTGCCGCTGCCCACCCGCCGCGACCGGTGCCCGCCGACGAGGCCGTCGGGCTGCGGCACCTCGGCCCGGGTGTCGTACGGCACCCTCCTGGGCAGCACGACCAGGCTGGTCTCGGGGAGGTGCACCGGACCCCAGCGCCAGCCGGCCCACGCGCTGGTCAGCGCGACACGCTCGGCGCCCACGGCGCGGCGACCCCAGCGACGCGGGCTGAAGCCGATGGTCGGCAGTCCCTCGTCGACGAGGGAGCCGACCGTGCCGTACGTCGGGGCGCTGGCGACGTGGGCCGCACGCGCGGCGACCCGGGTGACGTGCTCGACCCCGGCGAGGTCATCGACGTCGAGGCGGGATGTCGCGCCCTGCCCCTCGTGCAGGCTGCGGTGGTCGAGGCGGGCGGCGACCAGCGGCCTCCGGCGCGGGCGGCCGGCGAGCCCGGTCGCGGCGAGGACCACGAACGGGGCGCACAGCACGGCCAGCACCTCCTGGCCGAGCACGATCCCGAGGCTCACGCCGCCGAGCCCGAGCAGGCAGGCGCGCACGAGCGCTGGCGTCGGCCGCCAGGAGGTCACGGGCGGCCGCCCCTGTGCGCCTCCAGCGTGCGCGGCGTCTCGACCGAGGCCAGGACGGAGTCGACGACCCGCGAGCCGGACGCCTCCGTCATCCAGAGGTCGGGCTTGACCGTGATCCGGTGCGCCAGCACGGCCCGGGCGACGACCTTCACGTCCTCGGGGACGACGAAGTCGCGTCCCCGGATCGCCGCCCACGCCCGGGCGGTCAGCACCAGGCCCAGGCTGCCGCGCGGCGAGGCGCCGGTGAGGACGTCGGGGTGGGAACGGGTCGCCGCGACGAGGTCCACGCAGTAGCGCGCCACGGACTCGTCCACGACCACCCGCTCGACCGCGGCCTGCGCGGCGGCCAGCCCGGCGGCGTCGGTGACCCGGGCGATGTCGACCTCCTCGCGCTGCCGGTCGAGGCGGCGGCGCAGGACGTCGTGCTCCTCGCCGGCGGTGGGGTACCCGAAGGCGACGCGGAGCAGGAAGCGGTCGAGCTGCGCCTCGGGCAGCGGGTAGGTGCCCTCGTACTCCACCGGGTTGGCGGTGGCGAGGACGTGGAACGGGCTCGGCAGCGGGTGGGTCCTCCCCTCGACCGTGACCTGGCCTTCCTGCATCGCCTCGAGGAGCGCTGCCTGCGTCTTCGGCGGGGTCCGGTTGACCTCGTCGGCGAGCAGCAGCCCGGCGAAGACCGGTCCAGGGCGGAAGTCGAACTCCGCCCGGCGCTGGTCGTAGACGTAGGAGCCGGTGAGGTCGGCCGGGAGCAGGTCCGGGGTGAACTGCGCGCGGGAGAAGTCCAGGCCCAGGGCACCCGCGAAGGAACGCGCCGCCAGCGTCTTGCCCAGGCCCGGGAAGTCCTCGAGCAGCACGTGCCCCTTCGCCAGGATGCCGGCCAGCACCAGCGAGAGCACCTCGCGCTTCCCCACGACGGCGCGGGCCACCTCGTCGAGGACGCGGTCGGCGAACGCGGCGACCTGCCCGGGCTCGAGGGACTCTGCGGGCTCTGGGCGCTCGGTGCTGGGGTGGTCGGCGTCGCTCACGGGACGTCCTCGATTCGGGTCAGGATGCGGTCGATGTCGGCAGGCGAGAGCCTGCGGGTGTCGGCGAGCTCGCGCCGGACGGTCTCGCCGAGGTCGGGGTCGCGCGCGCGGGCGAGCGCCACGATCCGGTGGGCCAGCGCGGTGGACGGCTGGTCGGACTGCACGTGGCTGGAGAGCACGCGGAGGTCGGAGGAGGCCTCGTCCACCCGGTCCGTTGCCGGCGGCCCCTGAAGCCACTCCGCGGTGGGGACGTCGAGGGTGTCGATGACGAGGTACGCCGTGGTCAGCACGACCACCGACCAGACGACGTACGGCAGGGGCTGGGGCTCCATGTCGAACAGGACCGCGGCGACGAAACCCGCCACGGCCAGGCCGACCCCCTTGGCGACCCGCCCGGTCAGGCGGTCGGAGAGCGAGGTCATGCCCCCACCTCCAGGCTGTGCCGGATGTCGGCAAGGGCGGCGAGGGCCCGTGCGCGGTGCTCCTCGGTGACCGGGTGGTCGGAGAACCGGGCCTCCCGGTAGAGCTCGGCGAGGCGGTTCACCGAGCCGTTGTCGGCCGCGGCGAGGTCGAGGATGCGCAGGCCGTACTCCGACGACGTCTCCGAGGCCCGCCGGGCCACCCCCGCTCGCTCGCCCTGGACCTCGAAGTGGTGCCAGGCGGCCACGATGGCGTTGCGCGGGTCTCCCTCGCGCAGCAGCGTCTCCTGCTCCTCGGCGTCGGCGGCCACCTGTCGAGCCACCCGGACCGGCTCGTCGAGAACGGTGAAGCCGACCGCGGTGCGCTCCCCCTCGCGGAGGCGGCGCGCCCGGACCTCCCGGATGACCATGGCAGCGAGCCACACCAGGACCGCCAGGCCACCCGCTGCTGCCGCGGCGAGCAGGAGACCGGTGAGCACCCCCACCCACAGCGGCGGCGCCTTCTCGGTCACGTCCCCCGAGTCGTCACCGCCGAAGCCCGGCGGTGGCTCGCAGTAGTTGCGGGCGGCGAAGTCGTCCGGGATCTCGACGGTCGTCGAGCCATCGGCGGCCGTGGCCACCGGCAGCGGGATGCACGTCTCCGTCGTGGTGGTCGGGGCCTGCACCCGCCCCGCGCCGGTGAACACCTCGTCCGGACCGATCAGCGTGGCCCAGGCGACCAGGACCATGAGCAGGCACGACGCGGCGACGGCCAGCACGGCGCGCAGGCCCGGCGGCCACTCCCCGAACGCACGCATGGCGCGACCCTAGGTGACGGGGTCGCGCCATGCGAGGGCGCGTCAGTAGGCCGGCTGGCTCGGGTCGACCTGGCTGACCCACGCGACGACGCCGCCGCCCACGTGCACGGCGTCGGCGTAGCCGGCGCCCTTGACGATCGCGAGCACCTCGGCGGACCGGACGCCCGACTTGCAGTGCAGGACGATCGGCTTGTCGCTGGGCAGGTCGCCGAGGGCGTTGCCGTTGAGGAACTCGCCCTTCGGGATCAGCTTGGCGCCCGGGATGCGGTTGATCTCGAACTCGTTGGGCTCACGGACGTCGATGAGCTCGAAGTCGCGGGTGCCCTCCTCGCGCTCCTTGAGCATCACCTCGAGCTGGGTGACCGAGATCGTCGAGCCGGCGGCGGCCTCGGCGGCCTCGTCGGAGACGGCGCCGCAGAAGGCGTCGTAGTCGATGAGACCGGTGACCGTCGCGTTGTCACCGCACAGCGCGCAGCTCGGGTCCTTGCGGACCTTGAGCTTGCGCCACTCCAGCTCGAGGGCGTCGTAGATGACGAGCTTGCCGATCGCCGGGTCACCGATGCCGGTGATCAGCTTGATCGCCTCGTTGACCTGGATCGAGCCGATGCTGGCGCACAGGACGCCGAGCACGCCGCCCTCGGCGCAGCTGGGGACCATGCCCGGCGGCGGGGGCTCGGGGTAGAGGCAGCGGTAGCACGGGGCGTCGTCCGCCAGGGTCGGCGCGAAGACGGACGCCTGGCCGTCGAAGCGGTAGATCGAGCCCCAGACGTAGGGGATCTTCAGGAAGTAGGCGGCGTCGTTGACCATGTAGCGGGTCGCGAAGTTGTCGGTGCCGTCGACGATGAGGTCGTAGCCCTCGAAGACCTGCAGCACGTTGTCGTTGTCGAGGCGCTCGTTGTGCACGATGACCTCGACGTAGGGGTTGACCTCGGCGATCGACTCCTTGGCGGACTCGGCCTTGGGGCGACCGATGTCGGACATGCCGTGGATGATCTGGCGCTGGAGGTTGGACTCGTCGACCTCGTCGAACTCCGCGATGCCGAGCGTGCCGACTCCGGCCGCGGCCAGGTAGAGCAGGGCGGGCGAGCCCAGGCCGCCGGCGCCGATGACGAGCACCTTGGCGTTCTTCAGCCGCTTCTGCCCGGCCATCCCCACGTCGGGGATGATCAGGTGGCGGCTGTAGCGGCGCACCTCGTCGGTGCTGAGCTCGGCTGCGGGCTCGACAAGTGCAGGGAACGACACGTCTTCTCCTCGACTCGGGTGTCGGTGCAACAGCACCGACGACTCCCATGTTCCCCGCGGGCCCCACATGCCCTACACCGGTCCCGCGATGCGGACGCGGGCCCGCCGGCTGCCGGCACCGCAGCTTCTTCGGCCTCCGGGGTGGATTCAGAAGATTTTCCTTGCCACCGTGCGCTCCCTGCGGTGGAGTGACCGGTTGGTGACTCGTTCTGACCACCTCCGGGTGGCCCGTACGGGTCATGCACCACCATCCCCCCACCTCTCGGAACACGGAGAACTCCCTGTGAAGAAGACAACCCTGCCCGGCCTGATGGCCGGTACGGCGTGCCTGGCCCTCGGCCTCGCCGCCCTCCCCGCGGCAGCAGTCCCCTCCGACGGCGCCCCAACGTCGTCCGACCAGGCCCGCGCCAAGCCCGACAACCGCACGTCCCCCCAGATCAGGAAGCAGGCGCGCCTCAAGGCGAAGGCCCGCGCGATGGTCGAGAACGGCTCCGCCAAGGCTCGCACCCTGAGCGACGGCAGCCAGGTCGTCGAGGTCACCGACGGCGAGTTCGTCGAGCTCGGCGAGACCGGCACCGACAAGATCTGGACGGTCCTGTCGGAGTTCGGCACCCAGGGGTCGAAGAAGCTCGGCCTCACCCCCGGCCCGCTTCACAACGCGATCCCGAAGCCCGACCGCTCGAAGGACAACTCCACCACCTGGGAGCCGTCCTACGACAAGGCCTACTACGACGACCTGTTCAACGGCCCCGGCGAGTCGATGGCGAACTTCTACACCGCCCAGTCCAGCGGCGCGTACAGCGTCGACGTGACCACCGAGGACTGGGTCACCGTGCCGGGCAACGCGTCGACGTACGGCGACAACGCGGTCGAGGACGACGGCGGGTCGTGGGCCTTCATCAACGACACGGTCGACGCCTGGGCCACCACGTCCGGCAAGTCGACTGCCGACCTCGACGCCTACCTGTCGCAGTTCGACGAGTGGGACCGCTACGACTTCGACGAGGACGGCAACTTCGACGAGCCCGACGGCTACATCGACCACTTCCAGGCCGTCCACGCCGGCGAGGGCGAGGAGGCCGGCGCCGACCCCGACGCCATCTGGTCGCACCGCTGGTACGTCAACCCGACCACCGCCGGCTCCGACGGCCCGGTCGTCGCGGGCAAGCCCAACCTCAACGGCGGCGCCCGGATCGGCAGCTCGAGCTACTTCATCGGTGACTACACCGTCGAGCCCGAGAACGGCGGCCTCGGCGTCTTCGCGCACGAGTACGGCCACGACCTCGGCCTGCCCGACTTCTACGACACCAACGGAGGCGACAACGGCACGTCGTTCTGGACCACCATGTCCTCGGGGTCCTGGCTCGGCCACGGTGGCGCCGACGAGGGCATCGGCACCCAGCCCGGCAGCTTCGGCCCGGAGGAGAAGCTCTTCCTCGGTTGGCTGAAGTACGCCGAGGTGAACAAGGGCGCCGGCACGCAGGGCATCACGCTCAGCCCGTCGGAGAAGCAGGTCGACGGCGCCTACCAGGCCGTCAAGGTGAACCTCAAGGACGTCAGCACCACCCAGGCCCAGGTCGACATCCCCGGTGGTGACTACGCCTGGTGGTCGGGTCGCGGCGACGACCTGCGCAACACGCTGACCCGTGACGTGCCGAAGGCAAGCTCCGTCACCGTCACGGCTGACGCCTGGTACCAGATCGAGAAGGGCTACGACTTCCTCTACGGCCAGTACTCGGTCGACAACGGCGACACCTGGACGACCGTCGGGCAGCCGATCACCGGCGACAAGACTCGTTGGGGCGGCCTCCGCTTCTCCTACAAGCCGGGCGGCAAGGCCTCGAAGTTCCGGTTCCGCTACGCCACCGACGGTGGCGCCAACGAGGCCGGCGCCTTCCTGGACAACATCGCCATCAAGGCTGACAAGACGACGTTCACCGACGACGTCGAGACCGAGGCGACGCCGGCGTGGGCCGCCAAGGGCTGGAAGCGCTCGACCGGCACGGAGACGGTGACCGACAACCGCTACTACCTGATCGAGAACCGGCAGTACGTCGGCTACGACGCCACCCTGGCGCAGGGCCCGTACAACTTCTCCGAGGCCGTCACCCGGCCCAACTGGGTGGAGTTCTTCAAGTTCCAGGACGGCATGCTCGTGTGGCTCGTCGACCCGACCGCGGCCGACAACAACACCTCGGTGCACCCGGGCTCCGGGTACGCCCTGCCGGTCGACGCGACGCCGAACTCGTTCACGTACGGCGACGGCACGAGCCCGACCAACCGGCGTGAGCCGTTCGACGCCACCTTCGGCCTCGACGTCATCGACCGGACGTGCCTGCACAAGCAGGTGGCCGCCGACAACGCTGCCGGCTACACGACGCTGGAGACCTGCTCGGGCGGCGTCCCGCAGCAGGCGACCTTCGACGACACGCTGGTGTCGACGTACTACGACGAGGCCAACAACCCGCAGAACTCGGTGAAGGTCGCCGGGGAGGGCGTGAAGGCCACCGTCAAGAGCGTGGACGGCACCAGCCGCAACATGCTCGTCGACGTCACCTACTGAGCGACACCACGACACGCGAGGAGGGGCCCCGGGACACCCGGGGTCCCTCCTCGCACGTCCGGCTGCCGATAGGCTCGCCGTGGCCTACCCGGCAGTACCTTCCAGCCGCACGGCCCATCGCCACTCGGCAACACCCCCGGCAAGCAGGAGCACGACGTGACCGCAGGCAGCACCGACACCACGTCCGACGGCGTCAACCCCCGACCGCGCGGCGGCCGGATGCCGCGGCGCGAGCGTCGCGTGCAGCTGCTCGAGTCCGCGCTCGAGGTCTTCGTGGCGCAGGGCTACCACGCTGCCGCGATGGACGACATCGCCGACCGGGCCGGGGTGTCCAAGCCGGTGCTCTACCAGCACTTCCCCGGCAAGCTCGACCTCTACCTCGCGCTGCTCGACACCTCGTGCGACCTGATCATCGACAACTGCCGCGAGGCGCTCGCCTCCACCACCGACAACAGGGACCGCGTCGCGGCGACGATGAAGGTGTTCTACAGCTACGTCGCGTCCGAGGAGGGCGCGTTCCGGCTGGTCTTCGAGTCCGACCTGACGAGCGAGCCCGACGTGCGCGAGCGCGTGGACCGGGTCACCACCGAGTGCGCGTCCATGATCGCCGACGTGATCCGCACCGACACCGGCCTGGCCGACGAGGCCTCGGAGCTGCTCGCGGTGTCTCTGGTGGGAATGGCACAGGTGTCCGCGCGGTTCTGGCTCGCAGGCGGCGGCCAGATCACCCAGGACGACGCGGCCGCCCTGATCGCCGGGCTGGCCTGGCGCGGCATCCGGGGCTACCCCATGACCGACGACCACTGACCGGACCACCGACCCGACCACCCACCCGGCATCATCAAGACGTCACCCAACACCCCTGAGCTGAGGAGCAACATCGTGGAGGTCAAGATCGGCGTGCAGCACGCGCAGCGCGAGCTGGTGCTCGACACCGACAGCACGCCCGAGGACATCGAGTCGCGGCTGACCGAGGCGCTGTCCGCCAACGGCGTGCTGCGCCTGGCCGACACGAAGGGCCGCTCGGTCGTCGTGCCGGCCGACAAGATCGCCTACATCGAGCTGGGGTCGCCGAGCGCGAGCACCGTCGGTTTCCGCTGACGCTTCACCGGTGGGGGTGAGACACCCCATCCCTCCGGGCGGCGTGGTGATTGATCCGACCCCCTTCGGGGAACATGATGAGGACGCCGGCACACACTGCCGGCACTCCCGTCACGAGCTCGTGGCAAAGAAAGGTGGCCCATCATGGTCGTAGATCTCATCGTCCTCATCATCGTCGGCGCGATCATCGGACTGCTCGGCAAGCTCGTCGCACCGGGCGACAAGGACAACATCCCGATCTGGCTCACGATCCTGTGCGGCATCGGCGGCGTGCTGCTCGGCTACTGGATCTACTCGCTGTTCGGTGGTGACGGCTCGCGCGGCATCGACTGGGTCCGCTGGTTCGTCGCGATCCTTTCCGCGGCAGTCCTGGTCGTGATCGCCTCGACGGTCACCGGCCGCAACACCGGGTCCCGCACGCGGGTCTGACCCGCACGCACCACCGCACGAGGCCCCGCATCCGACGGATGCGGGGCCTCGTCGCGTCTGGCGGTGACTCAGGCCTCCAGGCCCAGCCGGGCCATCCGGTCGGTGTGCAGCTCGGTCAGCCGGGTGAACATCCGGCCCAGCGCGGCCAGGTCGAGACCCGGGCGGTCCACTCCTCCGGCGAGCAGCGCCGTGAGGGAGTCACGGTCGCCCGCGACGCGCTGCGCCTGGGTGAGGGCCTCGCCCATCAGCCGACGTCCCCACAGGGCCAGCCGACCGCCGAGCCGGTGGTCCTCGGCGATGCCGGCGCGGACCCGCTCGACGATGAACGCCGTCTGTCCCGTGTCCTGCAGCGAGCTGATGATGACCTCGCGGGTCTCCGGGTCGAGGTAGGCGGCGATCTCGCGGTAGAAGTCGGCGGCGAGCCCGTCGCCGACGTAGGCCTTGATCAGGCCCTCGTAGTAGTCGGAGGGCGCGGTGTGCGCGTGGAAGCTGTCGAAGCTGTCCCGGAAGGCCTGCATCGCCTCGGCCGGGTCGGCACCGAGCTGCTCGAGCCGCTCGACGAGCTTCTGCAGGTGCCCGAACTCGGCGGTGGCCATCGCGCCGATGGCGATCTTGTCGTCGATCCCGGGCGCCATCTTGCCGTCCTCGACGAGGCGCTCGAAGGCAGACAGCTCGCCGTAGGCGATGGCTCCGAGGAGGTCGACTGCGGCGCGTCGGTAGTCCTCATCGGGCGATTCCGTCATGTTCGCAGCCTAGCGATAGCATCATGGTGACCGAGCCGCCGACTATCTGCCGGTGGCCGCCTGTATGTGCGCGGTCGGCACTCGCCCGCCAAGGGCCTCTCGAGTGGGCTGACCGCATACGTGGGACATCCGACTCAGCAGAGAGACACCATCTCGTGACCACCTTCCGTGAACTGGGCGTGCTGCCCGACATCTGCGACGCGCTCGACCGCGCCGGCATCACCACCCCCTTCGCCATCCAGGAGATGACCCTCTCGGTCGCCCTGATGGGAACCGACCTCATCGGCCAGGCCCGCACGGGCACCGGCAAGACCCTCGCCTTCGGCATCCCGGTCCTGCAGCGCAGCGTCGCCCCCAAGGACCCGGCCTACGCCGACATGCCGCAGGGCAAGCCGCAGGCCCTCATCGTCGCGCCGACCCGCGAGCTCGCCCTGCAGGTCTCCAACGACCTGCACCTGGCCAGCAAGGACCTCGGCCTCCGCGTCCTCACCGTCTACGGCGGCGTCGGCTACGACGCCCAGCTCGAGGCGCTCGAGTCCGGTGTCGACATCGTCGTCGGCACGCCGGGTCGGCTCATCGACCTGGCCAACCGTCGCTCGCTCGACCTCTCGCACGTCCACGCGCTGGTCCTCGACGAGGCCGACGAGATGCTCGACCTCGKCTTCCTGCCCGACGTCATCACGCTGATCTCGAAGACGCCCGAGACCCGCCAGACGATGCTGTTCTCGGCGACCATGCCGGCCGCCATCGTCTCGCTGGCCCGCATCCACATGCGGCACCCGATGAACATCCGTGCCGAGTCGTCGTACGACACCACGATGGTCCCGGCCACCGCGCAGTTCATCTACCAGGCCCACGACCTCGACAAGCCGGAGATCATCGGCCGGGTCCTGCAGGCCGAGGACGCCGAGAAGATCATCGTCTTCACCCGCACCAAGCGCCAGGCCCAGCGCGTGGCCGACGACCTCGCCGAGCGCGGTTTCCTGGCCTCCCCGCTCCACGGAGACATGGCCCAGGTCGCGCGCGAGAAGGCACTCGCCAAGTTCCGCGAGGACAAGATCCGCGTCCTGGTCGCCACCGACGTCGCGGCCCGGGGCATCGACGTCCGCGGCGTCTCGCACGTCATCAACTACACCTGCCCCGAGGACGACAAGACCTACGTGCACCGCATCGGTCGCACCGGTCGCGCCGGGGCCACCGGTACGGCGATCACCTTCGTCGACTGGGCCGACCTGCACCGCTGGAAGATGATCAACAAGACGCTCGACCTGCCCTTCGACGTGCCGCAGGAGACGTACTCGACCTCCGAGCACCTGTTCCACGACCAGGGCATCCCGGCCGGCACGAAGGGCCGCATCGTCGACCCCGCCCCGGTCGAGAAGAAGGAGCGCGCGCCGCGCGAGCGGCGCTCGGGCTCGGGTTCGGGCTCGGGTTCGGGTTCGGGTTCGGGCCGCAGCGGCTCCGACGCCGGCTCCCCGGAGAAGTCCGGTGACGCACCCCGCCGCCGCAACCGCAACCGCCGTCGCACCCGCGGTGGCGAGTCGGTCGAGGCCCCCAAGGCCTGATCTCCGGCCTCCGGGCCACTACTTCGCGCGAGCGGGCTTCTTCGCCACCTTCTTCTTGGGGCGGGAGGCCCGCTCGACGAGGTTCCGGGCGACCTCGCGGTAGGCGTTCGCGCCCTTGCTGCTGCGACTCGTGGCGAGGATCGACCGGCCGGCGGCCGGGGCCTCGGCGAACTTGATCGTCTTGGGGATCGGCGGCTCGACGACCTCGAGGTCGTAGGTCTCGCTGATCGTCTCCAGCACCGTGCGGGAGTGGTTGGTGCGGCCGTCGTAGAGCGTCGGCAGCACGCCCCAGACCTCGAGCCCGCGGTTGGTGAAGCGGCGCACGTCGTGGACGGTGTCGAGCAGCTGGCCCACGCCGCGGTGCGAGAGCGTCTCGCACTGCAGCGGGATCAGCACGCCGTCGGCGGCGGTGAGCGCGGCGACCGTCAGCACGCCGAGCGAGGGCGGGCAGTCGAGCAGCACCCAGTCGTAGGCCCCCTCCTCGGAGTCCTCGAGGTCCTCGGCCAGCTGCTCGAGGGCGCCCTTGATGACGTGCTCGCGCCCGGTGCGGGTCAGGAGGTCGGCCTCGGCGCGGGCCAGCTCGATCGTGGCCGGCAGGACGTCGACGCCCTCCTCGGTCTCGATGATGACCTCGATCGGGTCGACGCCCTGGGTGAGGACGTGGTGGACCGAGGTCTCGAGGTCCTCGGGGTCGATGCCGAGGGAGAAGGTCAGGCAGGCCTGCGGGTCGAGGTCGACCAGCAGCACGCGGTGCCCGAGCTCGGCCAGCGCGGCGCCGATCGAGGCGACGGACGTGGTCTTGGCGACCCCGCCCTTCTGGTTGGCGACGGCCAGCGTGACGGGGGCCGCTCCCCGGCTCTTGGTGCTCATTGCCGGCAATTGTGCCGGACGGGCTCGCGGAGGGTGGGGCGGTCCTGAAATGCTGGTGGCATGAGCACTTCACTGATCACCGGCGCGACCGCCGGCATCGGCCACGAGTACGCCGTCCAGCTCGCCGCCCGCGGCGACGACCTCGTCCTCGTGGCGCGCGACTCCGCCCGCCTCGAGGAGGTGGCCGAGGAGCTGCGGCGCACCCACCAGGTCCAGGTCGAGGTGCTGGTCGCCGACCTCACCGACCGTGACCAGCTCGCCACGGTCGAGGCCCGGCTGGCCGACCACGACCGACCGATCGACCTCCTGGTCAACAACGCCGGCTTCGGGCTGAAGAAGCGCTTCCTCGACAACACCGCCGACGACGAGACCGCGATGCTGGAGGTCCTCGTCACCGCGGTGCTGCGGCTGAGCCACGCCGCGCTCGGAGCGATGGCCGAGCGCGGCCACGGCGGCATCATCAACGTCTCCAGTGTCGCGGCCTTCCTCCCCCGCGGCACCTACTCGGCGTCGAAGGCGTGGGTCAACAGCTTCAGCGAGTGGGCGCACCTGGAGTACAAGTCGCGCGGCGTGAAGGTGATGGCCCTGTGCCCGGGCTTCACCAAGACCGAGTTCCACCAGCGGATGCAGGTCAAGCGTGGCGAGGGCTTCATGTGGCTCGACGCCGACTTCCTCGTCCGCACGTCGCTCGAGGACTTCGAGAAGGGTCGCGCCTACTCGGTCCCCGGTGCGCAGTACAAGACGATCCGGGTGCTGACGACCGCCATCCCGAACCGCGTCCTCCGGCTCACGCAGGGCATGGGCCGCCGGTGAAGGTGCGCATCGCACCCCCTCTCGTCGGCGACGCCGAGCAGCTGGCCGACCTCCACCTCGACGTCTGGGAGGAGGCGTACGCCGACCTGATGCCCGCGTCGGTGTTCGCCGACCGGCGCTCGCGCCGCGACGAGCGGGTCACGAGCTGGAGCCGCATCATCGCCACCGGCTCGAGCGACAACCTGCTCGCGTGGTCGTCCGACGGCCGGCTGCTGGGCTTCTCCAGCACCGGCGGTGGCCGCGACCCCGACGACGGCCTCCCTCCGCTCGAGCTGATGGGTCTCTACGTGCGGGCGTCGTCGTACGGCACCGGGGTCGGGCACGCCCTCCTCGAGGCCGCGATCGGCGACTCCCCCGCCTACCTCTGGGTCCTCGACGGCAACCTCCGGGCGATCGGCTTCTACGAGCGCCACGGGTTCGCCTTCGACGGCGCGACCAAGCCCGAGGACGTCGGGCTCGAGCGGCGGATGGTGCGCGGCTCGACGTCAGGCTGACGCCTCAGGGCCTCGCTCAGGTGTCACCCGCGGCGGGGCCGAGCGTGGCGATCCACGACTCCAGGTCACGCGGGCGCCGGAAGAGAATCACCTGCGGTCCGTCGGGCGAGGCGGCCCAGGCGCGCATGCGGGTCCTCTTGCGGGCGAAGGACTGGAAGTGCCACCCGATGATCGAGTCGCGCGCGACGACCTTGCGCCAGGTCTCGACGTTGCCGTTGCAGCGGGGCTCCTTCGTGATCGCCGCCGAGACCGTCCTCCGCACCAGCCGGCCGAGCGAGAGCCAGCGCGGGTAGTCGAGCCCGACCACCAGCTCGGCGTGCGGGAGCACCAGGTCGAGCCAGGCGCCGTACGCCGAGTCGAGGAGCCACCGCTCCCCCGCGACGACCTCGCTGATGAGGTCCCGCTGGACCGCGCCGTCGACCGGCACCCAGCCGGGGAGCCAGGTCAGCTCGTCGACCAGTGTCACCGGGTGATCGGTGCGGGCGCCGATCGTCAGCGCAGCGGTCGACTTGCCGCTCCCCGTGACGCCGTAGACGAGGACGCGGTCCGGCAGCTCAGCCACCGAGCGGGTTGCCGGCCAGCGAGAGCAGCCGCTCGTACTGCTCGGGGTCGGTCGTGTTGACGCCCAGGTCGTGGTCGACCTTGCCGAGGCCGTGGTGGTCGCTGCTCCCGGTGGCGACGAGGTCGAGGTCGGCGGCGATGCCGCGCAGCCGCTCGCGCAGCTCCGGGGGGTGGTCCTGGTGGTCGACCTCGATCCCGGCGAGGCCGAGGTCCTTCAGCATGGCGAGCGCGGTCTCGTCGAGCACGGTGCCACCGCGCCTCCCCCACGGGTGGGCGATCACAGGCACGCCGCCGGCGCCGGTGATGATCGGGATCATCTCCTCGAGCGCGGACGCGTAGCGGTTGACGTAGCCCGGCTGCCCCGGGCTCAGCAGCGTCGCGAACGCCTCGGTGCGGTCCCGGACCACGCCGAGCCGGGCGAGCGCGTCGGCCACGTGCGGGCGTCCCGCCGCGACCGAGCCCCCGGACTCACGGCGTACGTCGTCCTCGGTGATGTCGACGCCGTGCGCGCGGAGGGCCGCGACGATGGCCGGCGTCCGCGCGGTGCGCCCCTCGAGGATCCGGTCGAGCTCGAGCACCAGCGCCGGGTCCGTCGGGTCGGGCAGGTAGCCCAGGAGGTGCACGCCCCGATGGCCGAAGCGCGTGCTGATCTCGAGGCCCGGCACGAGCGTGATCCCGACCTCGTCGGCCACCTCCTGCGCCTCGGCCCAGCCGGACATGGCGTCGTGGTCGGTCAGCGCGACGACGTCGAGGCCGGCGGCTGCGGCCTCGCGCACCAGGTCTCCCGGGGTGTCGGTGCCGTCGCTGGCGGAGGAGTGCGTGTGGAGGTCGATCCGCACGTCAGCTGTTCCACTTCAGCAGCGCCGGGTGGTCGCGCTCGAAGCCCAGCACCGACACGGTCGAGGTGTCGAGCTTGAAGAACCGGCCCACGTCGGCGGGCTGCTCGACCCAGCGCGCGGTCAGCACGCGCAGCGAGTGGCCGTGGGCGAAGACGAGGGTGCGGTCGTGCTCCCGCGCCCGCGCCACGACGCGGTCCAGGCGGGCCGAGACCTCGTCGGCGGTCTCGCCGCCCGGCGCGGGGTGCGTCCAGATCGTCCAGCCGGGCACGTCCTCGCGGATCTCCGCGGTGGTCACGCCCTCGTAGTCGCCGTAGGCCCACTCGACGAGGTCCTCGTCGACCGCGGCGTCGGGGAACCCGGCCAGCTCGGCCGTACGACGCGCGCGTTGCCGCGGGCTCGTCAGGACGAGGTCGAACTCGACCTCGGCCAGCCGGGACGCCAGCGCCTTCGCGCCCTCCTCACCGGTCTCGGTGAGCGGCAGGTCGGTCACCGAGGTGTGCCGACCGTCGCGGCTCCACTCCGTCTCACCGTGCCGGACCACCCAGAGCTCGGGGCCATCGGAGTTCGCGCCACCGGAGGTCATGTCCGCGAGTCTGCCACGGGCGCCGGGCGGGGCTGTCACGATGCTCGGCATGACGACCGCCGACCTCCGCCGGGCGCGACGCGCGATCGCTGCGGCGTTCGCCGTGCAGGGCCTGGTGTTCATCAGCCTGACCACGCGGCTGCCCCGGTTCCAGGACAGATGGGACCTCGGCGAGCTCGCGCTCTCGGGCGTCCTGCTGATGATGGTGCTCCTCGCCGGGGCGGGGTCGCTCGTCGCCGAGCGGCTCGCCCCGCGCCTCGACAGTGCCGTGGTCCTCCGCGCCGGGCTGCTGGTCGTCGCGGTGTCGGTGGCGGTGACCGTCCTCGCCCCCACCCGACCGGTCTTCGTCGTCGGGCTCGCGGCGTACGGCGTGGGGCTCGGGCTCGTCGACGCCACGGGCAACATGCAGGCGGTGGCCCTCGAGCACCGGTGGGGCCGGGTCGTGCTGCCGTCGTGCCACGGGGCGTGGACGATGGGCGGCATCGTCGGCGCCGTCGTCACCCTGGCCACCGGGGACGTCCCGTGGTCGGCGGTCGCGCTGGTCGCCGCGCTCCCGCTCGCTGCCACGATGGCGCCGTACCTCCGTCGCGACCACGGCGGTCCGGCGACCACCACGGAGACGGACGTGCCGTGGCGGGCGATCGTGATGGTCGGGCTGGCGCTCGTCGCCTTCTACACCGTCGACACCGCCGCGGCGACCTGGGGACCGGTCTACCTCGACGACGTCTTCGACGCCCCCGAGGACCTGGTCGCCCTGGCCACGCTGCCCTACCTCGTGGCGAGCGGCGTGGTGCGTCTCGCCGGTGACCGCCTGACCGAGCAGGTCGGCGCGGTCCGCCTGGTGCGGGTCGGGGCGGCGATCGCCCTCGTCGCGCTCACCGTGGTGGTCGCCGCACCGTCGTGGCCGGTCGCGGTGCTCGGGTTCACGCTGCTGGGCTGCGGGGTGGCGGTCGTGGCGCCACTGAGCTTCTCGGCCGCCGCGGCGCTGGCCRGCCGGGACGCCGACCCGGCGACGCGGCGGGCCCGGGTCGACGCCGTGGTGGCGCGCTTCAACCAGTTCAACTACGCCGGTGCGCTGCTCGGCGCCGTGATGACGGGGGCCGTCGGCTCCAGCTCGCTGAGGATCGGCTTCGCCGTGCCTCTCGTGCTGGTGGTGGCCCTGTTCTGGCTCGCGAAGGCGTTCGCGCCGGCGGACGAGGTGCCCGCCGGCGCGCGCTAGGACTCGGGCGGGACGGCCTCAGACGCCGCCGCCACCGGCCTTGCGTCGGTGCATCGGCTTGGCGACGTTCTTGTCGTTGACCTCGGAGCCGTGCGCCTTCTCCCGCGAGCCCGCACTGTCGTCCGGATGGTCGTGGCCCTTCTTGCGATCGAGGGCCTCCCGCATCTTCGCCTTGATGTCGGCGTTGGGGTCCTGATCGGCCATGAGGTCCTCCTGGATCGATGAACGGTCGGAACCCCCACCCTGTCAAACCCGGCAAGCAGGGTCGAGCGGTTAACCCTTGCGCAGCACGTCGATCCGCGCGCCGAGCTTGCCCATCGTCCGGTAGACCTGCCAGCGGCAGTCGCCCAGCATCACGTCGTACGCCGCGTCCCCGAACTCGGCCCGGTAGCGCTCGGGCTCGCGCAGCAACCGCGCCAGGTGCAGGAGCGCGCGGCCCCCGCTGCCGTCCTGCTCCTGCGACCACTCGCCCCACTCGGTGGAGAGGTCGATGGTGTCGACCACGTGCAGCCCCGACCGGGCGATCGCGTCGTCGACGACCCGCGGGTCGGCGGAGGCGGGCACCACGCCCATGACGTCGAAGAGCCAGTCGGCCTCCTCGTCGCCGAGCAGGTCGGTCGCGACGGCCTGGAACGCCACGACGTGTCCGCCGGGTCGCAGCACGCGGGCGAACTCCGCGAAGGCGTCGTCGGGATGCTCGACGTGGACCATCACGTCGCGGCACCACACCAGGTCGAGCGTGGCGTCGGCCACCGGCAGGTCCGTGGCCGTGCCGCGCTCGAACGCGAGCCGGGAGGAGATGTCGGGCACGAGGTCGCGACGGGCGGCGCGGGCGAGGTCGAGGTGGCGCTGCACCGGGTCGATGCCCAGGACGCGGAAGCCGAAGTGGGTCGCGAGCCGGACGGCGTGGGCGCCCTCGCCGCACCCGACGTCGACGACCCGGCTGTCGGGGCGCAGGTCGAGCTCGCGCACCACCTGAAGCAGTACCGACGGGTCCCGCGGTGCGAGGCTGTCGTCGAGGCGCGCCGAGAAGGCCGCCTCCAGCCGCGGGTAGGTGTCGTAGAAGAAGGTGCGATCCCAGGCCACGGACCGAGTCTGCCGCCACCCAGTAGGCTCACCCGCATGGCTCGCCGCGTGTTCCTCCACGTCGGCACGGCGAAGTCGGGGACCTCCTTCCTGCAGGACCTCTGGTGGCGACACCGCGACGAGCTCCGCGGCCGCGGGCTCCTGCTGCCCGGCGCGCGCCGCGACCACTTCGCCGCAGCCGCCGTCGTGAAGGGCATGACCGCCGTCGTCGAGACGCTCGTCGACCGCGAGCGCGACGCCTGGCGGCGCCTCGTCGAGGAGGCTCGGCACTGGCCGGGCGACGTGCTGCTCACCAACGAGCACTTCGCCGACTCCCCCGCCGAGGCGGCGAGGGCCGCGCTCGACGACCTCGCGGACGCCGCGGACGAGGTCCACGTGGTCGTCACGGCCCGCGACCTCGGACGGGTGCTGCCCTCGGCGTGGCAGCAGCGGGTCAAGATGGGCGCCCGGCAGGCGTACCGCCGCTTCCTCGCCACGGTCCGTCGCGACGAGGACGACCAGAAGTTCTGGCGCTACCAGGACGTGCCCGCGATCCTCGAGCTCTGGTCCGCCGGCCTCCCCGACGAGCGCGCCCACCTCGTCGTCGTACCTCCTCCCGGCGCGCCGCGCGAGGAGCTGTGGCTGCGCACCGCCTCGGTCCTCGGCGTCGACGTGGCCGGTCTCGACACCGAGGCCGAGCGCCCCAACGCCTCCCTCGGCCTGGTCGAGGCGGAGCTCCTGCGACGGATCAACGAGCGCCTGCCACGGTCCGAGCGGTCCCCCGAGCTGACCCGCCACGTGAAGGGGACGTTCGTCCCCGAGGCGCTCGTCGGCTCGGCGGTCCGCGAGTCGTTCGTCCTGCCCGCCCGGCACCACGCCTGGGTGCACGAGCGCTCGGCGGCGATCGTCGCCGACCTCCGCGCCAGCTCGTACGACGTCGTGGGCGACCTCGACGACCTGCTGCCGGCGCCGCTCCGCGACGGTCGCACCCCCGACGACGCGACCGACGAGGAGCTTCTCGCGGCGGCCAGGACGGTCCTGCCGCGCCTCGGCACCGACTCCGAGCCCGCGTCGCTCGAGGAGGCCGTCGGGCTGATCGCCGACGACCTGCTCGGCCGCGTGTCGCCGGTGGCGCCCGACCGAGCGGTGTCCCAGCCACCTTCCGAGGCTCCCGGAGGTGGCTCAGGCACCGCCCTCGGGAGGGTTCTGCGTCGGCTCACCGACCAGCGGTGAGCCACGGGCACTCCGGTCGCCGGGGATGCCCCTGACACACCGCCGAGCGCAGGGCTCAGCGCGGGACGAGCGCCCAGCAGTCGAGGTCGAGCAGGACCCCGTCGGCGTACGTCCCGTCGTCGCCGCGCAGCGTCATCGACTCGTCGCGCCCGCGGGTGGCGACCAGCCGCAGGCGCAGTGCCCCGACGCCGGGTGCGTCGAGGATCGCGGTGTCGAGCACCTCGGACCAGGCGTGGACGGTGTCCCCGGCGAACGCCGGGGCGACGTGGGCGCCGGCGTTGATCGCGGAGACGAGCTGAGCGTTGGCCAGGCCGTTGAAGGACAGCGCCCGCGCGAGCGAGATCACGTGGCCGCCGTAGACGAGCCGCCGGCCGTCGGGACGCGCGTCGGTGTTGAAGTGCACCTTGGCGGTGTTCTGCCACAGCCGGGTGGCCATCATGTGCTCGGCGTCGGTGAGCGTCACGCCGTCGACGTGGTCGATCCGCTCCCCCACCTCGTAGTCGCCGAGCCGGTGCGGCTCGCCGGCGGCCACGACGTCGTACGCCGAGAAGTCGAGGCCGGCGGGCACCACCAGGTCCTCGGGCGCGACGACGTCCGAGAGCGACGGCACGACGGTCTCGGGGGCGGGCGAGTCGGCCGACCGCTTGTGCACCATCACCCAGCGGGCCCAGTCGATCGCGACCTCGCCGCGCTGGTTGGTGGCGGTCGACCGCACCCAGACCACCCCGGTGCGGCCGTTCGAGTTCTGCTTGAGGCCGATGACCTCCGAGCGGGTGCGGAGGGTGTCACCCGGCACGACCGGCACGTGGAAGCGGCACTCCGCGTAGCCGAGGTTGGCCACCGCGTTGATCGAGACGTCGGGCACCGTCTTGCCGAACGCGACGTGGAAGCCCATCAGCTCCTCGACCGGGTGGGCCGTGAGCCCGACCGACGCCGCGAACTCCGCCGACGACGGGACGGCGAACCGCGTCGGGTAGATCGCGCCGTAGAGCGCACGGTCACCCTCCGTGACCGTGCGCGGGGTGGCGTGCTCGATGACCTGCCCGACGGAGAAGTCCTCGAAGAAGTTGCCCGGGTTGGTCTTGGCCGCAGAACTCATGTCGCACATCGTGTCGCAGGCGCAGGGCTTCCGTCAGAGCTGGGCAGGTGCGATGCGTCACGCAGGCACCATGAAGGCAGTTCGGGGTGGGCCCGGACGACCCGACCGGCGGCGAGGAGTCCTAGCCCTCCGACTGCTTGCTGAAGGCGGCGTCGAAGGACTGCGCAGGCGGCTCGAAGTCGAGCGCCCGCAGGCGCTCGAGCGCCTCGGGGGCACCGCGCAGGCGGTCCATGCCGGCGTCCTCCCACTCGACCGAGATGGGACCGTCGTAGCCGATCGCGGTGAGGGCACGGAAGCAGTCCTCCCACGGGATGTCGCCGTGGCCGGTGGACACGAAGGTCCAGCCGCGGCGCTGGTCGTCCCACGGCAGGTGCGAGGAGAGGATGCCGTTGCGGCCCCCGCCCATCCGCATCCGGGTGTCCTTGCAGTCGACGTGGTAGATCCGGTCGGCGAAGTCGGAGATGAACGCGACCGGGTCGATGCCCTGCCACATCATGTGGCTCGGGTCCCAGTTGATGCCGAACGCCGGACGGTTGTCGATCGCGTCGAGCGCGCGTCGGGTGGTCCAGTAGTCGTAGGCGATCTCGGAGGGGTGCACCTCGTGGGCGAAGCGCACGCCGCACTCGTCGAAGACGTCGAGGATCGGATTCCACCGGTCGGCGAAGTCCTGGTAGCCGGCCTCGATCCGCTCCGCGGGCACGGGCGGGAACATCGCGACGTACTGCCAGATGGAGGACCCGGTGAAGCCGACGACGGTCTTCACGCCGAGCTTCTGCGCGAGCCGGGCGGTCAGCTTCATCTCCTCGGCGGCGCGCCGGCGCACGCCCTCCGGGTCGCCGTCGCCCCACACGTGGTCGCGGACGATGGCCTGGTGCCGGAAGTCGATCGGGTCGTCGCAGATCGCCTGGCCGGTGAGGTGGTTGGAGATGGCGTGCAGCTGGAGGCCGTGCTTCTCCAGGATGCCGAGCCGCTCGGCGACGTAGTCCGCGTCGTCCCAGCGCCAGGCGTCGAGGTGCTCGCCGGAGACGGCCACCTCGAGGCCGTCGTAGCCCCACTCGGACGCGAGCCGGGCCACCTCCTCCAGGGGCAGGTCGACCCACTGGCCGGTGAAGAGGGTGAACGGGCGACCCATCAGATCGGGCCCCCGTCGACCTCGACGCAGCTGCCACCGCGTGCGGAGCTGGCCTCGATCGCGGCCAGGACGCGCTGGACGGCGATCCCGTCCTCGAACGACGGCGTGGGCTCCCGGCCCGCGGCGAGCGCGGCGAGGAAGTCCGAGGCCTGGTTGGTGAAGGTGGCGTCCCAGCCGAGGACGTGCCCGGGCGGCCACCAGCCGTCGATGTAGGGGTCGTCCTGCTCGGTGACGAGCTCCCGGCTGAAGCTGTCGGCGCCGTCGAGGCAGACGTCGAGGTGGTTGAGCGACTCGAGGTCGAAGCGCAGGGCGCCGTTGCTGCCGTAGACCTCGATGCCGAGGGCGTTCTTGCGGGCGGTCGCCATGCGGGTGACCTCGAGGCTGACCACGGCACCGCCGTCGGTGCGCAGGGTGCCCCACGCGGCGTCGTCGACGGTGACCTCCTCGGGGCCGTCGGCGCCGGTGCGCTGCGGGACGAAGGTGTGGGTGATCGCGTTGACGGCGGTGACCTCCTGGCCGAGCAGGAAACGCACCTGGTCGACGGCGTGGGAGGCCAGGTCGCCCAGCGCGCCGGAACCGGCGAGCTCGCGGCGCAGCCGCCAGGTCATCGGGGCAGCGTCGTCGGCGAGCCAGTCCTGCAGGTAGGAGACGCGCACCTGCCGCACGTCGCCGAGACGGCCCGCGGCGATGTGCCGCTTGGCCAGCGCGAGCGCCGGCACGCGCCGGTAGTTGAAGCCGACCATCGAGTGCACGCCGCGCTCGCGGGCGGCCTTCGCGGTGGCGACCATCTTCTCCGCCTCTGCCATGGTGTTGGCCAGGGGCTTCTCGGCGATCACGTGCTTGCCTGCCTCGAGGGCGGCGATCGCCACCTCGGCGTGCAGGTGCCCGGGGACGCACACGTCGACGATGTCGATGTCGTCACGGTCCAGGACCTCACGCCAGTCGGTGGCCGACTCGGTCCAGCCGTACTGCCCGGCCGCGGCCGCCACGGCGTCCGCGTCACGACCGACCAGCACCTGCTGGCGTACGCCGGGAGCGCCGGGGCGCAGGGCCGCGACGTTGCGCCACGCGTGGGAGTGCGCCTTGCCCATGAAGGCGTATCCGATGACGGCGACTCCCGGGGACCCGGCGGCGCCCGATGCGCTGGGTGTGCTGGTCACGTGCTTCTCCTGACTTGCGGTGGACGGTCGCTCAGGCGAGGGACCGGAGGAAGGACAAGCCGTCTCGGGCGAGCTCGTCCTGGGTGGCTGCCAGCGGACGCCAGATGGAGGCGGCCGTGGCGATGGATGCGTTGTCTGCGGTGAAGCTCTCGATGACGAGGGGGCCGTCGTAGCCGACGTCGTCGAGGGCGGACACCAGGGCCTTCCAGTCTGTCTGGTCGCCGCCCGGCGCGCCACGGTCGCTGCCGCAGACCTGGACGTGCGCCAGGTGCTGACCGGCGGCCCGGATCGCGCCCGCACTGGACCGCTCCTCGATGTTGAGGTGGTAGCTGTCCAGGGCCAGGCCGAGTCCCTCGCCGAGCAACGGCTCGAGGGCGGTCAGGGCCTGGTCGACGGTGTTGACCAGAGAGGTCTCGTAACGGTTGAGCGGCTCGATCCCGAGCCGGACGCCCTGCGCGACCGCGTGGTCGACCACTGGTGCGAGGTGCGTGCGGAGGTCGTCGTACGCCGTCTGCCGCTGGTCGGCGTCCATCCGCCAGACGCGGCCGGTCGAGGCGTAGAACGGGCCGCACACCGACCGCGCGCCGATGCCGGCGGCGAAGTCGATGCAGGCGCGGAGGTAGTCCTGGGTGTCGGCGACGCACGAAGCGTCGACGAGGTCGCGTCCCGGAGCCATTGCTCCCACGACGCACGGCGTCAGGCCGGTCTCGGCGAGCACGTCGGAGACGACGGGGACGGTGAGGTCGCCGGCGTTCTCCAGCGGGAGCTCGACGGCGTCGAAGCCCATGCCGGCGATCCGTCGCAGCATGTCGGCCACGCCCGCATCGGTGAGCGGCGAGGTCCAGACCCACGTGTTGACGCCGATCTCGCGCATGGAGCGGTCCTTCCGGGGCGGTGTGCGGTGTGGGGTGTGCTGGGTGCGTTCTGGGTGCGTTCTGGGGTGGTGCGGGGACAGGTGTCGGGGGGGCGGGGGCGCCCCGCCCACCCACGGGGGGGTAAAAGAAGGAAGTTGGAGTAGACGGGCGCCAGGCCGGTCAGCCCGGTCTCCTCCCACTTGCGCAGGAAGGTCATCTCGTCCTCGCCGGTCATGACCGGGTAGTCGGCACCGAAGTCCTCGAAGGCCTCGATGGCGGCGGCAGCGCCGTCACCGGCGTCCATCCAGACGCCCTGGACCTCGCCCTTGCCGAGCTCGTCGGTGATGATCTTCTTGATCTCGGTCGGGTCGGCACCGGTGAAGTAGTCGACCGCCTCGATGCCGTTCTCCTCGAAGAGCTTCTCGGCAGCCGCCCAGCGCTGCTCGAGCACGTCGACACCGGGCAGGATGCGCAGCGCGACGACCTTGTCGCCCTCCTCGAGGTTGTCGATGAGGAACTCGGCGGTGTCGATGCCCCACGCGAAGCCACCGATCGGGTGGATGAAGGTGGTGGCGCAGTCGGTCTCCACGCCGCGGTCGAACACCACGACGGGCTTGCCGGTCTCGCAGGCACGCTCGACCGCGTCGGTCATGGCCGCGGTGGAGTTGGGCGAGATGATGAAGGCGTCGCAGTCACCCTCGGAGATGAAGTAGTCGATGTCGGCGATCTGGGTGTTGTCGTCGTCACCGGCGTCGCGGGTCTCCATCTCGGAGATGACACCCTTGTCCTGGAGGTCCTTGAGCTGCTGGTTCATGGTGATCCAGCCGGTCTGGCGCCACGGGTTCGAGATCGAGGCGTTGGCGAAGCACGCCTTCATCTCACCGTTGGCCTTGTAGTCGCCCGTGTCGGTCATCTCGCCGTCGATGTACTGGAGGTAGGGGGTCTCGGGGTCACCCTCGAACGTCGCCGAGCGCTGCTCGTACTGCTCGTCGTAGACGGCCTGGTCGAACCATTCCTGCTCGTCGCCCGAGCCCTCCTCCTCCGACGCCTCGGGGGACTCGGACGTCTCCGAGCTCTCGTCGGTGCCCGACGTGGAGTCGGTCGGGTCCTCGGTGCTGCACGAGGTGGCGAACACCCCGAGCAGCAGGGCCGAGGCCACTGCCATCGGCGCGCGGTGGATCTTGTGGCGCATCAGTTTTCTCCTGTTTCAGTGCCCGGGCGGGCAGTGGTGGGTGATGGTGCAGGTGCTGCTGGGGTGGACCGAGAGGGGGGACGACGACCCAGGGACCACGCCCGCGCCGAGGCGGCGACGGCGAGGATGATGATCACGCCCTGGACCGTGTTCCTCCAGGTGGACTCGACCTCCTGGAAGTTGAGGAACGAGAAGAGCAGCTCCAGTGCGAAGGCGCCGGCGGCGGCCGAGAGCACCCAGCCGCGTCCGCCGCCCAGCACGACGCCGCCGAGGACCACAGCCGTGATGGCCTGGAACTCGTAGCCGGCGCCGACCGAGGGGTGCACTCCTGCGTAGCCGACGAGGAGGATGCCGGCGATGGTGGCCGAGAGCGAGGACAGGATGAACGCCCGCGTCTTGACCCACCAGACCTTCGCGCCGGCCAGGCCGGCGGCGTCCGGGTTGTCACCGGTCGCGATCAGTGTGCGGCCGAACGGTGAGCGCATCAGCCAGAAGCTGCCGGCGGCGACGGCGACGAGGATGATGACCGAGTAGGGCAGCACGTCGAGGACAGGCACGTCCTGGATGCCGCCGCGCCCGATCTCGCGGAACGTGTCGACCGGGTTGCCGGTGGCGGCGCCGCCGGTCAGGTATCTCACCAGGCCGCCGAGCGCGAGCATCGTGCCGAGGGTGACGATGAAGCTCGGCACCTGCAGGATCGTGGTGCCCAGTCCGTTCACGATGCCGACGGCCACGCCGATCACCAGCATGAGCGCGATGGCCGGGAGCACCCGGCTCTCGTCGTCGCCGATGTAGTTGCCCGCGATGACGACCTGGGTCGCGATGACCGCCCCCATCGAGAGGTCGAACTCGCCGGCGACGATCACGTAGTACTGGCCCATCGCGGCGATGGCGATCGGCGCCGTGCGGCCGATGAAGCGGATCAGCTGCGGCGGCTCGCCGAAGGAGGGGTTGACCCAGACGACGGCGATGAAGAGGACGGCGAGCAGGATGAACACCGCCCCACCCGGCGTCAGCGCGCCACGGAGGACGCGCTGCGGGAGCGAGCCCTCGGTGAGCGGGAGCGTGCGGCCGGCCGCGGAGGCCTCGGGGCTGGAGGTCGCGGTGCTCATGCGGTCTCCTCCTTCGTGGTCGATCCGGGGACGGGCAGCGAGGGCCGGCTACCGCTGCCGAAGCGTGGTGGACGGCGTACGACGCTGCGGCGGGCGTAGACGGCGACGGCGAGCACGATCACCAGGCCGCGGATGAAGTCCTTGAGGAACGGGTTGACCTGCATGACACCCATGACGCTGTCGAGGACGGCGAAGATCGCGACGCCGCCCATCGTGCCGACCACGCTGCCCTTGCCGCCGGCGAGCAGGGTGCCGCCGAGCACGACCGCCGCGATGGACAGCAGGTCGTAGCGGCCCTGCGACCCGATCGTCGGTGACCCGACGCCGGTGCGCGAGAGCAGGAGCAGTGCGGCGAGGCCGACCAGCACCGAGCAGAGCACGTGGGCCGAGACCACCGGCAGGACGGTCCGCACACCCGACATGCGGGCGACGTCGCGGTTGCCCCCGATGGCGTAGACGTGGTGACCCAGCCGGGTGTAGCGCAGCATGAGCGTCACCAGGACCGCACAGGCGAGCAGGACGAGGAACGCGGTGGGGATCCAGCCCACGATCCCGCTGCGGCCCAGCAGCCTCAGGCCGGGCGCCGCAGAGCCGTGGCTGCCCTGGTAGTTGGTGGCGAGGTAGCCGCTCACGATCAGGCCGACGCCGAGGCTGGCGATGAAGCCGTGGACGTGCAGGACGCTGACCAGCAGCCCCATCGCGAGGCCGACCACCGCGCACACGGCGAGGGTGTTGAAGACCGCGGCGGGGATGTTGCCGTCGAGGCCCTTCATGCCGCCGGCCGCGACCACCGTCGCGAGGCTGACGACGTAGGGCACCGAGAGGTCCAGGCTGCCCACCAGGATCACGAGGGTCTGGCCGATCGAGATCAGGCCGAGCACGCTCATCGCGGTGAGGACGGCCCAGATGTTGCCCTGGCTGAAGAAGTTGCGGCCCTCGAGGGCCGTGAGCACGGTCGAGACGATGATGACGCCGACGAGCACGAGGTAGATCAGTGCGGTCGAGTCGAGCTGCTTGGCACCGCGCGGTCGCGCGGCGCGCCGACGGCGTACGGAGTCGCGGGACTCCACGCTCGCGGCCGGGTCGGTGGTGGCACTCATGCTGCTTCCTCGCTCGCTGCTCCGGTGGCCATCGCCAGCACCGCTTCCTCGCTCGCACCCGCCGAGAGCTCGCCGGCGAGCCGGCCGTCACGCATCACGAGGATGCGGTCGGACATGCCGATCACCTCGGGGAGCTCGCTGGAGACCATCAGCACGGCGACGCCCTGACGGGTCAGCTCGCGCATCAGCTCGTAGACGCGGTGCTTGGCGCCGACGTCGATGCCGCGGGTGGGCTCGTCCATCAGCACCACCAGCGGGTCGATGCTCAGCCAGCGGGCGAGCACCACCTTCTGCTGGTTCCCGCCGGACAGGAACTGGACCTCTTGGCCCAGGCTGTGGGCGGCGACGTCGAGACCGGACAGCACGCCCGGCATGTCCCGCCGCGCGGTTCCGGTTCGCCGCGGGAAGACCGCGCGCACCACGCCGAGGGCGTTGTCGAGGATCGACTGGTTGAGCGCGAGGCCCTTGGCCTTGCGGTCCTCGGTGATGAAGGCCAGCCGGGCGCGCACGCCCTGGCGAGGGCTGCTGACCTTGAGGGGCGACCCGTCGAGGGCGATCGAGCCGCGCGACACGGGGTGCACGCCGAAGACGGTCTCGAGCAGCTCGGTGCGACCCGAGCCCTGCAGCCCCGCGATGCCGACGATCTCGCCGGCGCGGACCTCCAGCGAGACGTCGTCGACATAGCCGTTCCCGACACTGGACAGCGCCAGCCGCACGTCGCCGACGGCGACGTCGACGGGCTTCTCGGGGAAGTACGTCGTCAGCGGGCGACCGACCATCAGGCGCACGAGCTCGGCCTCGGAGAGCTCGGCGGCCGGCCGCGTGGCCACGTGCTCGCCGTCCTTGAGGATGGTGATGGTCGTGCAGAGGTCGAAGATCTCCTTGAGCCGGTGCGAGACGTAGACGATGGCGACGCCACGGTCGGTGAGGCGACGGATGATCGAGTAGAGGAGCTCGACCTCGTGGTCGGCCAGCGCCGCCGTCGGCTCGTCCATCTGGATCACCTTGGCGTCGAAGCTCACCGCCTTGGCGATCTCCACGACCTGCTGCTCGGCGACCGACAGGTTGCGCACGAGGGTGCCGGCCCTGAGGCCGGCCACGCCGAGGCCGGTGAGCAGCTCCTCGGTGTCACGGCGCATGCGGCCGGTGTCGACCGGGCCGAAGCGGCCGAAGCGCCGCGGCTCGCGACCGAGCCAGATGTTCTCGGCGATCGTCCGCTCGAGGAGGAGGTTGAACTCCTGGAACACGGTGGACACGCCGGCGCGCTGCGCCTGGACCGGGTGGCTGAACGACACCTCGTCGCCGCCGACGACGATCGTGCCGCTGTCGGGTGTGTAGACGCCGGCGAGCATCTTCATGAGCGTCGACTTGCCCGCGCCGTTCTCGCCGACGAGGCCGTGGACCTCACCGGCGCGCAGGGTCAGGTCTAGACCGTCCAGCACGGTGTTGCCGAAGAAGCTCTTCGTCATCCCGGTCGCGACGAGGGCGTTCTCGACCGGGTGGTTCTCGGGGGTGATCGGGGGCACGGGCGACACTGTGGCACGCGTCACGGGCTTTTGTCGAGTACCTCTCAAAAGTGTTACCTCTGGCGTGCAAAGTCGTGCATGTGCTTGACTCCGCCCGTGCGAACCGGTGAGCTTTTCGATCTCCTCCGTGACGGAAGGCCCTGGACGCGGGCCCAGCTGGCCGAAGCGACGGGCCTGGCGCGTTCGACGATCACGGCCCGCATCGACACCCTCATGCGGCTCGGCCTGGTCGCCCCCTTCGGCGGCGCCCGGTCCACCGGCGGCCGTCCCCCTGCCCTCTTCGCCCTCAACCCCACCGCCAAGGTCGTGGTCGGTGTGGACGTGGGCGCGACCCACGCCAGCGCGGCCCTCACCGACCTCAACGGCTCGATCCTCGGCGAGGTCGACGCGCAGATCGCGGTCGCCGACGGCCCCGAGGCGGTCCTGTCCTGGGTCGTGGAGTCCGTGCGCGACCTCCTCGAGACCAGCGAGCGCCCCGCCGAGGACCTCGCCGCCATCGGCATCGGCCTCCCGGGCCCCGTGGAGCACTCCACCGGGCGCCCCATCAACCCGCCGATCATGCCCGGCTGGGACCGCTTCGACGTGCCTGCCTACCTGCAGGAGAAGTACCCGGTGCCGGTCCTCGTCGACAACGACGTCAACATCATGGCGCTGGGCGAGCGCCGTCGGCACCTGCGCGACGTGGACGACCTCGTCCTCATCAAGGTCGCGACCGGCATCGGCGCCGGCATCGTGTCCGGCGGCATCCTGCAGCGCGGCGCCCAGGGCACGGCCGGCGACCTCGGGCACGTCCGGGTGCCCGGCGCCGACGACGTGCCGTGCCGGTGCGGCAACTCCGGTTGCCTCGAGGCCGTCGCAGCCGGTCCCGCGCTCGCGGCCGCCGTGCGCGCCCAGGGCGAGCAGGCCGAGAACGGCGGCGACGTGGTCGAGCTCGTGCGCTCAGGAAGCCGGGTCGCGATGGGCGTCGTGCGCCAGGCCGGGCGCGACATCGGCGAGGTCGTCGCCACCATGGTCAACCTGATCAACCCGTCGGTGGTCGTCATCGGCGGCCAGGTCGCGGGCGCCGGGGAGCACCTGCTGGCCGGGATCCGCGAGTCGGTCTACCACCGGTCCCTGCCGCTGGCGACCGAGCACCTGCGCATCGTCACCTCGCGCGCCGGCGGCGAGGCGGCGGTGCTGGGAGCGTCCGCGCTCGCGATCGAGCACGTCCTCTCCCCCGACGCCGTCGAGGCCGCCAGCGAGGCGCTGGCCGCCGCCGACGCCGCGGCCGAGGCGACCGGCGGTCGCTGACCGGCTCAGCGCAGCTGGTAGTCCTTGAGCAGGCTGCGGCCGATGATCATCTTCTGGATGTCGGAGGTGCCTTCGCCGATGAGCATGAACTTGACCTCGCGCATGAGGCGCTCGATCTCGTACTCCTTGGAGTAGCCGTAGCCGCCGTGGATGCGGAAGGAGTCCTCGACGACCTCGTTGGCGTACTCACTGGCGACCATCTTCGCCATCCCGGCCTCGACGTCCATCCGCTGCCCGGTGTCCTTCAACCGCGCGGCCTTGACCATCATCGTGTGGGCGACCTCGACCTTGGTGGCCATCTC
>NZ_JBFUMR010000040.1:0-39157 GCF_054049275.1 Nocardioides sp. P5_E3
TAGCGTTCATCGCGGTCCAGGTAGCGGCCGCTGTACTCAATACTCTGTGGTCGATACACGCCACCGAGGCTCTGATGCAGGTCGTAGATGTAGGACTTCGACACGCCGCTGACCCGGGCAGCCTGCATCGGGTTCAGCCCCGAACGCAGCAGCCCGATCACCTCCAACCGACGCGACTCAGCCAACTTCAGTCCAGCCACAACACCCTCCAAACATCAGGCGTTGCAACAATCCCCTGACGCCAAGGTCCCTGGTGACCCAGACCCGCCGTGAAGGTGCTCGCCCGACCGGGCCGGGTCTCGTGACGGTCGCTGAGCGACCTCCTCGACCACCAGAGGGACGAACGTCACGACGGTCGCGTCCGAAAATGGCAGGACGACTGTCGGTGCCGCGGGAGAGGATGATCGGCGATGCTCACCGCCCTGAAACGCTATGCCACACCTCCGTCCGCACTGGCCGGACGGCTCTCGCTGCAGTCCCTGATCTTCGCGTCGGGGGACGGCACGTTCCTGGCCGGCTCGGCAGTGTTCTTCACCCTCGTCGTCGGCCTGTCCCTCGGGCAGGTCGGGATCGGCCTCACCATCGCTGCGATCGCGAGCTTCGTGGTCGCGGTGCCCATGGGCAAGCTGGTCGACCACTTCGGCCCCAAGCGCATGTGGTCCCTCAGCGCCGTCGTGCAGGGGGGGCTGTTCCTGGCGTGGCCGTTCATCGACAGCTTCCCCGAGTACGTCGCCCTCGCGGTGGCCATGGAGGTCGCGGGCACGCTGGGCGGGACGGCCCACGGCGCCTATGTCATCGACATCCTCCCTCCGGCGGAGCGGGTCGAGTCCCGGGCCTACATGTACTCCGCCCTCAACGTCGGCTTCAGCATCGGCGCCTTCCTCGGCGCCGGGGCCATCGCCTTCGGCACCGACGCGCTCCGCTGGGCGCCCGCGCTGAGCGCGGTGCTGTTCCTGGCCAACAGCGCGGCGATCCTCCGGCTGCCCGACGCCAGCCACGACGTTCGCAGCAGCGAGCCGCGCGTGAAGCCCGAGGGCATCCCCGCGATCCGTAACCGCGCCTGGATCGCGGTGACCACCTTCACGGGAGTCATGTGGACGAACCAGGTGCTGCTGCACACGGTGATCCCGGTCTGGCTGGTGACCGAGACCGACGCTCCCAAGGTGCTCGTCGCCATCCTCTTCGGCACCAACACGCTCATGTGCATCGTGCTCCCCCGGCTGGCGTCGCGAGGCATCCACGACATCAGCACAGCGCTGCGAGCAGTGCGGCTCTCCACCCTCTTCTTCGTGCTCACCTGCCTGATCACGCTGGCGACGCACGAGACGGTCGGCTGGATCACCATCGTGCTGTTCTTCCTCGGCCACGTCGTCCTCACGTGGGCCGAGCTCTTCCTCTCCGCCTCGGGCTGGACCCTCGAGGCGGAGCTGATGGACCCGCGACGTCGCGGCGACTACCAAGGCGTCTCCGAGCTCGGCGGCACGCTGGGCAGGTTCTGGGCGCCGGCGGTCTACGGCTTCCTCGCCATGGAGTGGGGCGCCTTCGGCTGGCTCACCATTGCCGCCATCGTCACCGCCGGCGCGGCGGGGCTCCACGTCTCCGCGCACGCCGGGCGCCGCTTCCTCGAGCAGCACGTGCCGGCCGACGTCCTGGCCGACGCTCGCGCCGGCGCCCCCGAGCCGGACGACGCGGCGGCGGCGGGACCGCCCTCGATGCTCGAAGCGGACGCGCCACTGCCAGAATCCACCGGTGACCTCCTCCGCTGACTGGCTCGCCGGCGCCCGACCGCGCACCCTCCCCGCCGCGGTCGCGCCCGTGCTCGCCGGCACCGGCGTGGCGGCGTACGTCGACGAGGCGGTGTGGTGGAAGGCGCTGCTCGCCCTGGTCGTCAGCCTCGCCCTGCAGGTCGGCGTCAACTACGCCAACGACTACTCCGACGGCGTCCGCGGCACCGACGCCGACCGCGTCGGCCCGATGCGGCTCGTCGGCTCGGGAGCGGCGTCACCGCGCGCCGTGAAGACCGCCGCCTTCGCCGCCTTCGGCGTGGCGGCCGCGGCCGGCCTGGTCCTCGCCGCCACGACCGCGTGGTGGCTCGTCGCGGTCGGCCTCGTGTGCGTGGTCGCCGCCTGGTTCTACACCGGCGGCGAGAAGCCCTACGGCTACCTCGGCCTCGGCGAGGTGATGGTCTTCGTCTTCTTCGGCCTGGTCGCGGTCATCGGCACGACCTACGTCCAGACCGAGACGTGGGAGTGGCCCGCGCTCTACGCCGGTGTCGGCGTCGGCGCGCTCGCCTGCGCCATCCTCGTCGCCAACAACCTGCGCGACATCCCCACCGACACCGTCTCCGGCAAGCGGACGCTGGCGGTGCGGCTCGGCGACGAGCGCACCCGCTCGGTCTACGCCTTCCTCGTGCTCGTCGCCGCTGCTGCCGTGGTCGCCGTCGCGGTCGCCACGACCTGGTGGGCGCTCGTCGGCCTCGGCTTCCTGGCCCGGGCGCTGCCGCCCACCCGTGCCGTCCTGGGCGGCGCCACGGGGCCGGCCCTCATCCCCGTCCTGGCCGCCACGGGGGCCGCTGAGCTGATCTGGTCGGTCCTCGTCGCGGTGCCGCTGTTCCTGGTGTCGTAGCGGCACGTCGCTGCTCCTCGACCCACGGAAAACGCGTGGCCCGCACGGGGCGCGCTCACTAGCGTGGCGGGGTGGACTACGACTTCGCGATCCTCGACTTCTCCGACGACTCCGACGAGGCGGTCGCCCGGCGCCGGGGCTGGGTCGGCGCCGTCCTGCGCGGCTTCCGTGACCCCCGCCCCGAGGACGAGCTCATCGACCGGTGGGTCCGCCACTACCGCACCGACGAGGTCATCGTCCGCGGCGCGTGGCTGCCCGAGGGAGAGTTCGGCGCCGGGCCGATGCCGGTCGCGACGTACGCCAGCCTCGACAAGACGCTCAACGCCGGCCGGGAGCTGCTGCCGCTGCGGATGATCACCGACGTCACCACCAGCGCCGCACACCGGCGCCGCGGCCTGCTGCGCCGGATGATCGAGGACGACCTCGACGACGCGGTGGCGAAGGGGGTCCCGATCGCGGCACTGACCGCGTCCGAGGCCACGATCTATGGCCGGTGGGGCTTCGGGCCGGCGACGTTCCGGCAGGGCGTGGACGTCAACACGACCACCGGCTTCGCGTTCCGCTCGTTCACCGACCCGGGCCGCGTCGAGCTCCTGGAGCCGGCAGACGCCTGGCCGCACGTGAAGGCGGTCTTCGACACCTTCCACGCCCGGCAGCGAGGGTCGGTCGAGTGGCCGGCGCAGTACGAGGACATGCACACCGGGGCCTACGACTTCAACGGCAGCGGCGCGCACCGCAAGATCCGCACCGCGGTCCACCTCGACGACGACAGGCGCGTCGACGGCTTCGCGATCTTCAAGCACGACGAGAAGGACACCGTGAAGGTCGACGAGATGGCCGCGCTCACGCCGCAGGCGCAGCTCGGGCTGTGGTCGTTCCTCGCGTCGCTGGACCGGGTGAAGACCGTGACCTTCAACATCGTCCACCCCGACGACCCGCTGATGTGGGCGCTCGCCGACCTCAACCGGGTGAAGACCACCGAGCTCGAGGAGTTCCTCTGGCTTCGCGTCCTCGACGTCCCGCGGGCGCTGGAGGCCCGCCCCTGGGCGGCCGACGGGACGGTCGTGCTCGAGGTCGACGACCCGCAGGGGCACGCGGCCGGTCGCTTCGCGGTGACCGCCAGGGACGGCGTCGCGACGGTCACCCCCACCGACGACGAGGCGACGGTGCGGGTCGCGGCCGAGACCCTCGGCGCGCTCTACCTCGGCAACGTGCCGGTGCCGCAGCTGCGCCGGGCCGGGCGGGTCGAGGGCACGGACGACGACGTACGACGCTTCGCCGCGATGGCAGACCTCCGCGAGCCGGCCTACAACCTCACGGGGTTCTGAGCTCGAGGTCGGCGCCGAGGAGCGACCCCAGCCGGGTCGCCTCGGCCGCCAGCCCGGCCGACGCCGGGACATCGACCTCGAGCACGTCGGCCCGGACCCGCCACGTGCCTGCCACGACGCCGTCGGCCAGCACGGGGTTGGCCCCGCGGGTCATGGCGGTGCGGTGCCCGGGGGGCACGACCCAGGGGTCCTGGGTGCCCGGACCCATCACCCAGTCGTCCTTGCCCGGCAGCAGCACCACCGTCGGCTCGGGCCGCGTGGTCGCGAGGTCGTCGACCCGGGACGCGAGGTGCCAGCGCGCCTCGCCCTCGACGTCGACCTCGACGAGGTCGCCCTCGACCTCACGCCACCACCGCTCCAGCCGCTTCCGGCCGGCGCTCAACCCGCCGCCGAGCCAGTGGTCGACGAGCCCCGGCGTGGTCGGGCCGTAGGCGTCGACGTACTCCAGGACGGCGCGCGGTCCCGCCTCCTCGAGGTCCGGCACGCCGGCCCACCCGGGTGCCAGCGCGGGGCTCTGCAGCTCCAGCGGGCCGGAGAGGTCGGGACCCAGCACGATGTCGCCCTGCCACGCGAAGGGCTTCAGGAAGGTGTGGTTGGGCTCCGCGAACTCCTTCGCCAGGTGGGCGAAGCGCTGGTGCCCGGCGAGCACGTCGGCGACCGCCTGCGGTCGCACCGGACCGGACGCGACGACCTGGCGGACGACCGCCCGCAGGTCGGGCCACTCGTCGGGAGCGAGCCGGTAGTGCTCGACCCAGCTCTTGAGCGCCCACTGCCGTCCCGCCGACCGGAGCGCGAGGTAGGTGCCGGCTGTCTCGGGCGCCATCACCTGCACCGACCCGCGGAACGAGAACGTCCGCACCAGTCGCCCGTCGGTGAGGGCACGCTGCACCTCCCCCGGCTCGCCCGGCGACGCGAGCCGACGGCGTACGGACAGGTCGGGGTCGGAGCCGAAGACGGACACCGCCGCCAGCGTCCGGACGACCTCGGTCGGGTCGGCGGCGCCCGCGAGCAGGTGCTGACGCCGCATCCGCCAGGCAAGCGCCTGGCCCCGCGTCACCCGCAGCGGCATCGGACCGGGCACCGGATCAGGCTCGCGTCAGTCCTGGTCCTCGCGCGCCTTGCGCTCCTCGAAGGCCGCAGACGCCCGGGACGCGCGCGTCTCGACGCGCTGCGCGAAGGCCTCGCGCTGCCGGTTGAGGATGAAGTAGGACGCGATGCCGGAGATCAGGAAGGCCAGGATCACGGCCCAGAAGAGGTTGTACCGACCGTCGAACAAGAGGGCCATCACGCCCACGACGACACCGAACGACGCCAGGAACAGCACGACCCGCATGGCGGTGTAGACAACGAACTCCTTCACGCCCCCAGCCTAGGTCGTGGCGACTACATTGGAGGAATGCTGAAGGTCCTGCTCGTCGTCGCCCTGATCGCGGTCGTCGTGTGGTTCCTCGTCAGGCTGACGCTGCGTCGTCTCGACGGAGGCGGGACGTCACGCCCGCGGGTGATCGGACCCGACGACGACCCCGACTTCCTGCGCAACCTCGACCGGCCCCGCAAGCCGGAGGACGACTGACATCTCCGGCGCGGCTCCCTCGGCGTAGGAGTGCTGGCTGCTGGAGCTGAAGAAGTTGATGCCGATGAAGTTGAACCACAGCGTCGCGGCCCCGACCAGCGCCAGGATCGCCGCGTTGCGGCCGCGCCAGCCCGCGGTCGCGCGGGCGTGCAGGTAGGCGGCGTAGACCACCCACGTGATGAAGGCCCACACCTCCTTGGGGTCCCAGTTCCAGTAGGCCCCCCACGCCTGGTGCGCCCAGATCGGACCGGTGATGAGGACCGCGAAGGTCCACACCGGGAAGCCGAAGGCGTGCATCCGGTAGGAGAGCCGGTCGAGGACCTTGGGCTCGGGCACGCGGGCGAGGTAGCCGGTGGTCGCCGACGAGCGCGACTTGACGAGGTAGAGCCCCGAGAGCAGCGCACCCAGGGTGAAGGCGCCGGTGGAGATCACCGCCGACACCACGTGGATCACCAGCCAGGGCGAGTTGAGCGCGTCGGGCAGCGGCAGCACCGCGTCGTCGAGGCCGAGGAACGCCGCCATCAGGGCGGCCACCACGAAGGTCGTGACGAGCGGCCCGAGCCACTCGATGTCGATGCGGAGCGTGGCCAGCACGAAGATCAGGGCGACCACGAAGGTGCCCGAGATCGTGAACTCGTACATGTTGCCCCACGGCACCCGGTTGGGGTCGGCCGCGAGGCCACGCGCGACGAGGGCGACGAAGTGCACGGCGACGGCGAAGACGGTCAGGACGAGACCCAGGCGGCCGGCGACCTCGCTGCGGCGGCTCGGGACGGGCTCCTGGTCGACCGCGACGGCGTGGTTCGCACCGCCGCCGTCCGCGCCGACGGACACGGTCTCGACCTCCTTGCTCGCCGTGCGCAGGCTCGCCAGCTCGAAGAAGTAGGCCAGCATCGCGAGGAAGTAGAGCACCGCGGCGCCGATGACGGCCTCGTAGCTGAACACCTCCCACTGTGCGTCGGTCACGACTCGTCCTTCCTGTTGCTGTCGGTCTTCACGCCGGTCTCCTCGTGCAAGGCTGCCACGACCTCCCCGAGCTCGGCGGCGCCGTCCTCGGGGTCCCCACCGGACGACCGGTCGAGGCGGGCGACCTCGACGAGCGTGGTGCCGTCGTCCTGCCGGCGCGCGCGCACCCACATCCGGCGCGGGCGCACGAAGAGCGAGCCGAGCAGGCCGAGGAGCGCGACGACGACCCCGGAGAGCGCGACCAACGACCCCGGGCTGCGGCTGACCTGGATCTTGTTCCACCGCTGCAGGCCGTCGAACGTCACCGTGCCGAGGCCGTCGGGCAGCGTCGCGGTCTCGCCGGGACGCAGGTCCATGCGGAACGGTTGGCCGTTGGGCTTCATCACCTGGGTGGCGTCGGCCTTGTCGAGGACGTAGACCGACGAGGCCGATCCGTCCTGGAGGCCGAGGTCGCCGGTCCACAGGCTCATCGAGATGAGCGGGTCCAGCGCCTCGCCGAAGACCGACGCCGGCATCGTGAGGTTGCCGTCGGCGTCCCTGCCCATCGCGAAGGTCGGGTAGAACGCGCCCTCGAGGCCGATCTGACCGGGCTTGGCGAACGGCGCCTTGACGACGCCGAACGACTCGAACGTCTGCGCGTTGGTCGGCAGGAAGACCACGGGGCCGCTCTTGGTGACCTCGCCCTCGCCGTCGCGGATCGTGATCACCGGCGCGTAGCCGTGACCGATGAGGAAGACGTCGGTGCCGCCGATCGACAGCGGGTGGTTGACCTTGAGGTCGTAGGTCTTGTCCTCGCCGCCCGGCTCGGTCGTGTAGTCGAGCTTCGCGACGAACTCGCGCGCCATCCCGGCCCGCTTGCCCTCGGTGAGCCAGTCGACGTCGAAGTCGGTGATGCTGAAGGAGAACGGCTCCATCACGTCGGGGTCGAAGAGCGCGCCCGGGGCGAAGTCGTCGTACTGCGTCAGGTTGTTGGAGAAGCCGTAGTCCGTGCCGTTGAGCAGGATGACGCCGCCCTTGTAGCCGAACAGGCTGCCGGCGGCGACACCCACGAGCACGACGATCACGGCGAGGTGGAAGACCAGGTTGCCGGCCTCGCGGAGGTAGCCGCGCTCGGCGGCGACCGCGTCGGACTCGTCCTCGACGTAGTGGACGCGGAAGCGCCGCCCCTTCATCACGCGCGCGGCACGGGCCAGCACGGCGTCGGGGTCCTCGTCGGTGGTGTACGACGTGCTCTCCGGCAGGCGCGAGAGGTGGCGCGGCGCCTTCGGGGGCTTGGCGCGCATCGCGCGGTAGTAGACGAACAGGCGCGGGATGATGCAGCCCACCAGCGAGATCATCAGCAGGATGTAGATCGCGGCGAACCACACCGAGCCGTAGACCGAGAACAGGTCGAGGCGGTCCCAGATCGGCGCGAGCCGCGGGTGGTCGTCGCGCCACTGCGACACCGCGAGGGAGTCGATGTTCTCCTGGGGGATCACCGAGCCGGGGATCGCTGCGAGCGCCAGCAGCAGGAGCAGCACCAGCGCGGTGCGCATCGAGGTGAGCTGCCGCCACGACCACCGGGCCAGCTCGCGGGTCGTGAGGTCGCTCGGGAGCGCGGTCGCCTGACGGTCGTCGGAGGGCCGCTGCCGGAGGTCGGGCTGGAGGTCGGTCACACCGGCACCGTGAATCCCTGGACCACCTGTAGCTGGAGCCACTGGACGATGCGGTCCCACCAGCCGGTCACGAGCAGGATGCCGACCAGGATCATCATCACGCCGCCGAGGCGCACGACAAGCATCTGGTGGCGGCGGATCACCGCGAACGCGCCCAGCATGCGCCGGTAGGCGAAGGCCGCGGCGATGAACGGCAGCCCGAGCCCGAGAGCGAAGACCGCCGAGAGCAGCGCACCGCGAGCGGCGGTCGCCTCGTTGACCGACAGCACGTTGATCGCCGCCAGGGTGGGGCCGACGCACGGCGTCCAGCCGACACCGAAGAGGAAGCCGAGCAGCGGCGCCGCCGCCAGCCCGACGGCGGGCACCTTGTGGATGCGCCAGTCGCGCTGCAGGAAGCCGAACGCGCCGAGGAACGCGACGCCGAGCAGGATCGTGATGACCCCGAGGACGACGTTGAGCTGGCGCGTGTGGGTGAACAGCCACGCCCCGGCCGCGCCGGTGAGGCTGCCCAGCAGCACGAAGACGACCGAGAAGCCGAGCACGAAGAGCGTCGCACCGAGCACCATCCGGCCGCGGCGCGCCTGGTCGAGGTCTCCCCCGGAGATGCCGGTGGCGTAGGACAGGTAGCCCGGCAGGAGCGGGATGACACACGGGCTGAAGAACGAGATCAGGCCGGCGGCCAGGGCGACCGGGAGGGCCAGCACCATCGACCCGGACAGCGCCGTCTCCTGGAACCAGTCACTCATCACGGACCGCCTCGACGAGCGAGACCAGCGTCTGCGTGGTCGGGATCCGGCCGTTGACCGACGCCGCGACCCGACCCTCGGCGTCGAGGACGACCGTGCTCGGGATGGACCGCGGCGTCAGGGTGCCGGCGAACGGCAGCAGCGCCGAGCCGTCGGCGGAGTAGATCGAGGAGTAGGGCACGTCGAGGTCACGGACGTAGGCCGCTGCGTCGTCCTGCGAGGCGTCACGGATGTTGAGACCGATGAACTGCACGTCGTCGCCGAGCGCGGCCGCGGCTTCGTTGAGGTCGGGCTGCTCCTTGATGCACGGCGGGCACCACGACGCCCAGACGTTGACGACGACCGGCCCGCCGCGCAGGTCGGCGAGGTCGACGTCGCCGCCCTCGAGGTCGGTGCCGGTGAGGTCGACGGGCTCGCCGCGGTCGGCCGGCGCCACCTCCGTCGGGACGCCGGTCCCGGAGATGTAGCCCTTGTCACCGGTCCCGGACAGGCCGGAGCAACCTCCGAGCGCGAGCAGGCAGGCGAGGCCGAGGAGCGGGCCGAGGAGCAGGCGGGCGAGCTTCAGGGCCGGTCCTCCTGTGGTGCACCACCGGCCGAGAACGGGGCGGAGCGGTCGCCCACCGGGATCAGGTCACCGGCGGGCTCGGAGTAGCGGACCTGCGTCACCCGGTCGTCGTCGAAGACGACGCTCGTCAGCGAGCACAGCGTGCACTGGCGGGTCTTGGGGTGGTGGAGGTAGCTGCGCTTCTCCAGGAACAGCCGCGTCGTCCAGATGGGCAGCTGGTGGGACACCACGACGGCCTCGTGGCCGGCCGCGGACTCGCGTGCGTCGTGGACCGCCGCCATCATCCGGCCGGCGATCTCGTCGTAGGGCTCGCCCCACGACGGCTTGAACGGGTTGTACATGTGGCGCAGCAGGCCGGGGCGCTTGAGGAACGTCTTCGCGCCGTCGCCGAAGTCGATGCCCTGGAACTTGTTGCCGGACTCGATCACCCGCGGGTCGAGCTGCGGAGTGATCGCGAGCCGCGCCGCCAGCGGCGCGAGGGTCTCCTGCGCCCGCTCGAGCGGCGACGTACGGAGGTGGACGATGTCTCGGTCGCCGATCGTCTCCGCGATCCGCTGCGCCATCTGGTTGCCGAGGTCGGACAGGTGGAACCCGTCCATCCGGCCGTAGAGGACGCCCCCGGGGTTGTGGACCTCACCGTGCCGGAGCAGGTGGACGATGGTCTGGACTCCCATGTCAGTGACCTCCCGCCGCAGCGGCCGCGGACGCGGCGGCCGGCAGGGCATCGATGATGGTGGACAGGGCCCGGTCGTCGTGCGCCGAGGAGACGAACCACGCCTCGTACGCCGACGGGGGCAGGTAGACGCCCTGGTCGAGCATCGAGTGGAAGAACGCGGCGTAGGCGCCGGTGTCCTGCTGGCTCGCCCCCGCGAAGTCGCGGACCGCGCCGTCGCGGAAGAACACCGAGAACATGGTGCCGGCGGTCTGGACGACGTGCGGGACGCCAGCCGCCCGGAGGTGCTCGGAGGCGGCCGCGCGGATCGTCTGCGCGGTGGCGTCGAGCTGCGCGTAGACGTCGGGCGTCGCGAGCCGCAGGGTGGCGAGGCCGGCCGTCGTGGCGACCGGGTTCCCCGAGAGCGTGCCGGCCTGGTAGACGGGGCCCTCGGGCGCGAGGTGGGCCATCAGGTCGGCGCGACCGCCGAAGGCCGCTGCCGGGAACCCGCCGCCCATCACCTTGCCGAAGGTCATCAGGTCGGGGGTCCAGCCCTCGACGGCGCCGTCGAGGCCCCACCCGCCCTGCTCGGTCGCGCGGAAGCCGGTCATCACCTCGTCGCTGATGAACAGGGCGCCGTGGGCGCGGCAGGTCTCGGCGAGATAGGCGTTGAAGCCCGGCGCCGGCGGCACGACGCCCATGTTGCCCGGCGAGGCCTCGGTGATCAGGCACGCGATGCGCGACCCGTGGGCCTCGAAGGCGGCCGCCACGGCGGCGCGGTCGTTGTAGGGCAGGACGAGCGTCTCGGCGGCCGACGTCGCGGGCACGCCGCTGGTGCCGGGCACCGCCAGCGTCGCGACGCCCGAGCCGGCCTCGGCCAGCAACGGGTCGACGTGGCCGTGGTAGCAGCCGGCGAACTTCACGACGAGGTCGCGACCGGTCGCGCCGCGCGCCAGCCGGATCGCCGACATGGTGGCCTCGGTGCCGGAGGAGACGAAGCGGACCCGCTCGACCGGCGTACGCCGCACGATCTCCTCGGCCAGCTCGACCTCGGGCTGCGTCGGGGTGCCGTACGACGTCCCGCGGGCCACCGCACCGGCCACGGCCGCCTGCACGTCGGGGTGCGCGTGGCCGAGCAGCATCGGACCCCACGAGCAGATCAGGTCGACGTAGTCGTTGCCGTCGGCGTCGGTGAGCCAGGCTCCCGAGGCGGAGGTGATGAAGCGCGGCGTCCCGCCGACCGCGGTGAACGCGCGCACGGGCGAGTTCACGCCGCCGGGCGTCACGGCCCGGGCACGCTCGAACCAGGCTTCGCTGGCCGCGGTCGTCGAGGGGATGGTCGCGGAGGTCACCGGGTCATTGTCACGCAGGTGCGCAAGGGATCCCCATTCGGTGCGCGCGGGCTTCCCACGGATGTGGGTTGGCGCACAGGCGACGCGCGCGTAACTTGGTGTGACGAATCGTCGTTGACGAGGTGTGGACGTGCCCGGAGGGGGTACGAGGACTCCACACCGACCAAGGGGAGTGCGCACGACATGTCGAGTTCCACCCGACTGCACCGAGCGATCGCCATCATCCCGCTGGCGGTGCTCTCCGCCGCGTGGACCGCCGACCTCGCAGGCGTGGGCGTCGACCCGGCGAGCGCCGACCCCGACGGCACGCACACCCTCCCCGACGGCACCGTCCTGCCGACCGCCGCGATCGAGGCGCCGGCCAGCGTGGGCGACGCGGTGAGCCGCGCCGCCTCGCTCACCCCCGGCTCCGCCAGCGACATCCCACAGGCCGCGCTCTCCGCCTACCAGCGCGCCGAGGCCGTGATCAACGAGGCCGACAAGGGCTGCAACCTGCCGTGGGAGCTCATCGCCGCGATCGGCCGGGTCGAGTCCGACCACGGCCGCTTCGGCGGCAACGCCCTCGACGACCGCGGCGTCGCCCGCCCCGGCATCTTCGGCATCGCGCTCGACGGCAAGAACGACACCCAGCGGATCCTCGACACCGACGCCGGGCAGTACGACGACGACACCCGCTTCGACCGGGCCGTGGGTCCGATGCAGTTCATCCCCTCGACGTGGTCGGTGGTCGGGGTCGACGGCGACAACGACGGCACCCGCGACCCGCAGGACGTCGACGACGCGGCCCTCGCGACCGCCGTCTACCTCTGCTCCGGCGACGACGACCTGTCGTCGGAGAAGGGCCAGCGGGCCTCGGTCTACCGCTACAACCACTCCAACGACTACGTCGACCTGGTGCTGGAGATCATGCAGGCCTACATGGACGGCGACTTCAGCGCCGTACCGAATTCGACGCTCACCTCCGGCGTGATCGCCCCCGACCCCACCTCCTCGACCGGCGGCAACGGCGGCAAGGGGGGCGACGGCGGCGGGAAGGGCGGCAACGGGGGGAAGGACGACGAGTCCTCCCCCACCAAGAACCCGACCCCCACCCAGACCCCGACGCAGAGCCCCACCCAGACGCAGAGCCCCACCCCCACCCAGGACCCGACGCAGTCGCCGACCCAGGACCCCACCAAGGACCCGACCAAGGACCCGACGGTCGTGCCGACCGTCGACCCGACGACGCCGCTGCCGACGCTCACGCCGACGCTGCCGACCAACACCATCACCGCCACGCTGACCTGGGCCGAGGCCCAGGCTCAATGCCTGGCCAGCGGGATCTCCGCGCTCGACGTGCCGGCGCTCAACGCCTGCATCGCCAACCTGATGAACCCCTGACGGGGCTCAGGCGCGCAGCAGGCGGGCGGCCTCGGAGGCCCAGTAGGTGAGGATGACGTCGGCCCCGGCCCGGCGGATCGAGGTCAGGGTCTCCATGATGGCGGCCTCGCGGTCGATCCAGCCGTTGGCCGCGGCGGCCTCGAGCATGGCGTACTCGCCGGAGACGTTGTAGGCGGCGACCGGCACGTCGACGGCGTCGCGCACGCGGCGCACGACGTCGAGGTAGGGCAGGGCCGGCTTCACCATCACGAGGTCGGCACCCTCGGCGACGTCGAGGAGCACCTCCCGGACGCCCTCGAGGGCGTTGGCGGGGTCCTGCTGGTAGGTGCGGCGGTCACCGACGAGCGAGGAGTCGACGGCCTCGCGGAAGGGGCCGAAGAAGGCGGAGGCGTACTTCGCGGAGTACGCCAGCACGGACACGTGGCTGTGCCCGGCGTCGTCGAGCGCCTTGCGGACGACCGCGACCTGGCCGTCCATCATCCCGCTGGGGCCGACCATGTCGACCCCGGCCGCGGCCTGCGCGAGGGCCATCTCGGCGTACGCCGCCAGGGTCTGGTCGTTGTCGACCTCGCCGTCGGGCGTGAGCAGGCCGCAGTGGCCGTGGTCGGTGAACTCGTCGAGGCACAGGTCCGACATCACCGTGAGCTGGTCGCCCACCTCGGCGACGACGTCGGTGATGGCGAGGTTGAGCACGCCCGCTGGGTCGAGCGCGCCGGAGCCCGTGGCGTCCTTGTGCTCGGGGATGCCGAAGAGCATCACCCCGCCGAGGCCGAGCTCGGCCGCCTCGGCGACCGCCCGCTTGAGCGAGTCGCGGGAGTGCTGGACGACACCCGGCATCGAGGAGATCGGGTGCGGGTCCGAGAGACCCTCACGGATGAAGACCGGCAGGACCAGCGAGCTGGGCACCACGTGGGTCTCGGCGACCATGCGGCGCAGCGCGGGGGTGCGCCGCAGCCGCCGGGGTCGGATGGTCGGGCCCTGGACGTGCGTCTCCTCGGTCACTTCTCCATCCTTCCCCAGCGGCGGGTGCGAGCTACTTGGCGCGGGCCTTGCGGCGACCCGACGCGGTGCGCTCGCTCGGGCGCGTGACCGGCTCGCCGGCCTCGAGCATCGAGAGGCGTCGTGCCGCGCCGAAGTCGGCGAGGGCGTCGACGAGGACCTCGACGTCCGGCGTCGGGGCCAGCACGTCGACCCGCAGGCCGTGCTCCTCGGCGGTCTTGGCCGTCTGCGGGCCGATCACCGCGATGATCGTCGACGGGTGCGGCTTGCCGGCGATGCCGACGAGGTTGCGGACCGTCGAGGACGAGGTGAAGACGACCGCGTCGAACTTGCCGGTCTTGATGGCGTCGCGGACCGGCGCCGGCGGCGGGGTGGCCCGCACCGTGCGGTAGGCGGTGACGTCGTCGCACTCCCAGCCGAGGTCGACCAGGCCGGCGACGAGGTTCTCCGTCGCGATGTCGGCGCGGGGCAGGAAGACCCGGTTGATCGGGTCGAGCACCTCGTCGTAGGGCGGCCACTCCTCGAGCAGGCCGGCGGCGGACTGGTCGCCGGACGGGACGAGATCGGCGCGCAGGCCCCAGTCGGCGATCGCCTGGGCGGTCTTGTCGCCCACCGCGGCGATCTTCAGGCCCGAGAACGCGCGGGCGTCGAGGCCGTACTCCTCGAACTTCTCGCGCACGGCCTTGACCGCGTTGACCGAGGTGAAGGCGATCCACTCGTAGCGGCCCTCGACGAGGCCGCGGACGGCCTTGTCCATCTGGAGCGGGTTGCGCGGCGGCTCGACCGAGATGGTCGGCACCTCCTCGGGCACGGCGCCGTACTCGCGCAGGCGACGCGACAGCGAGCCGGCCTGTTCCTTGGTGCGGGGCACCAGCGCACGCCAGCCGAACAGCGGCTTGGTCTCGAACCACGACAGCGTCTGGCGCAGGTCGACGACGTCACCGATGACGGTGATCGCCGGCGGCGCCATGCGCGCGGCGCGGGCGTCGGCCGCGATGTCGGACAGCGTGGAGACGAGCGTGTGCTGCTCGGTCGTCGTGCCGACGCGGGTCATCGCGACGGGCGTCTCGGGCGAGCGGCCGGCCTCGATCAGCGCGGCCGAGGTCTCGCCGATGCTGCCGACGCCGGAGAGCAGGACCAGCGTGCGGTCGTCGGCGTAGGCGCTCCAGTCGACCTTGTCACCGCAGGTGACGACGGCCATCTCCTTGTGGCGCTTGGTGGTCAGCGGGATGCCGGCGTAGGCCGGGACCGCGCTGACCGAGGAAACACCGGGGACGACGTCGAAGCCGACTCCGGCCTTGACACAGGCCTGCGCCTCCTCGGGTCCGGAGGCGTAGAGGAACGGGTCGCCGGTCATCAGCCGGACGACGCGCTGCTTCTTGCCGTGGCGCACGACGACCTTGGCGCGGGCCGCGTGGGTCAGGGGCTGGCCGTCCTCGCCGAAGCCGCCGTCGACGATCTCCGGGCCGCCCACGAGGCCGTCGGGGCCCTCGACGAGGCCGAGGACCTGGCGGACCAGCTCGATGTGCTCGGGCGCCTCGGTCACGATCACCTCGGCACCCTGGAGGAGCTCCACGGCTCGCACCGTCAGCAGGCCCGGGTCACCGGGTCCACTGCCGACGAACGACACCCAGCCATGGGCGGGGGTGGTGGGCGCGGTGCTGGCCTGCGGGGTCTGTACTCGCGTCATGCGTGCTGATTCCTCACTGGTGGTGCTTCCATCAGGTCTGCTGCTCCCTCGTCGAGCATGTCGCTCGCGAGGCGTGTTCCGATCCGTTCGGCCTCGGCGACGGGGCCGGTGGTGCTCATCCGCACCGACAGGCCGCCGTCCTCGGAGAGGACCACGGCGCGCAGCCACAGCTCCTCCCCGTCCTCCCCCTCGACGACCTCGGCCAGGGCACCCAGCGGGGCCGAGCAGCCGGCCTCGAGGGTGGACAGGACCGCGCGCTCGGCCGTGACCGCGGCGCGGGTGGCGGGGTCGTCGAGCCGGGCCAGCGCCGCCACCAGCTCGGTGTCGCCTGAGCGGCACTCGATGGCGAGGGCGCCCTGGCCGGGCGCCGGCAGCATCTGGAGGGGGTCGAGGACCTCGGTGACCTCGTCGAGGCGACCGAGGCGGGCCAGTCCGGCGCGGGCCAGGACGATCGCGTCGACCTCGCCGCTGCGGACCTTGCCGATCCGGGTGTCGACGTTGCCGCGGATGCCGTGGAGCTCCAGGCCGAGGCCCAGGGCTGCGAGCTGGCTGACCCGACGCGGGGAGCCCGTGCCGAGCCGACTGCCCACGGGCAGCTCGCCGAGCGTGAGGCCGTCGCGCGCCACGATCACGTCGCGCGGGTCCTCGCGCACCGGGACGGCGGCCAGCGCGATGCCGTCGGCGGGCGTGGTCGGCAGGTCCTTGAGCGAGTGGACGGCGAAGTCGACGTGGCCGTCGAGGAGCGCGTCGCGCAGGGCGCTGACGAAGACCCCCGTGCCGCCCATCTGGGCGAGCGGGGCGGCGCTGCGGTCGCCCTCGGTCGAGACCTCGACGAGCTCGACCTCGCGGCCGAGGTGCGCCTCGACCAGCCCGGCCACGAGCCCGGACTGGGTGGTGGCCAGGGCGGAGGCGCGGGTGCCGAGGCGGAGCGGACGGGTGGTCATGGCTGACCCTCCGCTCGGGAGATGGCGTCGACCGCGTCGGGGTCGAGCCGGAAGAGCTCGGCCAGCGCGGCGGTGTAGGAGACGGCGGGCTCGGCGTCGGCCAGCTCCTTGACCCGGACGGTCGGCTCGTGGAGGAGCTTGTCGGCGACCCGGCGCACGGTGTGGAGGACCTCGGCACGGGTGGCGTCGTCGAGGCCCGGCAGGCGCGCCGACAGCCGCTCCATCTCGGCGTCGACCACCGAGGTGGCCATCGAGCGCAGGGCGACGACGGTCGGCGTCACGCTCGCCTGGCGTCGTACGGCCAGGAAGGCGCTGATCTCCTGCCCGACGATGGTGCGTACGTCGTCGACGCCCGCGGTGGCCTCGAGGCCGCGCAGCTCGTCGGCGAGGCCGGCGAGGTTGATCAGCTCGACGCCCGGCAGGTCGGCCAGCGACGGGTCGACGTCGTGCGGCAGCGCGAGGTCGATCACGGTCAGCGGCCGGTCGCTGCTGCCGCGCGCGGTGACCACGTCGGCGAGGCGGACCAGCGGCTCGGGGGCCCCGGTGCAGGAGATGACGATGTCGGCCGTGGCGAGCTCGTCGGTGAGCGACTCCAGCGGCAACGAGGTGGCGGCGTACTCCTCGGCGAGCCGCTCGGCGCGGGCGGCCGTGCGGTTGAGCACCGAGATGCTGGTGGCACCGCTCCGCGACAGGTGGGCGACCGCGAGGGAGGCCATCGCGCCGGCGCCGATCACGAGCGCCGTCGCGCCGGCGACGGGCACCGGGCTGCGCTCGAGGGCGGCGGTGACCAGGGACGGCGCCGCGCGGTCGATGTCGGTCTCGGCGTGCGCCCGCTTGCCGACGCGCAGCGCCTGCTGGAAGAGGGTGTTGAGCGCCGGGCCGACGGTGCCGTGCTCCTGGCCGACGCGGAGCGCCTCGCGGGTCTGGCCGAGGATCTGGCCCTCGCCCACCACCATCGAGTCGAGCCCGGCGGCCACCTGGAAGAGGTGGGAGACGGCGCCCTCGTCGTAGTGGACGTAGAGGTGCGGCAGCAGCGCCTCGGTGGACTGCTCGGCGCGCGCGACGAGGAGACCGGACAGGTCCTCCACGCTGCCGTGGAAGCGGTCGACCTCGGCGTAGACCTCGAGGCGGTTGCAGGTCACGATCGCCGTCGCCTCGGAGACGTGCTCACCACCCATCACGTCCTGGATGAGCTTGGTGGCGCTCTCACCGTCGAGCGCGAGCTTCTCGAGCAGCTCGACGGGAGCGGACTTGTGGGAGATGCCGACGACCAGGACGCTCACGACACGACCTCCGATCCGGGAGCGATCGACTTGCGCTGCTCGTGGTAGGCGAGGATCTGCAGCTCGATGGAGAGGTCCACCTTCCGTACGTCGACGCCCGCCGGCACCGTCAGGACGGTCGGGGCGAAGTTGAGGATGCTGGTGATGCCGGCGGCGACCATGCGGTCGGCGACGGACTGGGCGGCCACGGCCGGCGTCGCGATCACGCCGATGGACACGGCGTCCTCGGAGACGATCGACTCGAGGTCCTCGAAGGAGCGGACGTCGAGCCCGGCGACCACCTCGTCGTGGCGGTCGGGGTCGGCGTCGAGGAGCGCGACGACACGGAACCCGCGGCTGCGGAAACCGGAGTAGTTGGCGAGCGCGTGACCGAGGTTTCCGATGCCGACGATGACGACCGGCCAGTCCTGCGTCACGCCGATCTCGCGGGCGATCTGGTAGCGGAGGTACTCCACGTCGTAGCCCACGCCGCGGGTGCCGTAGCTGCCGAGGTAGGACAGGTCCTTGCGGAGCTTGGCGCTGTTGACGCCCGCCGACGCGGCGAGCTCCTCGCTGGAGCACGTCGTGGTGCCGTCGTCCGCCAGGCCGGTCAGGGCACGGAGGTACACGGGAAGCCTGGCGACAGTCGCCTCGGGAATGTCCCGGGCAGAGTCGGGGGTCCGTGCGGTCACAGCTGCTTCTTTCCAGTCCGGCGAACCTCGCCTGACCCGGCCACTGTAGGAGTTTGTGAACGGGAGAACAAAACGACGGAATGGGCGGCTAGCACATGTGAGAAGACCCACCCGAAGCGGGGGTCTCTCGACTTGCGTGAAGGGTGCTGGAGGGCCTAACGGAGGGCCCGTCCCGATGGGTGCGTGCTCAGGAACCGGGGCGGTGCTGGAGCTCGACGACACCTCGTGCGGTGACGGTTCGCGGAGCCCGGCGCGTGAGTCCCGTCTCCAGCTCCTCCTCGAGGACCCAGCCGACCTCGATCGCCCACCGGGTCGGTGAGTCGCACACCTCGCCCGTGGACGGGCCGATGGGTGCCTCCGAGGGACTGAACCGCATGCCGAGGCGATCCGGCTCGCCCGGCCAGTGGAAGGTCACGAGGATGTCGCCGTCGTCGAGGGTCGCCTGCATCGGAACCGCTCGGTCGCCGACGACGACGTGCCGCACCCGCTCCTGCACCTCCGCGAGCAGTGGGTCGGCGTCCCACGAACCTGGCATGCCACGAGTGTCGCATCGAAGGCCCGCCGAGCCGCTCAGCGCAGCACCTCAGCGCAGCAGCTCGGCCAGCATCCGGTCCGAGGCGTGCAGCGCGTCGCGGTCGGGGGTGGAGCTGCTCGCCAGCAGCTCGTCGGCGCCAGTGGCCTCCACCAGCGCGTCGAGGCGGCGCCGTACGGTCGCGGGGCTGCCTGCCACGGCCCGGTCGAGCGAGGCCTCCACCCGCCGGCGTACCTGGCTGGGCCAGGACTCCTCCCGGATCGCCTCGATGCCCTCGAGCGGCGGGAACTCGCCGGTCTGACGTGAGCGTGCCATCGCCCACGCCTCCGGCAGGGCGAGCTCGCGGCCGGTCGCGTCGTCGTCGGCGACGAGCACGTCCAGGGATACCGTCACCCGCGGCTCGCTGCCGCGGTGCGGTCGGAACCCGTGCCGGTAGCGCGACAACGCGTCGGCCAGCTCGGGGGACTCGAGGACGGGGCCACCCACGACCACGGGCAGGCCAAGCCGGGCAGCGATGTCCAGCCCGCGCCCGGTGGCGAGCACGTGCATCGGCACCGGCCTGCAGGTGGAGGGACGAGCCGTGACCTCGGCAGTGCCCTCGAGGTAGCCGCGCAGCTCCTGGAGGTCGTCCTCGAACGTGTCGCCGTCCTCGTGGTCGCGCCGGAGGGCGCGGCGCACCGGCGGCGTGAAGCCGAGGGACCGGCCGAGCCCGAGGTCGACGCGACCGGGGTGGAGGGCGTCGAGGACGAGGAACTGCTCGGCGACCACCAGCGGCTGGTGCAGCGGCAGCATCACCCCGCCCGACCCGATCCGGATGTGGTGCGTACGTGCGCCGATCGCGGCGAGGAGCACCGCCGGTGTCCCGGACGCGATGCCCGGTACGGCGTGGTGCTCGGCGACCCAGAACCGGTCGTAGCCGACCTGCTCGGCGTGCACCGCCCGGGCGACCGTCGCCTCGAGGGCCTCGGCGTCGGGCATGCCGACGCGGGTGCGGGAGCGGTCGAGCAGGGATGCCTTCACCTGTCCCCCAACGCCGTACGGACCGACCGTCTTCCCGGCCCCGGACGCCGACTCAGCCCAGGGCCGCGCGCAGCCGGTTCTCGTCGACGCGCCAGAAGTCGTGCTGCTTGCCGTCGACGAAGGTCACCGGGACGTCCTCGCCGAAGCGGTCCGCCAGGTCGTCGTCGGTGGTGATGTCGACCTCCTCGAAGGACTCCCCCAGGTCGGCGCAGACGCGCTCGACTACTACGCGGGCGTCGTCGCACAGGTGGCAGCCCGGGCGGCTGTAGAACGTGATCCGCGAGGTGCTCATTCGAGGAGTCCTTGGACCCGACGGCGCTCGAGGCCGCGCAACCGGCCCTTCTGCACCTTGCCGGTCGCGGTGACCGGGAGCTCGTCGACGACCTCGATGCGGGTCGGCTGCTTGAAGCGCGCGAGCCGGACGACCGCGTGCGCACGGACCGCCTCCTCGAGGTGGGTGCGGGCCTTGTCGACGCCGCCGACCGGGACGACGTACGCCACCACGGCCTCGCCGGTCACCTCGTCGGGCGCCCCCACGACGGCGGCATCAGCAACCCCGTCGACCTCGCGGATCACGTCCTCGACCTCGGTCGGGTAGACGTTGAAGCCGCTGACGATCACGAGCTCCTTGATCCGGTCGACGAGGAAGAGGTCACCGCTCGCGTCGAGGAAGGCGACGTCGCCGGTGCCGTACCAGCCGTCGTCGTCGGGGCCGTCGGACCCGTCGGGCCAGTAGCCGCTGAAGAGGTTGTCGCCGCGCACCTGGATCTCGCCGGGATCCTCCCCCTCGACCTGGCCCCAGGTCTCGTCGACCAGCCGCAGCTCGATGCCGGGCAGCGCCGCGCCGACCGAGCCCGCCCGGGGCTCGCGGCTGCACAGCGTGCTCGTCACCACCGGCGACGCCTCGGTGAGCCCGTAGCCCTGGTGCACAGGGATCCCGGTGATCGAGGTGAACTCCTCGATCACCGAGCCCTCCAGCGGCGCCGACCCGGACAGCACGAGCCGGACCGGCCCGAGCCGCTCGCGCAGGTGCTCGTCGGGCAGCCAGTGGGCGAAGACGGGCGGCGCGATCGGCACGACGCTGCAGGCCTCGTCGTCGATGAGGTCGAGCACCGCCTGGGGCTCGAAGCGCTCCACGAGCAGCAGCCGCGCCCGGTGGCGCAGCACCCCGCCGAGCACGGCGTTGAGGCCGTAGACGTGGAAGAGCGGCAGCACCCCGAGCACCACGTCGTCGCCGTGCATCATCGGCGGCTCGACGGCCGCCACCTGCTCGATGTTGGCCAGCAGCGCCCGGTGGCTGAGCATCGCCGCGCGGGGCAGACCCGAGGTGCCGCTGGTGTAGAGGAGCGCGGCGAGCTTCTCGGGGTCGGGCAGCGGCGGGACCGGGCGTACGACGTCCGCGCGGAGGTCGTCGAGGGCGATCTCCCCCTCGCCCGGCGGGGTGCCGGTGACGACGACGGCCGGGCGGGCGACGTCGGCGTCGAGCTCGGCCAGCGCAGCGTGTACGGCGTCGAGAGCGGTCTCGTCCCCGACCACCATCCGGCTGCCGGAGTCGGCGATCATCCGGGCGAGCTCGCCGGGGGTCGACCGGGGGTTGACCGGCACGGCGACGACCTGGGCCCGGAGCACGCCGAGGTAGGAGGTGACGAACTCGATGCGGTTGCCGACGGCGATCATCACGCGCTGGCCGGCGCGGATGCCGTGGGCCCCGAGACCGGTCGCGAGGCGGGCGACCTCGTCCTCGAGGCCGGCCCAGGTGAGCGTGCGCCCGCCGCTCTCGACGAGGGCCTGCCGATCCGGCGCGTCGTCGGCAGCCTCGGCCACCAGCTCGGAGATGTCGTGGCGCGGCATGCGGGGATCCTTCCACAGCCCGGCGCCGGCGGCGCCCGCCGCTACGCTGGCCGGGTGACCCCGTCCGAGCGGCCCCGGCGCCTCAACCTGCAGCAGCGCTCGGCCCTCGCGGGCGAGGCCGCGGCGGCGTCGGCGGAGGTCGAGAACGCCCTCGTCTGGCCGAGCGACCCGACCGCGGCCGCCTTCTTCGACGTCGACAACACCGTCATGCAGGGCGCCAGCATCTTCCACTTCGCGCGCGGGCTGTACCGCCGCAAGTTCTTCACCACGAAGGAGATCGCCTCCGCCGCGTGGAAGCAGGCCTACTTCCGGATCGCCGGCGTCGAGGACCCCGAGCACGTGACCGACGCGCGCAACTCCGCGCTTGCGTTCATCGCCGGGCACACCACCACCGAGCTCGAGGAGCTCGGCGAGGAGATCTTCGACGAGGCGATGGCCCACCGGGTGTGGCCCGGCACCCGCGCCCTGGCCCAGATCCACCTCGACGAGGGTCAGCGGGTGTGGCTGGTGACGGCGGCGCCGATCGAGATCGCGACGATCATCGCCCGCCGGCTCGGCCTCACCGGCGCCATGGGCACGGTGGCCGAGCACGTCGACGGCGTCTACACCGGCCAGCTCGTGGGCGACCTGCTCCACGGCCCCGCCAAGGCGGAGGCGATCAAGGCGCTCGCGGCCCGCGAGGGACTCGACCTCGCCCGCTGCTCGGCGTACTCCGACTCCAGCAACGACCTGCCGATGCTCTCCCTCGTCGGAGACCCGTGCGCCATCAACCCCGACGCCCGGCTGCGGGCGCACGCCCGCGCCCACGGCTGGCGCATCCACGACTACCGCACCGGCCGCAAGGCGGCACGGGTCGGCTTCCTCGGCGCCGCGGTCGCCGGCGCGGTGACGGGCGCCGTCGCCGCCGGTGTGAGCCTGCGCGGGCGAGACCGCTCCGCCTGACCTGTAACTGAAAGTTACTCACGGGTTCACAAGACCGGGACCGGCCCCTATCGTGGATGATGCTGCAACCGGGAGGGGACACCGCATGCGGTCGACGAACGACATCGATCGTGCCTTCGAGCACGGCATGGACGCGCTCCGGCGCGCCGTCCTCGCTGCCCTGTCCCCCCAGCTGTCCCCCGCCCTCCAGCCCGCGGGCCACGTGCTGCTCTCCGAGACGGCCACGCCCGGCGCGTCCGTCGGCGGCCCCGACGGGCACTCCGGCTCCGGTCCCGTCGGTGACGAGGACCGCGCGACGTCGTCCGAGGTCGACGGGGCCGAGCGCGAGCGGCTGATCGCGCTCGTGGAGCTCGCCCGCGCCGGCGACAAGGAGGCGTTCGGCCTCCTCTACGACCACTACCAGGCCTCGGTCTACCGCTTCCTCTACTACCGCACGCGCTCGCAGACGCTCGCCGAGGACCTCACCTCGGAGACGTTTTTCCGGGCGCTGCGCAGCATGAACAGCTTCCGGTGGCAGGGCAAGGACTTCGGCGCCTGGCTGATGACGATCGCGCGCAACCTCACGATGGACCACTTCAAGGCCGGTCGCACCCGCCTCGAGATGACCACCGAGGACATGACCCCGCACGACGACACCACCGAGGGGCCCGAGGACACGGTCATCGCCGGCCTCACCAACGAGGTGCTGCTCACGGCGCTCACCGAGCTGCCGGTCGAGCAGCGCGAGTGCCTCATCATGCGGTTCCTGCAGGGCCTCTCGATCGCGGAGACGGCTCGTGCCCTCGACCGCTCCGACGGCGCGGTGAAGCAGCTCCAGCTCCGCGGCGTGCGCAATCTCGCCAAGCTGCTGCCGGAGGGGTTGAGAGACGCGTGACACATCCCGTAACCCCTGCCCGGTCTGGCTCGTTCGCCCCAGTGGGAGGACCCGCCAGCTGTGAGACAGGACGACCGCGATGACAGCGCCCTTCTCGGCACGACGACGTGCCGACGAGTTCGAGGCAGTCCTATCCCGCGACCCCACGACCGCGTCCTCCGGGACTGACACCCAGCGCTACGCCGACCTGCTCGAGGTCGTCGCCGACCTGCGGGCGGTGCCGCCCGCGACCGCACGGCCCGAGTTCGTGGCGTCGTTGCGCGAGCGCCTGATGGCCGAGGCCGACACCGCCCTCGTGCGGCAGCCGCCCGCCCCGTCACGACTGGCGATGCCCGCCTCGTCCCGCACCCGCCAGCGCCGCATCGGCGCCCTCCTCGGCGGTGTCGCCCTCGTGGGCTCGGCGGCCACCATGGCCGTCGCGGCGCAGACCGCGCTGCCCGGCGAGTCCCTCTACGGCGTGAAGCGCGGGATCGAGTCCGCCCAGGTACGCCTCGCCCCCGACGACGCCGCCCGCGGTCGCACCCTGCTGGCCCAGGCCGGCACCCGGCTCACCGAGCTCGAGGAGCTGGCCGCCGGCGACGCAGGTCGCGACGAGCTCGTGCCCGAGACCCTCGACACCTTCACCCGTCAGTCGAGCGACGGCGTGGGCAGCCTGCTCGCGTCGTACGAGGCCACGGGCAGCGAGGGCGACGCCCAGGTCGCGCGCGACTTCACCGCCACCAGCATGGACCGCCTCGAGCGGCTCCAGGGCGAGCTGCCGGAGAGCGCCCGCGACGACCTGCTGGCCGCCGGAAGGACGCTCGCCGACCTCGATCTCGAGGTGAGCAACGTCTGCCTGACCTGCACCGGCGGCATCACCACGACGCCCGAGTTCCTGCTGACCAGCGCCCCGCAGGTCGGCCTGCTCAGCGGGCTCGACACCGACCAGCTGACGCTGGAGGGGGCGCCGATCTCAGGGCAGGACCTGACCGGCATCCAGGTCCCCGAGGCCCTCGACCCGCAACAGGTCGTGCCGACCGCGCAGCCGTCCACCACCCCCGGTCCCGGACCGGGCTCCGTGGTGCCCGACCCGACCAAGCCCGACCCGACCAAGCCCGACCCGACCAGGCCGGTCAAGGACATCACCAAGAACCTCACCGACACGGTGACCAACACGACCGACACCGTCACCGACGGCCTCACCGACACCACCGGCAGCCTGACGAGCCAGCTCGACGACGTCACCGGCGGTGCGCTCGGCGGCCTCACGTCGGGCGCCGACGACGCGACCGGCGGTCTCATCGGCGAGGTGACCGGCACGCTCGACGGCATCACCGGCGGCTCGCTCGGCAACGCGACCGGCGGGCTCCTGCCCTAGCCACTGCGCCCGATGACGTCGGCAGTCAGCCGAAGGCGTTGCCGCGCTCGCGCAGCAGGTCGAACAGCGTGTGCTGGATGGTCTCGCGCACCTGGTCGGTGACGTTGAAGACCAGCATCGGGTCCTCGGCCTCGCCGGGCTCGTAGGCATCGGTGCGGATCGGCTCGCCGAACTCGAGGATCCACTTCGAGGGCAGCGGCACCATGCCGAGCGGACCGAGCCACGGGAAGAACGGCGTGATCGGGATGTAGGGCACCCCGAGCAGCCGCGCCAGCGACGGGACGTTGCCGACGAGCGGGTAGATCTCCTCGGCGCCCACCAGGGAGAGCGGGATGATGGGTACGCCGGTGCGCAGGGCGGCCGAGACGAACCCGCCGCGCCCGAAGCGCTGCAGCTTGTAGCGCTCGCTGAACGGCTTGCCGATGCCCTTGAACCCCTCCGGCCAGACACCGACGAGCTCGCCTCCCGACAGCATCCGCTCGGCGTCCTCGGTGCAGGCCAGGGTGGCGCCGCCCTTGCGCGCGAGCGAGCTGACCAGGGGCAGCTTGAAGACCAGGTCGGCGCCGAGCGGGCGCAGGAAGCGGCCGGCGTGGTCGTGCACCGTCAGCATCGTCATCAGGCCGTCGAGCGGCACGGTGCCGGAGTGGTTGGAGACCACGAGGGCGCCACCCTCGGCGGGGATGTTCTCCAGCCCGCGGACCTCGAGGCGGAACCACTTCTCCGCGATCGGTCGCAGCGCGGCCATGAAGAACCGCTCGGTCAGCTCGCGGTCGAAGCCGTAGTCGTCGACGTCGTAGTCGCCCTCGAGGCGTCGGCGGACGAACGCCATCAGCTCGGCGAGGCGGCGCTCCCAGTCGGCGCCGAAGATCTCCTGCGCCGCGTCCTGGGCGGCCGCCAGCCACTCCCCGACCGGGATGCCGGTGCTGGGCGACGGCTGCTCCGGGTCGTCGGCGGTGGTCGGTTCCGCGTCGGCCGGCGGCGGCACGACCTTCTCCTCGGACGAACCGGCGCGGGCCTTCTTCTTCCCCGTCTTCTTCTCCGCGGCCGGAGTAGCCGGCTTGGTGGCCGTCTTGGCGGCCGTCTTGGTGGCCGTCTTGGCGGACGGCTCGCTGGATGGCTTGGTGGACGCGGCCTTGCGGGCCGTCGGGGCCAGGTTGCGCGCGGCCGAGGACGGTCGGGCGCTGCCGGAACCGCGGCCCGGTCGGCCGCCGGTGCCGATCGGGATGACGACGGCGTGGTCGCCGTCGCGGCGGCGGGCTTCCTCAGGCACGGCCGGCCCCCTCCCTGACGGCGGGCGCGATGGACTGGCAGAAGTCGGCGAACGCCTCGGCCGTGGTGAACTGCGGCTCGAAGCCGAGCACGGTGCGCATCCGGGTGGTGTCCACGCCTCGACCGTAGGTCAGGAACCCCAGCTGCTCGGGCGAGAAGTCCGAGACGCGGGCCTGGCGCATGGTCGCGCCGAGCCGACCGACCGCGAAGCGCGGCAGGGAGACCGACGGCGTGCCGAGGCGTCGTACGGCCTGGCTCAGCGTCATCACCCCGTCGCCGGCGACGTTGAAGGTGCCGGGCACCCCGGTGGTCGCGGCGTGGCACAGCACCCGCATCAGGTCGTCCTCGTGGAGGAGCTGGAGCCTCGGGTCGAAGCCGAGCACCCGGGGGATCACCGGGAGCCGGAAGTAGTTGGTCAGCGGGCTCGAGACGTGAGGTCCGACCACGTTGGCCGCCCGGATCATCGTGACATCGACGTCGGGGCGGCGGCGGGCGAACCCGCGGACGTAGCCCTCGATCTCGTAGACGTCCTTGGCGTAGCCCGAGGAGGGCAGGCGCTTGGGGCCCATGTCCTCGGTGAACATCGCGGGGTCACGAGGACCGGAGCCGTAGACGGTGGTCGTCGACTTCACGACCAGACGCTCGACGGTCGCCGACTTCTGGCACGCAGCGAGCAGCTGCATGGAGCCGATGACGTTGAGCTCCTTCATCGTCCCGCGACCACCGGCGGAGCCGGGGGTCGCGATCACGCTCATGTGGACGACGGTGTCGACGTCCTCCTTCGCGATGACCTTCGCGATGACCGGGTTGCGGATGTCGGCGCGGACGAAGGAGACGTCGCCGATGTCACCGCGCGGCGGGACCGCGTCCACGCCGATGACTCGATCGATGGACGGGTCGCCGGTCGCGGCGCGCGCGAATCGTCGTCCGATGTCCCGGGAGATCCCGGTGACCAGCACGACCCGCCCCATGGTCGAGGGGTGTTACTTGCCGAGCTTGCGGCGCTGCACGCGCGTCTTCTTGAGCAGCTTGCGGTGCTTCTTCTTGGCCATGCGCTTGCGCCGCTTCTTGATGACAGAACCCACGAATCAGACCTTTCCTTGCGACCGACGTTCGTCGGTCGGACCCGCACCACCCTACTGGCCGGGTGCGGGCAGCGCGGAATCGAGTCGGACCAGTGGATCCCTGCCGGGGACGAGCGCCGTCAGCCGGCGTTGTAGAAGCTCTTGCGGAGGTACTCGTTGACGTCGTCCTCGCGGACCCGGAAGGAGCGGCCGACGCGGACGGCAGGCAGCTCACCGCCGTGCACGAGCCGGTAGACGGTCATCTTCGAGACGCGCATCCTGGCCGCGACCTCGGCGATGGTCAGGAACTGCGCCTCGGACATGTCGCTCGGGGTGTTCTCAGCCATGGGTGTGCACCGATCCTTCTGCGCGGCGACGGCGCCGGCTTCCGAACCGGCGTCACAGGCGTGCCGCTCTCGCTGACAATAGGGCTCGCGTGACGCGTGGGGAAGAGTAATGCCAGAGAAACTTGTGGGACTGCGGCGTGTCGGCTTGCCTCAGGGCAACGGGTCCAGGCCGTGGAGGGGAAAGACCTCCGTGCGCGTGGCGTTGATGGCGCGGTCCAGCCAGGTCTCCGGGTCGTAGCCGCCCGACCAGTCGCGGTAGGCCGGCGTGCGTCCGTCGGTCATCCGGTGCGGTGCGGTGGCACCGAGCACCTCCTCGACGTACGCCCGCCACGCCGGAGGCGTCGCCTGCTCGGGATCGATCGGGGTGCCCGCCACGATGGCCAGCAGGTGCGTCCAGGCGCGCGGCACGACGTCGACGACGGAGTAGCCGCCGCCGCCGGTGACGACCCACCGCCCGTCGGCGACCTCGTGGGCGAGCTCGTGGAGGGCGAGGTAGGCCGCCCGCTGGCCGTCGACGCTGAGCATCATGTGGGCGAGGGGGTCGTTCATGTGGGAGTCGCAGCCGTGCTGCGTGACCAGCACCTGCGGGGAGAACTCACGCAGGATCGGGGGCACGACGGCGTGGAACGCGCGCAGCCAGCCGGCGTCGGCGGTGCCGGGCGGCAGCGCGACGTTGACCGCCGTGCCCTCGGCGCCGGGGCCGCCGGTGTCGCTCGGGAAGCCGGTGCCGGGGAAGAGCATCTGCCCGGTCTCGTGCAGGGAGATGGTGAGGACCCGCGGGTCGTCCCAGAAGACCTTCTCGACGCCGTCGCCGTGGTGGACGTCGATGTCGACGTAGGCGACCCGCTCGGCACCGTCGGCGAGCAGCTGCGTGATGCCGACTGCGACGTCGTTGTAGATGCAGAAGCCGCTGGCCTTGTCGGGCATCGCGTGGTGCAGGCCGCCGGCGATGTTGACGGAGTGGAGCGACTCCCCGCTCCAGACCTGGCGGAACGCCTCCAACGTGGCACCGACGACGTGGGCACTGGCGACGTGCATGTCGGCGAAGACCGGATCGTCCTCCGTGCCGAGGCCGCGGGCGGCGTCCTCGAAGCCGGGCGTCGCGCCGGCCCGGGTGACCGCGTCGATGAGGCCCTGGTCGTGCACGGTCGCGATCTGCTCGTCGGTGGCCACCGGGGCGTCGACGCGCTTGATCCCCTCGAGCACCCCGAGCTCGTCGGCCAGGCGCATCGTCAGGTCGACGCGCACCGGCGACATCGGGTGGGTGGGCCCGAAGTTGTACTCACAGAGAGTCTGGTCGAAGACGACGGACGCTGGCCCAGCACACTCCATGTGGCGGACGTTACTCCGGCCCACGGCCCCGACCGCCCATGGGACTGTCTTGAACGTGTTCAATTCTTCTGCCACTCTTGGTCCACGATGCTCGACCCAGCCGACGGGCCCGCTGTGCCCGCACCCTTCCGGCCCCGACTCATGTGGCTGCTGACCGGGCCGCTCATCGGTGCGGTGGCCGGCGCCGTCGTCGCGTTCGCGATCCTGCTGCCCGCCTTCCTGCTCGACGGGTCGCGACCGCCCGGACCGTTCGCGGCACTGGCAAGCGTCGGGTCTGCCCTGCTGGCGAGCCTCGCCTTCGGCGGCCTCTGCGGCGCCGCTGTCGGCTTCCTGGCCGGCCTGCCCCTCATCGTCCTGGTGGGCCGGCACCTGCCTCGCCGGGTGGCGCGGCGACGAGCCTTCGTCCTCGGTGTCCTGCTGTCGCCCGTAGCGATGACGGCTGTCTTCTGGATGTTGTCCGGGGAGCTCCTCCTGGACACCGCGTTCCGAGACACCGACGCGGGAGAGCTGCTGCCGGTCCTGGCTGCGTCGTTGCTCGGCGGTTCGCTGGCGGCCTGGGTGGCGCCGGCAGGACTGCCCCGACCCCCGTCCTAGGGTGGCGAGCGTGGGGCAGAAGCGGACGGCGAAGGCGGAGCAGACCCGAGCAGGCATCGTCGACGCGGCGATGACGCTGTTCAGGGCCGGAGGCTACGACGCCACGACGATGCGGGCCATCGCGGACGAGGCCGGTGTCTCGTTGGGCAGCGCCTACTACTACTTCTCCGGCAAGGAGGCGCTCGTCCAGGCCTTCTACGACCAGCTCCAGGCCGAGCACGCAGTCGCGGCCGAGACGGCGTACGAGCAGACGGGCTTCGCCGACCGGCTCCGGGGCGTGATGGAGTCCTTCCTGGACGTGGCCGAGCCGTTCCACGACTTCGGCGGCCAGTTCTTCCGCAACGCCGCCGACCCGCGCTCGCCGCTCTCGCCCTTCTCCGAGGAGTCGATGCCGGCCCGCGGGGCCAGCACGACCCTCTTCCGCCGGGCGGTCGACGGGTCCGACCTCAAGGTCGCGCCGGCGCTGCGCGAGGAGCTCCCCGACCTGCTGTGGCTGCTCCACATGGGTGTCGTCCTCTTCTGGGTGTACGACGACAGCGAGGGGCAGCGGCGCACGCGCACGCTGGTGGCGGGCGTCGTGCCCCTCGTCGACCGGTCGGTGCGCCTGACGCGGCTGCCGCTCGTCCGCGGCCTCGTCGACGACGCGCTCGGTCTGGTCCGCCAGCTGCGGGGAGCCTGAGGCGCCCGGCCAGGAGGGCACGCCGGTCCTCGCGATCTCGGTCGTCTGCTGCGCGCGCAGGCTGGGCGAGCCTCAGCTCCGGTGGGCACCGGGAGGTTGTCAGGAGCCTTCGGCCAGCTCGCGAGAACGGTTGCGGGCGGCCTCCATCGCGGCGAGGAAGGCCGCACGCACGCGGTGCACCTCCAGCTCGCGCAATGCCGAGGCGGTCGTTCCGCCCGGCGAGGTGACCTGCTCGCGCAGCACGACGGGGTGGGTGCCGGTCTCGCGGAGCATCGCGGCCGACCCGACGAGCGTCTGCACCACCAGGTCGGTGGCCGTGGCACGCGGCAGGCCGAGGTGCACGCCCGCCTCGATCATCGACTCCACGACGAAGAAGATGTAGGCAGGCCCGGACCCGGAGATCGCGGTGACGGCGTCCATCTGCTTCTCCGGGATGCGCAGCACCTTGCCCGTGGAGGCCATCAGCGACTCGGCCTCCGTCAGGTGCGACTCGTCGCAGTGCGAGCCGGGCGCGATGGCGGCCATCCCCTCGTCGACGAGCGCCGGGGTGTTGGGCATGACCCGGACGACCGCGACGCCGTCGGGCACGCGCGACTCGATGAACGACGTCGTGATGCCGGCGGCGAGCGACACGAGCAGCTGGCCGGCGCGCAGGTCGGGGGCGATCTCGTCGAGCACGTCGCCCATGTCCTGCGGCTTGACGACCAGCGCGACGGTGTCGGCCTTGGCAGCGGCCTGGCGGTTGGAGACGACGGCCACGCCGTAGCGCTCCTCGAGCTCACGCGCCCGCTCGGCGCGCTTCTCACCGACCATCAGCTGGTCGACGCGGCGCCCGGCGCGCACCAGTCCGGACAGCAGGGTCTCGCCCATGACGCCGGCGCCGATGATCGCAGTGCTCATGGCGCCAATCTACTGCGGGCTGTCGATCGATTTCGACGCGCACGTCGCGGTCTCGTCCCTCGACCGCGGTGCTTGCTCAATCTGGACCACGACGCGCCCGCTCCTACGTCGCGGACGCTGTGGTCTCATTTCTTGGAGACCAGGGAGCGGACGAAGAACCCGAGGTTCTGCGGCTTCTCGGCCAGCCGGCGCATGAGGTAGCCGTACCACTCGGTGCCGTAGGGGATGTAGACGCGCACGGTCTCGCCGGCGGCCGCGAGGCGCTTCTGCTCCTCGGGGCGGATGCCGTAGAGCATCTGGAACTCGTAGGTGCCGGGCCGCCGGCCGAAGCGACTGGCGAGCGACGAGGCGATCTGCACCATGCGCGGGTCGTGGGTGGCGATCATCGGGTAGCCCTGGCCGCTCAGCAGCACCTTGAGGCAGCGGACGTAGGACTTGTCGACGTCGATGCGGTCCTGGAAGGCGACCTTCTCGGGCTCCATGTAGGCGCCCTTGCACAGCCGCACCCGGGAGCCCTCGTAGGCCAGGGCGCGGCAGTCGGCCTCCGTGCGGCGCAGCATCGCCTGCAGCACGGCGCCGGTCTCGGGGAAGTCCTTGCGGAGCTCGCGCAGGATCGAGAGCGTCGAGTCGGTGGTGGTGTGGTCCTCCATGTCGAGGGTCACCGTGGTGCCGGCGTTGCGGGCGGCGCGGCAGATGTCGCGGGTGTTCTCCAGGGCGACCTTGTGGCCGCTGTCGGGGAGGAACTGGCCGATCGCGCTGAGCTTGACCGAGACCTCCGCGTGCGGCGCGAGGCCCTTGGCCGCGAGGTCGGCGAGGAGCTCCTTGTAGGCCGCGACCGTGGCGTCGGCCTGGGCGGCGTCGGTGGTGTCCTCGCCGAGGTAGTCGAGCGTCACCCGCAGGCCGTCGTCGACCAGGCCCGACGTCGCCGCCACCGCGTGGCCGGTCGTCTCGCCCGGCACGTAGCTGGTCACGATGGAGCTCGAGACCGGCATCGTCGAGACGAGCTTCTTGACCCCCTGGCTGCGGGCGAGGAGCAGGATCGGCTGGCGGAGCAACGACATGGCGGCAAGGCTACGCCGACCTCCACCGAACCTTCACAGCTCCTCCACCCCTTCGGGGTCGGTGTTCTCCTAGCGTCGTCGGCATGACTTCCACCCTCGCTTCCCCCACCAGCCGGTACGCCCTCGCGCTGGCCGTGGCGGTCGGCACCGTCCTGTTCCTCCTGGTGGGCATCGGGGCCCTCGGCATCGTGGGCGACGGCGACCGCGACTGGCTCTACCTGGCGGCCCCGGCGGTCCTGCTGGTCGTCGCCGTGGCAACCCGGTTCCGACCGGGCGGCATGGTGCTGGCCCTCGGTGCCGCCGCGGCGACCACGGTCGTCGCAGGTGTCGTCGCCGTCGCCCTGGTCGCCGCCGACGACGCGGCCGCGTCGATCGCCGACGTCATCATGCTGACCGTGATGTACGCCGGCCTGTTCGCGGCGGGGGCGTGGCTGTTCAGCCGGGTCCCGGAGCCGCCGGTCGACGCCGTCGCGAGCGACACCAGGCGGGCGTGATGGCAAGGCGGAGGGCCGAAGGCGGGCCGCTAGGTCCGTCGAGCGCCCGACAACGCAGCCAGCGCGCCCGCATGGTGACGCGCAGCAGGTGAGAGACCGGCGGATCCGGGTCAGGGTGTCCGGCGCCTGAGGGTCCCGGCGCCCAGCGCGAGCGCACCCAGCGCGAAGCCGGACACGACCGCCACGTCGCGCCACACCGCTCTCGTGTCGGCCGCACCGACGAGCTCCTGCATGGCGTCGACGGCGTACGACAACGGCAGCACGTTGCTGATCGCCTCGAGCACGGTGGGCATCGCCTCGCGGGGCACGAAGAGCCCGCAGAGCAGGATCTGGGGCAGCACGAAGGCCGGCATGAACTGCACCGCCTGGAACTCGGTCGTCGCGAAGGCGCTCACCAGCAGCCCGAGGGCCGTGCCGAGGACGGCGTCGGCGACGGCCACGACACCGAGCAGCCAGACCGGGCCGGAGACGTCGAGGCCCAGCAGGCCGACGCTGACGGCGACCGCGAGCGTCGACTGCACCGCCGCCAGCAGGCCGAAGGCGATCGCGTAGCCCAGCAGGAAGTCGAGCTTGCCGAGGGGCATCGTGAGCAGCCGCTCGAGGGTGCCGGACGAGCGCTCGCGCAGCGTCGTCACGCTCGTCACCAGGAACATCACGATGAAGGGGAACATCGCGAGCAGGCCCGGCCCGAAGCGGTCGAAGAGGTCGCCGGGCAGGTCGGCGAACATCCACCACAGCAGGGTGATCAGCACGCACGGGACCACCAGCAGCATGGCCAGCGTGCGGTGGTCGCGACGGACCTGCGTGAGGACGCGGCCGGCGACGGCGAGGGTGACGCGCGCGTTCATCTCGCACCACCCGGTCCCTCGACGAGGTGGAGGAACGCCTGCTCGATGTCCGGGGCACCGGTGCTGCGGCGGATCTCGTCGGGCGAGCCGTCGGCGATGATCCGGCCCTCGCGCATCAGCAGGAGCCGGTGGCAGCGCTCGGCCTCGTCCATGACGTGGCTCGAGACCAGCACGGCGGCCCCGCGGTCGGCGATCCGGTGGAACAGGTCCCACAGGTCGCGGCGCAGCACCGGGTCGAGGCCGACCGTCGGCTCGTCGAGCACCAGCAGGTCCGGCGTACCCAGCAGGGCCACGGCCAGGCTGGCCCGGCTGCGCTGGCCGCCGGAGAGCCGGCCCACGACCTGGGTGCGGTGGTCGTCGAGCCCCACCGCGTCGACGGCCTCGTCGACCTGGGCGCGGTCGACCCCGAGCACGCGGGCGAAGAACGCGAGGTTCTCCGCGACTGTGAGGTCGTCGTAGACGCTCGCGGCCTGGGTGACGTAGCCGACGCGGGTCCGCAGCGGCCGGCTCCCCGCCGGCTCCCCCAGCACCTCGACGGTCCCGGACCGCACCTGCTGCGCCCCGACCAGGCAGCGCATCAGCGTCGTCTTGCCGCAGCCGCTCGGCCCGAGCAGGCCGGTGACGCCCGCCGGGACGTCGAGCGAGATGCCTGGCAGCACCTCGCGCTCGCCGCGTACGACGACGAGGTCGCGCACCTCCACGACGTTTTTCATCATGTGTTGAATTGTGCGCCTGGTCCGATGCCCCGTCAAGACCCGACCGAGCGGTGAGGGAGACAGGATTCCGCCGCGCGGAAGATGTCTCACTCACCGCTGGGTGAGTACGGCGGCTAGGGCAGGTCGCCGGTCAGGTAGTGCTGGAGGACCGGGCCGACCCGGGCCACGACGTCGTCGGCCGACATCTCGGCCATCGGCGGGAGCGCCAGGAGGTAGCGGGTGACGATGAGCCCCACGACCTGGCTGGCGACGAGAGGGACGCGCACCTCCGGCCGGTCCACCACGAGCTGCGCGAGCACGGGGCCGACGACGACCGGGATGAAGCCCTCGTTGAGCAGGGTCGCGCCGTCCTCGCTGAGCACCGAGCGGACCACCGCCAGCAGCCGTACCTGGATCTCAGGATCGTCCCATGCCGACAGGAAGGTGCGAAGGAGCCGCTCCCCGGCGCCGTCAGGCCCCAGGGCGACCACGGGAGCCAGGAGCTCGCGGGGGTCGACGGGCATCTCCAGCGCGGCGAGGAAGAGGTCGTCCTTGCTGCCGAAGTAGTGGTGCACGAGCGCGGGGTCGACAGCGGCGGACGCCGCGACGGCGCGGATCGTCGTACCCCGGAAGCCCTTCTCGGCGAACGACGCCCGCGCGGCGGCGAGGACCTCGGCCCGGGTGTCGGGGGCTCCGGGGCGCCGGCCGCGGGACGTGCGCTGACGGGCAGGGGTCGTCGCCGGGGGGCTCATGGCGTGGGTACGGCGAGGTGCGCGCGGGCGAACTCCAGCGACTCCCGCAGGTCGGCCTCGCGCTCGCTCTTGCTGGCGGCCCGCCGGGTGTTGATCTCGAGCACGACGTGGCCGGAGAAGCCCCGACCGGCGAGGTGGCGCAGGAACGCCTCGGCCTTCATCACCCCGCGGCCGGGCACGAGGTGCTCGTCCTTGGCCGAGCCGGTGCCGTCGGTGAGGTGGATGTGGCGCAGGTTGTCGCCCATCCGGTCGGCCATCTCGATGACGTCGCTGCGGGCGATGGCCGCGTGGGACAGGTCGATCGTGGTGTTGGCGTAGCTCTCCGAGCTCGGGTCCCAGCCGGGCAGGTACATCTCCATCCCGCGGCGCGAGGACGCTCGCCACGGATACATGTTCTCCACCGCGAAGGCGATGCCGGTGCGCGCCTCGAGGGACGCGATGCCCTCCACGAAACCGGCGGCGTAGTCCTTCTGCCAACGGAACGGCGGGTGCACCACGACCACGTCGGCCCCGACCGCGTCTGCCATCTCGGCCGAGCGCTCCAGCTTGACCCACGGGTCGGTGCCCCAGACCCGCTGGGTGAAGAGCAGGCAGGGGGCGTGCACGGCGCAGATCGGCACCTGGTGGTGGTCGCTGAGCTTCTTCACCGCGTCGACCTGCTGGCTCAGCGAGTCGATGCCGACCATCACCTCGACCGCGTCGTAGCCCAGCTGCGCCGCCCACCCGAAGGCGTGCGCCGTCGACTCCGGGTAGACCGAGGCGGATGAGAGCCCGATCAGCGGGACGGACGAGGACGTGGCCATCGTCAGCGCACCCTGGTGATGACCGAGATCTGGTCGAGCCGCTCGAGGATCACGCCCTCGCGCAGTGCCCACGGACAGATCTCGAGCTCGGGCAGGTCGAAGATGTCCATGCAGGCCTCGGCGACGAGGGCACCCGCGACGATCTGGTGGGTGCGACTCGGCGAGACGCCGGGCAGGTCGGCGAGGTCGTCGGCGGACATGTCCATCAGCTTGGGGATCCAGCCCGAGAGCGTCTCGAGCTCGAGCGCGCGCGGCACCAGCGGGCCGTCGCCGCTCGGCGCGGCACCACAGATGCGCGCCAGGGAGCGGAAGGTCTTCGAGGTCGCCGCCGCCCGGTCGGGCACCCCGCCGCGCAGCAGGTGGCCGGCGTCACGGGCGATCTCCGCGCGCACCTGCTTGCGCAGCGCGCGTACGTCGTCGTCGGAAGGCCGGCCGCCGCCGAACCAGGTCCGCGCCATCCGCGCGGCGCCCAACGGAAGCGACCAGGCGACGTCGGGGGCCTCGTCGGCGCCGCCGGCGATCTCGAGCGAGCCGCCGCCGATGTCGAAGACCGCGAGCCTTCCGGCCGACCAGCCGAACCAGCGGCGGACGGCCAGGAACGTCAGGCGGGCCTCGTCCTCCCCCGACAGCACCTCGAGCGCCACGCCGCTGTTCTTCTCGACGTGGGCGAGCACCTCGTCGGAGTTGACCGAGTCGCGCACGGCCGAGGTGGCGAAGCCGAGCATCTCCTCGCAGCCCTTGTCCTCGGCGATCTGGGTCGCGGAGGCACAGAAGTCCGTGAGGGCCTTGATGCCCTTCTTGGTGACCGCGCCGTCCTCGTCGAGGTGCTCGGCCAGGCGCAGCGGCTGCTTGTGCGAGGACGCCGGGAGGGGGGCCGCGCCACCGTGTGCGTCGACCACCAGCAGGTGGCCGGTGTTGGATCCGATGTCGAGGACGCCCAGGCGCATGCCTGCCACGCTACTAGGCCGGGGTGGCGCCACTAGGCTCTGTGCGTGCCCGAAGTCGACCTGGTCTTCCCCCGTGCGTTCGTCGAGTTCGCCGACCCCGCTGACGACGCCCAGGTGTTCCGCTGCGACCTGACGTGGTTGACCTCGGCCTACACGTGCATCTTCGGCCAGGGGTGCCAGGGCATCTACGCCGATGCCCCCGACGTCGGCTGCTGCACCCTCGGCGCCCACTTCGCCGACCGGGACGACGAGAAGCGGGTCGCCGCGTTCGTCGGCGAGCTCACCCCCGACGACTGGCAGCTCCACCCGGGTCGGTCGGTGCGCAAGGCGGACTGGATCGAGACCGACGACGACGGCGAGCGCAAGACGCGGGTCGTCGAGGTCGACGGACAGCAGGCGTGCGTCTTCCACAACCGCACCGACTTCACCAACGACACCGGGCACGTCGGAGCCGGCTGCGCCCTTCACGGCCTCGCGCTGCGCCAGGGGCGCAACCCGCTCGAGACCAAGCCCGACGTGTGCTGGCAGCTGCCCATCCGCCGCCAGTTCCGCGAGGTGGAGCGGCAGGACGGCACGTCCTACACCGAGGTCTCGATCGGCGAGTACGACCGCCGCGGCTGGGGTCCGGGCGGCCACGACCTCGACTGGTACTGCTCCGGCAACACCGAGGCGCACGTCGCGCCCGAGCCGGTCTACATCACCCACGAGCCCGAGCTCGTCGAGCTGATGGGCGCCGAGGCGTACGCCGAGCTGGTGCGGCACTGCGAGGCCCACGTGGTTTCGCGATCCGCGCTCGCACTGCACCCCGCGTCACCGCGTCACTTTTGAGCGACGGCCGGACAAAAGTGCTGGACCCGGCGTTGAAAGTGGTTGTGACGTGCATTACCTTCGACAGGTGGCACCCTCCCCCAACCCCCGGACCGAGGATCACGGCCCCGGCGGCACTCTCGGCATCTGGTTCATCGGCGCTCGCGGCTCGCTCGCGACCACCGCGACCATCGGCCTGAGCGCCCTCGCCGCCCACCTGACCGACGAGACCGGCTGCGTCTGCGCCCACCCCGACCTCGACTCGCGCGGCTTGCCGGCGTACGCCGACATCGTCGTGGGCGGCCACGACGTCGACACCCTCCCGCTCGTCAAGCAGGCCGAGCGCCTCGTGGCGGGCGGCGTGGTGCCGGGGATCCTCGCGCACCAGGTCGCCGCCGAGCTCGAGGCGACCGAGGCCCGGCTGCGCCCGGGTGTGCGCCACAGCGACTCCACCGACCAGCGCGCCGACGTGGACCGGCTCGCCGACGACATCCGCGAGTTCGCCGCCGGCGTCGACCGGGTCGTCGTCGTCGACGTGTCGAGCACCGAGCCGCCGCACGACGCCGGCACCGACGCCGCCACCTGGGCCGACCTCGAGGCCGCCTGGTCGGCCGGCCGCGCGCCCCTGTCGCCGAGCTCGGTCTACGCCTGCGCCGCAGTGCTGGCCGGAGCGGCCTATGTCGCCTTCACGCCGAGCCCCGGGATCGACGTCCCCGCCCTGGTCGAGCTCGCCGCCGATCGAGGCCTCCCCTACGCCGGCAGCGACGGCAAGACGGGCGAGACCCTGGTGAAGTCGGCGCTGGCGCCGATGTTCTCCACCCGGTCGCTGGCCGTGCGGTCGTGGACCTCGATCAACCTGCTCGGCGGCGGCGACGGGTCCACCCTGTCCGACCCCGCCGCCCGAGAGAGCAAGACGAGCACCAAGCGCACCGGCCTGGAGTCGATGCTCGGCCACCCGGTGCCCGGCCCGATGCACATCGACTACGTCGAGGACCTCGGAGACTGGAAGACCGCCTGGGACCACGTCCGCTTCGACGGCTTCCTCGGCACCCGGATGACGATGCAGTTCACCTGGGAGGGCTGCGACTCGGCCCTCGCAGCGCCGCTGGTCCTCGACCTCGCGCGCCTCACCTCGCGGGCGGTGGCGGTGGGCGAGACCGGCCCCCTGACCGCCCTCGGCTTCTTCTTCAAGCAGCCGATCGGCTCGCAGGAGCACCGACTCGCGCAGCAGTGGGACGCCCTGCTCGCCTGGTCGACGGACTGCGCCGACCGGGTGACGACGTGAGGGTCGCCGACCTCGTCGAGCTGACCCGGGCACCCGCCGCGTTCTCCATCCCCGGAGACGCGTGGTCCGGCGCCGCGCACGCGGCGACCGCCGGGCGCGGCTGGGCGATGCCGATCGCCTCCACCTGCCTCTACTGGTCCGGGATGGCCTTCAACGACTGGTGCGACCGCCACGTCGACGCCGAGGAGCGGCCCGAGCGCCCGATCCCCTCGGGCCGGGTCAGCCCCGACGCAGCCCTCGCCGTCGCGGCCGGCCTCGGCGCCGCCGGTCTCGGC
>NZ_JBFUMR010000041.1:0-38466 GCF_054049275.1 Nocardioides sp. P5_E3
GCCACGGTCCCCGCCGCGGCAGCCGCTCCCGGCGCGACGACGGCAGCCGCCACGAGCGCAGCGCCCGCGCCGGCAGCCGCGGCGCTCGCCCCGCCGACGTACGACGTGCTGGTCTTCAGCAAGACGACCGGCTTCCGCCACGACTCCATCGGCGCGGGCATCCGGGCGGTCGAGCGTCTCGGAGCGCAGTACGGCTTCTCCGTCACGGCCACCGAGGACGCGACGGCGTTCACCGCCGCCAACCTGGCCCAGTACGAGGCCGTCGTGTGGATGTCCACGACCAGTGACGTGCTCGACGCCGCGCAGCAGACTGCCTTCGAGAACTACATCAAGGGCGGTGGCGGCTATGTCGGCGTCCACGCCGCCTCCGACACCGAGTACACGTGGCCGTGGTACGGCCAGCTCGTGGGCGCCTACTTCCAGAGCCACCCCGCCGGCACCCCCACCGCGACCATCGACGTCGAGGACAAGACCACGCCGTCGTCGTGCGCACTGCCGGACCGGTGGGAGCGCACCGACGAGTGGTACAACTTCCAGAGCCCGGCCAACCCCGTGGTCAACGGCGGCGGGCCCGACTACAGTCCGCGCGCCAACAGCAACATCAACGTCATCGCCTCGCTCGACGAGTCGACCTACGACGAGCAGGACGGCGCCCCGGGCGACGACGACCACCCGATCGCCTGGTACCAGGAGTTCGACGGCGGCCGCAGCTTCTACACCGGCGGCGGCCACACCCAGGCGTCGTTCTCCGAGCCGCTCTTCCGCCTCCACCTGCTCGGCGGCATCCAGTACGCCGCCGGCGAGGCCCCCGATGCGTGCACCCCGCCGGCGCCCACGGACGCCTCCTTCGAGCAGGTCACGCTCGCCAAGGGCGTCGACAAGGTCGGCGAGCCGATGAGCATCTCGGTCCTGCCCGACGGGCGCGTGCTCCACAACGCCCGCGACGGCCGCATCTTCCTCACCGACCTCGAGGGCAACACGACGCTGCTCTACGACGTCCCGATCTACTCCCACGACGAGGACGGCCTGCAGAGCCTGACGGTCAGCCCGACCTTCGAGGAGGACGGGTGGGTCTACCTCTACTACGCCCCACCGCTCGACACCCCGGCCGGTGACGCGCCCAACGACGGCACCGCGGCGCAGTTCGCCGCGTGGCAGGGCTACAACGTCCTGACCCGGATGAAGATGGTCGACGACGACCTCGACCCGACGACCGAGCAGGAGCTGCTGCGCGTCGAGGCCAACCGCGGCATCTGCTGCCACGCCGGTGGCGCCATCGACTTCGACGCCGACGGCAACCTCTACCTGTCGACGGGTGATGACTCGAACCCGTTCGCCTCCGACGGCTACGCGCCCCTCGACGAGCGCACCACGCGCAACCCGGCCTACGACGCCCAGCGCAGCTCGGCCAACAGCAACGACCTGCGCGGCAAGGTCCTGCGGATCACGCCCGACCCCACCGCGGCGTCGTACACGGTCCCGGACGGCAACCTCTTCCCCGAGGCTTCCGACACCCAGGGGAAGACCCGCCCCGAGATCTACGCGATGGGATTCCGCAACCCGTTCCGGATGACCGTCGACAAGCGCACCGGCTACGTCTACCTCGGTGAGTACGGCCCGGACGCCGGCGGGGCGAACCCCAACCGCGGCCCCGGCGGCATCGTGGAGTTCAACCAGATCCGCGAGGCCGGCAACTTCGGCTGGCCCTACTGCACCGGCTCCAACACCCCGGCCGAGACCTACAACGACTGGGACTTCGCCACCAACACGTCCGGCCCGAAGTTCGACTGCAACGCGCCGGTCAACAACAGCCCGCACAACACGGGCCTCACCAACCTGCCGCGGGCCCAGGCGGCCTGGATCAAGTACGACGGCGGCAACGTCACCTACAACGGCGTCACCACCAACGAGTTCGGCGGCGGCGGCGAGGGCCCGATGGCCGGACCGGTCTACAACTTCGACCCCGACCTCGAGTCGGACGTGAAGTTCCCCGAGTACTTCGACAACCACTTCTTCGCCGGTGAGTGGACGCGCGGCTGGATCCGCGACATCGCCATGGACGCCGAGGGCGACGTGTCCGGCATCGACCCGTTCTTCGACTCCATGACGCTCTACGCCGCGATGGACATGGAGTTCGGTCCCGACGGCTCCCTCTACGTCCTCGACTACGGCAACGGTGGTTACTTCACCGGCAACGAGAACTCCGCCGTCTACAAGATCAACGCGATCAACGAAGGAGCCCGCTCGCCGTCGGCGTCGGCGACCGCGACGCCCGACACGGGTGTCGCACCGCTGTCGGTGACGTTCTCCAGCGAGGGCTCGAGGGATCCCGACGCGGGTGACTCGATCGTCAGCTACGCCTGGGACTTCCAGAACGACGGCACCGTCGACTCGACCGAGCCCGACCCGACGTTCGTCTACACGGCCAACGGCGTGTACGACGCCCGGCTGACCGTCACCGACTCCACCGGCCGCACCGGTGTGGCCACCGCGGTCGTCACGGTCGGCAACACCCGGCCGGTCGTCGAGATCGAGCTGCCGCCCAACGGCGCGTTCTTCGAGTTCGGGGACTCCGTCCGGGTCAAGGTCAACGTGACCGACCCCGAGGACGGGGCGATCGACTGCTCCAAGGTGAAGATCGACTACGTCCTCGGCCACGACTCGCACGGCCACCCGCTCAGCTCCCGCACCGGCTGCGACGTCGTCCTGCCGACCGTGCAGGACGAGGGCCACGACGCTTCCGCGAACATCTTCGGGGTCATCAACGCCAGCTACACCGACGGCGGCGGGGGAGGCGTGCGAGTGCTGACCGGTGAGGACGAGGTCGTCCTGCAACCCAAGCGGAAGCAGGCGGAGCACTTCACCACCCAGCAGGGCGTCCAGACCGAGGCGACGACGGACCCGCTCGGCGGTGCCCGCAACCTGTCCAACATCGACGCCGGCGACCACGTGTCCTACGCGCCGATCAGCCTGTCCGGCGTGCCGAAGCTGCGCTTCCGCGTGGCCTCGGGCGGCGCGGGCGGCACCATCGAGGCCCGCCTCGACAGCCCGACCGGCCCGCTCGCTGGCTCGGTCGCCGTGCCGGTCACGGGCGGCTGGCAGCAGTGGCAGTTCGTCGACATGGACATCGCCGAGTCGGCGCAGCAGGGGTCGCACGAGCTCTTCCTGGTGTTCACCAACGCCAACCCCTCGGCCACCGGCCTGTTCAACGTCAACTTCTTCGACGCCGCGGGCAAGGGCGTCTCGGTCAACTCCCGACCGCAGGTCGGGGCGCAGGGCACGCCCACGCAGGGCACGGCTCCGCTGACCGTCGACTTCACCGGCTCGGCGTCGGACTACGACGGCGACGAGCTGACCTACAAGTGGGACTTCGGGGTGCCGGGTGACGGCGACACCGCCACGACCCTCGACGCGGAGTACACCTACACCGAGCCGGGCAGCTACACGGCCCGGCTGAGCGCGACCGATCCGTCGGGTGCCACCGGATACTCGACGGTGCCGATCCGGGTGCTCAACGCCTGCGGCGTGCAGCAGTCCGACGAGTTCGACGGCACGTCGCTCGATGGCAAGTGGGACGTCATCCGTGACAGCGGTGACTGGCGCGTGGAGAACGGTGGCCTGCAGCTGCCGATCAACAGCGGCAGCCTCTACGGCATCGGTGGCAACGCCGAGGACATCATCGTCCAGGAGGCGCCCGACGGTGCGTTCGAGGTGACCGCCAAGATCACCGCCGAGGTGGCCGAGAACTACCACCAGGCGGGCCTGCGTCTCTACTCCGACGACGAGAACTGGGCCTCGGTCCACCTCATCTCGGCCGGTGGCAACCGCGACGTCGAGTTCATCTACGAGGCCCAGGGCAACCCGCGCAACGAGGGCGCGGACAAGCTCGGCGGGGTCCCCGCCGGCTTCCCGACGACCTACTACGTGCGGCTGACCTCCGACGGCACCGACCTGCGGGCGTCATACTCCGCCGACGGCGAGACGTTCTCCCCGGTCGGCCGGCCCGCTCCGATGAGCACCTTCACCGCGCCGAAGATCGGCCCGGCCGCGGTGTCGGGCGGAGCGACGACCAGCCCGACGGCGACCTTCGACTGGATCCGGTTCGAGCCCGACGGCACGAGCGGCGCCACCGACCCCAGCGACGAGTTCACCGGGCCCGGCCTCGACGAGTGCCGGTGGAACGCCATCGTCCGGGAGGACCCCACCAAGTACCAGGTGGCCGACGGCCAGCTGACCATCACCACCACGGAGGGCGACATCTACCAGACGCCCAACGCGGCGGGGGCCACCAACTTCGTGCTGCAGTCGGGCGTCGACCTGCCGGCGGACTACGCCGCGGAGACGAAGCTGTCGACGACGTTCACCGATGGGTATGCCCAGGCCGGCCTGCTCGCCTACGGCGACGACGACAACTACGTCAAGCTCGACGTCATCTCCGACACCGGGCAGGGCCGCATCAACCGGGTCGAGCTGCGTTCCGAGCTGGGAGGGGCCATCCAGAACCCGCAGCCCCAGCTCGACCTGCCTGCCAACGTGACGTCGTACCGCCTGCGGCTGACCAAGGAGGGGACGAGCTACGTCGGTGAGGTCGCGGTCGACGGCGGTGAGTGGCAGCCGGTCGGCACGGTCGCGCACCCGACGGCCGACCTGGACCTCGGCCTGTACGCCCTCGGCGTGCAGCAGCCGGGCCGGACCGCGTCGTTCGACTACTTCAGGCTCACCCCGGCAGCAGCCGAGAACCGTCCCCCCGTCGCCGACGACGACGCCGCCACCACCTCGGCGGGCCGCGCGGTCGACATCAACGTCCTGACCGGCGACACCGACCCCGACGGTGACACCCTCACCGTCGAGTCGGTGACCACGCCCGGCGACGGCACGGCGACGATCAACGCCAACGGCACGGTGCACTACACGCCCGACGCCGGGTTCGTCGGCACCGACACCTTCGACTACACGGTGGCCGACGGCAACGGCGGCAGTGACACCGGCACCGTGACGGTGACCGTCACCGAGGCCTGCGAGCTCGAGACGCCGGACGACACGTTCGAGGGCAGCAGCCTCGACACCTGCCGGTGGAACGCGATCGTGGCCGATGACGCGACCAAGCGTCGGGTTGCGGACGGGCGTCTGGTCCTCACCACGACACCGGGTGAGATCTACCAGGGCGGCACGGGCAAGTCGAACCTGGTCATGCAGTCGGCGGACCACGCCGGCGAGGACTGGGTGATCGAGACCCACGCCGACGTGACGAAGCTCGACGGCGGCTACAGCCAGGCCGGCCTGATGGCCTACGGCGACGACGCCAACTACGTGAAGATCGTGGTGATCTCCGACGACGGCAGGTCGGCCCCCAACCGGGTCGAGCTGCGCTCCGAGGTGAACAACGTGATCGTCGGGGCCAACCCGCAGCCGGAGCTCCCGATCCCGGCCGGGACCGACCTGACCGACATGAGGCTCCGCCTGACGAAGACGGGCACGAGCTACGAGGGCGAGGCGTCCTTCGACGGAGGCGCCACCTGGGTGGACCTGCCGCGAGCGGTCGACAACGCGATGACCGGGCCGCGCTTCGGCATCTTCGCCGCCGGCGTGCTGCAGGAGGGTGACGAGGTCTCCTTCGACACCTTCCTGGTCGACGGGGAGGACCCGGTCGACCCGGTCAACGCCGCCCCGAAGGCGGTCGACGACTCGGCGACCACGACGCAGGGCACGGCGGTCGGCATCGACGTGCTGGCCAACGACACCGACGCCGACGAGGGTGACGAGCTCTCGCTGGAGTCGGTGACCAAGCCGGCGCACGGCACGGCCGTGGTGGCCGCGAACGGCACGGTGACCTACACCCCGGACGCCGGGCACACCGGGACCGACGCGTTCGACTACGTCGTGACCGACGGGACCGACACGGACACCGGCACGGTGACCGTCACGACCACCAGGAAGGCGGACGACCCGGTCCCGGACACCACGATCACCGGTGCGCCGCGTGACGGCACGCGGGCGAAGACGGCGACCATCAGGTTCACCGCCACCGGTCCGGGTGCGGCAGGAGCGACGTTCCAGTGCTCGCTCGACGGGGCCGCGTGGCAGACGTGCAGCTCGCCGCAGACCTACCGCGGCCTTGCGGACGGCGAGCACGAGGTGCGGGTCCGCGCGGTCAGCTCCGGCGGCGCCGACGCCACACCGGCGACGGCCAGCTGGACGGTCGACCGCACGGGGCCGCGGGTCCGGAAGGTCACGCCGACGGGCACCACCCGCGATCGCACGCCCAAGGTCGGCGCGATCGTCACCGACCGCCTCTCGTCGGTCCGTGCCGGTGACCTGAAGCTCTTCGTCGGCGGCGAGCGGGTCCGGGGCGTGCGCTACGACGCCCGCAAGGACCGGATGACGTGGACGCCGAAGCGCGCCCTCGCGCCGGGCCGCTACGCCGTGCGCCTCGTCGCCGAGGACGCCCTCGGCAACCGCACGGTCAAGACGTGGAGGTTCACCATCCGCCGCTGACGCCGCGGTCCACCACCACAGTCACACCGGCCGTCGGGGAACACCCCCGGCGGCCGGTGTGGTCCCGGCTCAGGCCGGCGGCGCCACCGCTGCCTCGACCCCGCTGCGCGCGAGCTCGTCGCGCACGAAGCCTGAGGCCTTGAGCTCCTCGACGAACGACGCAACGGCGGCGACGGCGTCGCTGTCGAGCGCACGGGGCAGGCCGACCGACTGCCGGATCTCCATGAAGGCGGGCTCGAGGATGCGGCGGCCGGTGGCAGCGACGTAGTCCTCCATCGGCTGGCGCACGCCCGCCGCGGCGTCGAGGCCCTGCTCCTCGAAGACATCGGTCGCCTCGGCGGCGCGGACGATCTCCGCGTGCTCCAGCGAGCGGGTGAGGAAGAGGTCGTACGCCGACCCCTCGCGCACGCCGACGCGGATCCCGTCGCGGTCCACCTCCGCCGAGGACTGCAGCGGGGAGTCGGCGTCGGTGACGTGGACGCCCTCGATCAGCACGTAGGGGGCGGTGAAGGCGACACCCTCCTCGCGCGCCGGCTCGTTGGCCAGGAAGCACAGGTCGACGCGACCCTCGCAGATGGCGGCGTACGCCTCGCGAGCCGCGTCGACGCACACCAGCTCGAGCGGGACGCCCAGCCAGTCCGCGACGGCGTGGGCGATGGCGACGGTGACGCCCCTCGGCTCGTCGTGGGTGCCCTGGGCGAGCACCGGGTTGCCGAGGTTGATGACGACGCGGAGGGTGCCGGTCGGTGCGACGCGGTCGGTGGGCGGGTTGGGGGACATGTGAGCTCCTCGGGAGGGGGAAGGGCGGGCGGCGGGGCCATCTTTCCGCTCGAGCTCGTGCCGGGGAGTCGGCGCAGTCCCACGGGCCCGGCTGCGCGGCTCCCGGGCCTCACCCAAAGGAGGCACGAGCGCGCCGGAACACCTGACGCCGCGGAGCCCGCCGGTTAGCGTGGAGTCCGGCCACGCGACAGCGCGTGGACGCCCGAGCGCGGGAGGTTTCGGGTGCTGACGCTCCTCGCGACCCTGATGGCCGGCGCCGGACTGGTGCTGGCTGCGCTGGCGGCCTACGTCGCCTGGCGCCGGGGCACGGCCATGGGCTGGAGCCTGGCGGTGCTGCTCGTCGCCGTGGCGTGGTGGGGGACCGCGTACGCCGTGGAGCTCTCCGCCAGCTCGCCGATGGTCCGGGGCAGGTGGGGCGACCTGAAGTACGTCGGCATCGTCACGCTCGCGCCCGCCTGGCTGGTCTTCGTGCTGCAGTACACCGGTCGGGGCCAGCTGGTCACCCGTCGCCTGGTGGCGCTGCTGGCGATACCGCCGATCGCTGCGCTGGCCGTCCTCGCGGTGCCGGCCACGCACGACCTGGTGCGCTCCTACTCCGCGACGTCCGGGGTGCAGGACCTCCCGGACGTCCAGTCGGGGCCGGTGTTCTGGGCGATCTTCGCCTACAACAACCTGCTGCTCGTCGGCGCGACGGTGCTGTTCGTCGCCAGCATGGTGCGGCTGGCCCGGACCTACCGTCGGATGGCCCTGGTGCTGCTGTGCTCGGCGCTGCTGCCCTGGGCGGCCAACATCCTGCACAACCTCGAGGTCGGCTGGTTCGCGCTCATCGACCTGACGCCGTTCGCGTTCACCGTCACCGGCGGGCTGCTGGTGTGGGGGCTGTTCGAGGAGCGCCTCGTCGACCTGGCCCCCCTGGCCCGCAGCGCGGTGGTCGAGAGCATGGCCGACGCCGTCTTCGTCCTCGACGCCTTCGAGCGGGTCGTCGACGTCAACCCGGCCGCCGTCGCGCTCGCGGGCAGGACCCGTGGGCAGCTCATCGGACGGCGGGTGCGCGACCTGATGGACACCTCGGAGATCGTCGAGGTGGGCCCGGGCGGGCTCGTGCTGGCCGACGACGCCGGCGGCCAGCAGAGGACCTTCGACGTCAGCCAGCAGCCGCTCACCGACATCGCGGGCCGCACGGCCGGGGAGCTCGTCGTTCTCCGCGAGGTGACCGACCGGGTCCGCGACCAGCAGCACCTCCAGCAGGTCCTGGACGACCGCTCCCGGGTCGCCGCCGCCCTGCAGGCCAGCATGGTGCCGACGAGGCTGCCGGCCGTCCCGGGGTGCTCGCTCGCCAGCCGCTACGTCCCGGCGGGCGACGGCGGCGAGATCGGCGGCGACTTCCTCGACGTGTTCCCGCTGGACGACGAGACGTGGGCCTTCGTGCTCGGCGACGTCAGCGGCAAGGGCGCCGAGGCGGCCGCCGTCAGCGCGGCGACCCGCTACACGCTGCGCGCCCTGGCAGGCCCGTCCTTGTCGCCCGCGGCGACACTGCGCGAGGTCAACGCCGTCCTGCAGGCGCAGACCGAGTCGGAACGCCACTGCACGCTCGTGCACGGGCACCTGCGGCCACCGCACGACCACGACGTCCCCGACGCCCCGCTGCGCATCGCCCTCTCCCTCGCGGGCCACCACTGGCCACTGGTCCTGCGGACGGACGGCGAGGTCGAGGAGGTCGGCACGCTCGGCACCGCGCTCGGGCTCTTCGACGACCCCGAGCTGCACGACGCCGAGGTCGAGCTCGCGCCCGGCGAGGTGCTGTGCGTCTTCACCGACGGCCTGGTGGAGGCGCGTCGCGGCCGGGACCAGTTCGGCTCCGAGCGGGTCGGCGAGCTGCTGCGCGCACATGGCGACCGCTCGGCCGACGGGATGGCCGGGGCCGTGCTCGACGCCGTCCGCGCCTTCCACGGCGAAGAGCTGGGCGACGACCTCGCGATGCTCGTGGTCAGGTACGACGGCGGGGTCGGTACCCCCCCGAGCGCGACGTCCTGACATCCCGGGGGGTGGAGCGGTTCACCCTTGCCGGGGGAGGTCGCCACGGAGCTCGGCAGATGACGATCGTCGTACTCTGCCCACACCGAAGGGACCACCCATGGGAACGCTCACCGTCTGGAAGTTCGACACCGCCGACGGCGCCGACAAGGCGACGGACATCCTCAAGGACATGGCGGCCCAGCGCCTGCTCACCATCCACGACGCCGCGACCGTCCGATGGGAAGAGGGGAAGAAGAAGCCGCAGACCAAGCAGCTCAACAACCTCGCCGGTGCCGGAGCGCTCGGCGGTGCGTTCTGGGGGATGCTGTTCGGACTCATCTTCTTCGTCCCCCTGCTCGGGGCGGCGATCGGCGCAGCGTCCGGCGCGCTGGCAGGTTCGCTGTCCGACGTCGGTATCGACGACAAGTTCATCAACCGCCTCCGAGAGGAGGTCACCCCCGGCACGTCCGCCTTGTTCATCATGACCTCCGACGTCGTGGTCGACCGGGTGCACGAGGCGTTCGCCGACTCGAACCCTGAGCTGATCTTCACCAACCTCAGCGACGAGCAGGAGCGCGCCATCCGTGAGGTCTTCTCGGAAGCCTGAGCACTGCATGTCTGAGCCACACCGTCAGGTCCGGTCATCGTGCCGGCCCTGACGGTGTGGTGCTACGGCACACCGCTCGGCGCCACGGCCGGGTCGGTGCGGCTCCGGCGCCTGGAGCAGGCCCGAGCCCTCGAGGTGATCGACGCCATCACCGTCTCCTGGGCGCCCGGCGCGCACCGCCCCCGCGTCACACGGTTGTGGCCCCCACCGGAGGTCACCGCCCGCGAGCCGTCGGTCCTCGTCGCGCTGCTGCGCACCGCGATCGGCGACACCCACAGTGGTGACCCGCTACCTCCGGACGTCGCCGACCGGCTCGCCGGGACCGGCCTGGACCCGGCGCTGCTCGCAGCAGTCACCGAACGTCTCGTCCCGCGCACGTCGGCGCTGCTGGTGCTGTCCGGGGCTGCGGACCTCTCGGTCGTCGTCCCGGCCGTGAGGCAGCGGATCGTCAGCGGCGACGTCACGCTGCTGCGCGCGGACCTTCCCGCCGACGGACCAGAGCTCCTGCGCACGGCGGTCGGTCTCGAGCCGTTGGGGCCGACCGATTAGCGGCGGCGGGGGACGGCGCGCCCCGCGTGGTGCGCGGTCAGACGGAACTGCGGCGCTTGTCGTACCAGCCCCAGGCCAGGGTGAGCAGCAGGGCCCCGACGAAGGAGCCGATCAGGCCGCTGGGGCGGAGCTCGAGACCGTCACCGGCGAGCAGGCTCACCAGCAAGCCGCCCACGAAGGAACCGATCAGGCCGGTCAGGATGGCGATCGTCCAGTTCACGTCGCGCATCGACTGGCCGAGCGCCATCTGTGCCAGGGCGCCGGCGATCATGCCGAACAGGATGATGGCGAGGATCAACATGGAGGGAGCGTAGTGGTTCGCGGGCCCTTTCCGCACTGTCCACCGTCCGCTGTCCGGCCCACGGGACAGGGCGTGACGACACACGTCCCGGACCGCCATGCCGAGGCTGGGTAGGGGGCCGACGTTGGTCGAGCGGAACGAGACCTACCTGGCCTGCGACCTCGCCCTGCGGGTCGGTGAGATCCTGCTGTCATCGGGAGCGGGCGCTGCTGACGTGACCGCGACGATGCTCGCGGTGACGCGTGCGTCCGGGATCCGAGGGGTCACGAGCGACGTCACCTACACCGACCTGAGCCTGCGCCACCAGCCGAGCAATGACGCTCCCGAAATGATCCAGATCCGGCGGGTGACGCGACGCGAGGTCGACTACGCCGTCCTGACTGAGGTGAACCTGATCGTCCGCGACCTCATCGAGAAGGACATCACGCGAGAGGAAGCCCGGGATCGCGTGGCCGCAGCCACCTCCAGTGGGCGGCGACGGCGGCGATGGGCGATCACCCTGGGTTGGGGCGTGATGGGCGCCGGGATCGCGATCACGCTGGGTGGGCGCCCGGTGGTGCTGGCCCTGGCGTTCCTGGCGGCGTGCGCCATCGATCGCATCCAGCGGCTCATGGCCCAACGTCGCTTCCCTGACTTCTACCAGCAGATCGCCGGGGGAGCGGTGGCCACGCTGATCGCGGTCGCCGCCGCAGGTGTCGGGATCGAGGCCAACCCGTCGCGGGTCGTCACCGCCGGCATCGTGATGCTCCTCGCAGGGATCGGCGTGATGGGTGCGACGCAGGATGCGATCACAGGCTTTCCGGTCACCGCGAGCGCGCGACTGCTGGACGCACTTCTCGCGACCACCGGGATCATCGGGGGCGTCACCGCTGGGCTCAGCATCGGTGTCCTGCTGGGGGTCGACGTCGGGACGCTCAACCCGGGGGCCGTAGGCGCCCAGCGAGCCGGCCTGATCGTCCTCGGCGCCGCACTGGCGGCCGCGGCGTACGCGTACGCCTCCTACGCCCCTCTGCGTGCCCTCCTCGTCGTCGCGATGCTGGCGGGCCTGGGGCAGGCGGCGTGGCTGATCGTCGATCAGACCGAGCTGGGCGCGACCTTCGCCTCGGCTGTCGCTGCGGTCGTGATCGGTCTGGTGTCCGCGGTGGCGGGCCGGTTCCGGGTCCCGCCGCTGGTCATCGTGGTGCCGGCGATCGTGCCACTGCTGCCCGGGCTCGCCATCTATCGTGGGCTGGCGTTGCTGACGGACGGTGAGGACGGGTTCCCGAAGCTGATCGCCGCCGCAGGGACGGCCATCGCGTTGGCCGCCGGCGTCATCCTCGGTCAGTACCTCGCGCAGCCGCTGCGCCGCGAGGCTCGCTGGTTGGAGACGCGGCTCTCCGGCCCCCGGTTGGTCGGTCCGTTCCTGGGCCGCAAGCACGACGCGTGACCTGTCGGCCGACTGCTCGGGCTCACCGGTCCAGACCAGCGGATGGCCGTGCGCCCACTGGGTAAAGCATCCGTAGGACCGCTCGGTGTTGGGGTACCCCCGGCCCCACAGGCTGCCCGCGGGGCCGGCTGGACTGGTCCCGCGGGCAGTTCCCCCGGCTGTGCACCCCCGCTGCAGGGATCGACGCTACGCGGTGCGCTGGGGGACGGACACGCTGTCTAGCCAACCCGGCGCCGGCACGTCCTGCCGTCAGTAGCCCGACCCTTGCTTGGTCTGCTGGCGTTCGGTCGGGTGGGCTCCACCCTTCTTCTCGAGGGTCGCGCACGCGTCCGCGATGTCACGGGTCAGCCGTTCCACCTGCTCGCGACTCATGGTCTCCTTCACGAGCGCCCGCATGATCTTCACCCGCTCGGCGTTCGGGGGGAGCGTGTACGCCGGCACCATCCAGCCCCGCTCCGCGGACAGCTGCCACGCGATGTCGGACTCGTCGTACGACGCGTGCTCGCCCGAGAGCCGGAAGGCCACCAGCGGCAGCTGCTCCTCGCCGGCGCCGATCACCTCGAAACGGCCGCTGTCGCGCAGGTTGGACGCCAGCGCCTGGGCGTTCTGCTGCATCTGCTTCATCACGTAGGTGTAACCGTCGCGGCCCAGGCGGACGAAGTTGTAGTACTGCGCCAGCACCATCGAGGCACCCGTCGAGAAGTTCAGGGTGAACGTGGCGTCGAGCTTGCCGAGGTAGTTCTCGTAGAAGACCAGGTCCTTGGCGAGGTCGGACTCCTCGCGGAAGACCAGCCAGCCGATGCCGGGGTAGACGAGCCCGTACTTGTGACCGGACACGTTGATGGAGCGCACCTGCTCGAGGCGGAAGTCCCAGCGCGAGTCGGGGTAGAGGAACGGCCACACGAACCCGCCGCTGGCGCCGTCCACGTGGAGCGGGACGTCCAGGTCGCGCCGGTTCCGGATGTCGAGCAGCAGGTCGTTGATGCCGACGATGTCGTCCATGTGGCCGGTGAAGGTGGTGCCCAGGACGGCCGCGACGCCGATGGTGTTCTCGTCGATGTGCGGCTCCACGTCCTCGGGGCCGATCGTGTACTTGCTCTCCTCGAGCGGGACGATGCGCGGCTCGACGTCGAAGTAGCGGCAGAACTTCTCCCACACGACGTGGACGTCTCCTCCGAACACGAGGTTCGGTCGGTCCGTCGGCAGGTTCGCGGCCTGACGGCGTTCCTTCCACTTCCACTTCAGGGAGAGAGCGCCGAGCATGATCGCCTCGGACGACCCCTGGGTGCGACAGCCCGTCGTGGGGCCGGGGGCGTTGAAGAGGTCCGCCAGCATCCGGATGCAGCGTTGCTCGATCTCCGCGGAGATCGGGTACTCGGCGTGGTCGATGAAGTTGCGGTGCAGGTTCTCGGCGATGATCCGCTGCGCCTCGGGCTCCATCCAGGTCGTGACGAAGGTGGCGAGGTTGCGCTGAGGATCGCCTTCGAGGTTCAGGTCCTCGTCGAGGAGTCGCATGGCGTCGGTCGGGCGCATCCCGGTCTGCGGGAACGACGTCGAGGGCGCCTTCTCCGTCAGGAACCGGTTGCCGTACAGCGCTTCGGCTGCTGACTGGCTGAGGGTTGTCATGGCGTTTTCCGCACCACCGTTCTTGTCGAGGTTGGCTTGTCGAGAACTTGCAGGAAGCCACCGGCCGCGAAGCACACGGCCCCCGAGAAGGTGCCCCAGTTGACCAGTCCGGCGTCGACCGCGGCGGAGGTCGCCGGTCGTACGAATGCCGCGAGCCCGGCGAGGAAGAACAGGATCGAACCGAGCTGGTTGACCGCCACCACCCACCACGTGAGCGCATGGACGTGCACGCCGACGCGACCCCCGCCCACCTCGAGCATCGCGAGGTGGCCGGACACGAGGAAGCAGATGCAGCCGAGGATGTCCGGCAACCAGATCCAGCCGTTGGACTGGCGGGGGGTGAGCCCCTCCGCGAACGCCGCGACGAGGCTCACCGCGAACAGCAACGTCCCGACGAACAGCACGGTGGCGCTCAACCAGTCGCGCCGTTCCGGCTGGTAGCGCCACCACAGCACGTGCGCTCGCGCGGTCCCGACGTCGCCGGTCCCGCTGTTGATCGCGAGGAGGACCGACGCGTAGCCGCCGAGGCTGAAGAAGAAGCCCCCCACCAGGTAGGTGACGTTGACCGTCAGCAGGGCGACCTCCCCGAGCTGCGCGAAGACCGCGCCCAGGGCGAAGAGGCTGCCGCCGAGGATGAACGCCACGGCCGCGACGAGGTTGATCGTCGTGAGCCGTGCCGACTCGGCCGTGGCCGTCGGTTGTCGCGTCATCTCCCCACCCGTCGCATCGATGTCGACCGCCTAGTGCTCGGGAGTCACGGACGGGAAGACGGTCTCCCAGTCGGTCGCCATGCTGACCACCGTCCACCCCAGTCGAGTGCCGACCTCCGTGATCGGCTCGGGCTCGGCGAACGTCTCGGCGCGGCTCACGTAGGCGAACTCGCGCTCCGCGTCGTCGTGGTCGACCAGCAGGGCGAGGGCGGGGCCCGGGCCCGACGCCGCCCACTCCAGCATCTCCCGGTCGCCCCCGGAGTTCCCCGCGACGAGGAGCGGGCGTCGGCCCAGCTGGCTCTGGATGTTGCTCACCTTGGCGGCGCCCTCGTTGGCCCCGCCGGCCGGACGACCGGTCCGGAGCAGGCGGGGCGCCCCGTCATCGCCGCGGCTGAGCTGGTAGCCGATGAGCGTCCCGACGACGGCCTCGGGAGGAACGCCGTACAGCTGCTGGCTGACGGCACGGACGAACTCGGTCCCGCCGCCGGTGACGAGGGTGACCGTGACGTCCCGGCGCCGGAGCTCGTCGATCAGCTCCAGCATCGGCTGGTACACGCAGTGGAGCAGCGGACGACCGAGTGTCGGGTGCTGGGCGACCGACATGAACGCGCGGACCCGGCCGGTGAACTCCTCGGGCGAGATGCCCTCGCACAGGCTGGTCAGGGCCAGGGCGATGCGTTCCAGGCCGAGCTCGCCCATGGCGGCCGTGTCGTGGCCGAGGAGCGCGTCGAACTCAGGGGTGTGCGTGAAGTCGGGATCGGACACCCTGGACCTCAGCGTGTCGACGAAGAAGTCGAGCTGCACGTAGCTCGGGCGCTCGCACCAGAGGGTGCCGTCGTTGTCGAGGCACGCGACCCGCTCTTCCGTCGGCACGTCGAGCACGTCGTCGAGGAACGACACGAGCGCCTCACGGGTGGGCCCGGGGCGCCAGGAGGGGAGCAGGTCGTCAGGCATGGTCGGCCTCCCCGGGTGCCGGTTCGGGCCGTCGCACGCAGCGGAAGCCCACGTGGCTCATGCCCGTGTCGATCGGCTGCGGTCGCCGCGCGGCAGGCCGGTAGCGCAGGCAGTAGGTGTCGGCGCACAGGTGGGAGCCGCCCTTGATGACCTTCCGCCCGACGCGGAACTGCGGCTGCGCCGGGTCGTAGCTCGCCTGCAGGTCACCGCCGCGCGGGTTGTCCGGCGCGCAGCACGGCGAGCCAGCGTCGTCGGGGTGTCGGCTCGTCCACCAGTCGTCCGTCCACTCCCAGACGTTGCCGGCCATGTCGAAGAGCCCGTAGCCGTTGGCCGGGAAGCTGGCGACCGGCGCGGTGCGCAGGAACCCGCTCTCGCCGGAGCTGCGCCAGGGGAAGTCGGGACCGTCCCAGGTGTTGGCCATCACCTTTCCTTCGGGCCGGGCGTCCTCACCCCAGGTGTACGCCGTCCCGTCGAGGCCGCCGCGGGCGGCGTACTCCCACTCGGCCTCGGTCGGCAGCGACGCCCCCACCCAGGACGCGTAGGCCAGCGCGTCCTCGTGGGCGACGTGCACCACGGGATGGTCGAGCAGCCGGTCGACGGAGCTCGTCGGTCCTCGCGGGTGCCTCCAGCTGGCACCGGGCTTCCAGCGCCACCACTGGCTGAGGTGGCGCAGGTCCACCGGCCCGCGGGTGGGGACGAAGACCATCGAGCCCGGTTGCAGGCTCTCCGCCGGCGCGTCCGGGAAGTCGGCCGGGTCGGGGTCGCGCTCGGCCACGGTCACGTAGCCGGTCTCGGCCACGAACGCCGCGAACTCGGCGTTCGTGACCGTGGTCGGGTCGATCGAGAACGCGTCGACGCGCACGCGGTGGGTCGGCGCCTCCTCGGGGTAGTGGTCGTCGGACCCCATCGCGAAGACTCCGCCCGGAAGGTCGACGGCCATCTCAGGTGCTGCCAACGCCGGCCTTGAGCTTCTCGAGCACCCGGTCGATGCTGAAGCTGGGCGGCTCCTGCCGGGCCGGGAACTCGGCCAGGGACGCGATCATCCGGGCGACGTACACCTGTGCCGGGATCGGCAACCAGGCATGGTCCAGGCACCAGTCGTAGTAGGTGTTCGACGTGATGTCGGCGCGCTCGTAGGGGTCGGTGCGGAGGTTGAACATCTTCGGCACCCGCAGCTCGGTGAACGGTTCGGCCCACACCCGCAGCGTCCCGGGCGCGCGTTGCTCGAGGAAGACCAGCTTCCAGTTGTCGTACCTCAGCGCGGTGAGGTCGCCGTCGTCGGAGACGTAGAAGAAGTGCTTGCGCGGGCTGTCCTCCGCCGCGCCGGTGATGTAGTCCAGCTGGTCGTGCCCGTCGAGGTGCACCTTGTACGTCGTCCCGCCCAGGTCGGTGCCCTGCTTCAGCCGGTCCGCGACGTCGGTGTCACCGGCCGCGGCGAGGAGGGTGACGAACCAGTCGTTGTGACTGACGATCCCGTTCAGCACCGTGCCCGCCGGGATCCGTCCGGGCCACCGCACCACGGCGGGCACCCGGTACGCGCCCTCCCAGTTCGAGTTCTTCTCGCTCCGGAACGGCGTCATGCCGGCATCGGGCCACGAGTTCATGTGGGGACCGTTGTCGGTCGAGTACATGACGATCGTGTCCTCGGCCAGCCCGTTGTCGTCGAGGAAGGCCAGGACGTCGCCGACCAGGTCGTCGTGGTCGCACATCGTGTCGTGGTACGCCGACTGCCACCGTCCGGCCCGGCCGCGGCTCCCGTCCTTGACGTGGGTGCGGAAGTGCATGTGCGTGGTGTTGAGCCAGACGAAGAACGGCGTGTCGTCGGCCCGGGCGTCGGCCATGAACCGCAGTGCCTCGGGGACGACCTCGTCGTCGATGGTCTTCATCCGCTCCTTCGTGAGCGGGCCGGTGTCCTCGATGCGCTGCGTGCCGTCGCCGTTCGCCCACGAGTGGATGACGCCCCGTGGGCCGAAGTTCTTGCGGAAGTCGGGGAAGTCCTCCTCGGGCGGGTAGTCGTCGAGCTCGGGCTCCTCCTCGGCGTTGAGGTGGTAGAGGTTGCCGAAGAACTCGTCGAAGCCGTGCATGGTGGGGAGGAACTCGTCACGGTCGCCGAAGTGGTTCTTGCCGAACTGCCCCGTGGCGTAGCCGAGCGCCTTGAGAGCGGTCGCGATCGTGGGGTCCTCGGCCCTCAGCCCGACGTCCATGCCAGGCATCCCGACCTTGGTCAGGCCCGTGCGGTACGGGTTCTGACCGGTGATGAACGCCGCGCGACCCGCCGTGCAGCTCTGCTCGCCGTAGTAGTCGGTGAAGCGCACCCCCTCGTCGGCGATGCGGTCGATGTGAGGGGTCCGGTAGCCCATCACCCCGTCGCTGTAGCAGCTCAGGTTGCTCACCCCGATGTCGTCGCCCCAGATGATCAGGATGTTCGGCCTGTCCGCCATGTGGTGCTCCTTCGGTAGGGGCAGCTGCCCGCCAGCGGCCGAGCCGCGCGGGCCGGTGCGCCCGGGCACACCTGACCGGGCGCCGACGACGGCACGCACGTGGGACTCGTCGAGACATCCAACGTCGGCGACCCGGCGGTCGCGTGCCTCACCCGGGAAGGGTGACTCTTCGGCCGCGCCTCAGTGCCAGCCCAGCGCCCGGAGCTCGTCCTCCTCGATGCCCATGGCGTGCCCCACCTCGTGCACCAGCACCTTGCGCACCCGTGGCGCCACGTCCTCGGGGTGCTCGCAGACCGCGAGGATCGGGTTGCGGTAGAGCGTGATGGTGTCGGGAAGCGTGCCGGGCGCACGACCGTAGTGACTGGTCCGGGGAATCCCGCGGTAGAGCCCGAGGCACAGGACGCCCGGTCGCTGTTCGTCTGGAGGCTGGTCGTCCTCGACGAGGACGGCGATCTCGGCCACGATCGGGATCACCCAGTCGGGCAACGAGTCCAGGGCGTCGACGACCATGGCCTCGAAGGCCTGGAGTGGGACGGACCCGGGATGCATCGTTCCTCCTTCCCGACCAGTCTTGCTCGGGTGTGCGCGCGAGAGAACCAGGCGTGGAACGGCCGAGGACCTCGCCCTTGCCGGGGGATGTGCGACGGCGCACCCGGCTCCTAGGCTCGACGTCATGCGCACGCTGCTCGAGCGCCTCACCGATGCCCAGAACGCCCACGACGTCGAGCTGTTCGCGTCGTGCTTCGCGCCCGACTACCGGAGCGAGCAGCCGGCGCACCCGGGTCGGCAGTTCACGGGGCGAGCCCAGGTCCACGAGAACTGGTCCTCGGTCTTCGCAGGTGTCCCGGACTTCCGGGGTGAGCTCCTGGCGACCTGCCGTGATCGGGACGTCGAGTGGGGCGAGCTCTCCTGGCACGGCCACCACCGCGATGGCGCGGTCTTCGCCATGAGGGGGGTCATCATCGCCACGATCCGCGACGAGCAGATCGCCTCGGCCCGGTTGTACGTGGAGCCGGTCGAGCAGCTCGACCAGGACATCGGGGCTGCGGTGGAACAGCTCTACCGACCGCCCGGTCACGACTCCTGACGTGCGTCCTCCTCACGTCGTACGCCGATGGGACCTCCAGCCCGGGCCGCACGGGACCTTCGGCACTCCCAGGGGGTCCCGGACCCACACCAGCATGTGGGCACGACCTCGTGCCTGCCACTGAAAGGACCCATCCGTGCACACCTTGCAGCCGACGCAGTCCCTCACCGCCCTGGTCGACGAGCTGTTGACCGAGGCAGGTTCGGCCACCAGCCATCGAGCGGCGCGCACGATCTACGGCGGACAGGCACACGACCTGCGGCAGACCGTCATCGCGCTCACCCGGAACGCCTCCTTGGGCGAGCACGAGTCGCCGGGCGAGGCCACCCTGCAGGTCCTCGCCGGGCAGGTGCGCCTGCAGGCCGGAGACGATGCGTGGACGGCGTACGCAGGGGACTACCTCCTGGTCCCGCCCCGCAGGCACGACCTGCACGCCGAGGCCGACTCCGTGGTGCTGCTGACGGTTGCGACCCGTGGCACCTCGACGAGGTGATCCCTCGGCCGGCGACCGCGGGGTGCACGCTCCGACCGGGCGGCAGCACGTGGATGGTCCCGGGAGCGACGCGCTGCTGCGTGCAGGGCGGTTCTTCACGCGCTGGGAGGAGTCCGACGACGGACGCGCGGTGTTCCGGGAGGGCGGCCGCGCGGGTGACGTCTTCTACCGGGACAGGTGGAGCCACGACAAGGTGGTGCGCTCGACCCACGGGGTGAACTGCACCGGCTCGTGCTCGTGGAAGGTCTACGTCAAGGACGGGATCATCACCTGGGAGAGCCAGCAGACGGACTACCCCTCGGTCGGCCCCGACCGTCCGGAGTACGAGCCCCGCGGATGTCCGCGGGGCGCTGCGTTCTCCTGGTACACCTACTCGCCGACACGGGTGCGCTACCCGTACGCGCGCGGCGTGCTGGTCGAGATGTTCCGCGAGGCACGAGAACGCCTCGGTGACCCCGTGCTGGCGTGGGGCGAGATCGTCGGCGACCCGGACAAGCGCCGCCGCTACCAACGCGCCCGGGGCAAGGGCGGCCTGGTGCGGGTCAGCTGGACCGACGCGATCGACATGGTCGCGGCCGCGCACGTCCACACGATCAAGCACCACGGCCCGGACCGGTGCACCGGCTTCTCGCCGATCCCGGCCATGTCGATGGTGTCGCACTGCGTCGGCACCCGTTTCGTCCAGCTCATCGGCGGCGTGATGACGTCGTTCTACGACTGGTACGCCGACCTGCCGGTCGCGAGCCCCCAGGTCTTCGGCGACCAGACCGACGTCCCGGAGTCCGGTGACTGGTGGGATGCGACCTACCTGATGATGTGGGGCTCCAACGTCCCCGTCACCCGCACGCCGGACGCGCACTGGATGGCCGAGGTCCGCTACCGCGGCACCAAGGTCGTCACCGTCAGCCCCGACTACGCCGACAACACCAAGTTCGCCGACGAGTGGATGCCCGCCCAGGCCGGCACCGACGCGGCCCTGGCGATGGCCATGGGTCACGTGCTGCTCAAGGAGTTCTTCGTCGAGCGCCGCACGCCGTTCTTCGTCGACTACGTGCAGCAGTACACCGACCTGCCCTTCCTGGTCCGCCTCGACGAGCATGACGGTGCCGAGTCCGGGCCCGGCCTGGTGCCCGGCAAGTTCCTCACCGCCCAGGACCTCGGGCGCACGGCCGACGAGGACCGGTGGAAGACCGTGCTCCTCGACGGCGTGACCGGGGAGCCGGTGGTGCCCAACGGGTCGATGGGCTTCCGCTACGCGGAGTCCGGTGTCGGGAAGTGGAACCTCGACCTCGAGGGCGTCTCGCCGGTGCTCACGCTGGCCGGCGACGGTAGCGAAGCGGTCGAGGTGCTGCTGCCGGCCTTCGTCGACGCCGACGGGTCCGGCTCGGTGCTGCGCCGAGGCGTGCCGGCTCGCCGCGTGGGCGACCACCTGGTGACCACGGTCTTCGACCTGATGCTGGCCCAGTACGGCGTCGCCCGTGACGGCCTGCCGGGGGAGTGGCCGACCGGCTACGACGACGCGGAGACGCCGTACACACCGGCCTGGCAGGCCGAGCGGACGAAGGTGCCGGCCGAGCAGTGCATCCGCATCGCACGCGAGTTCGCCCGCAACTCCGAGGAGTCGGGCGGCCGATCCATGATCATCATGGGCGCCGGCATCTGCCAGTGGTTCCACGGCGATGCGACCTACCGGGCGATCCTGTCGCTGCTCATCCTCACCGGCTCGATGGGCCGCAACGGCGGTGGCTGGGCCCACTACGTCGGGCAGGAGAAGTGCCGCCCGATCACCGGGTGGATCTCGCTGGCCAACGGCCTGGACTGGAGCCGCCCACCGCGGACCATGACCGGTACGTCGTTCTGGTACATGCACACCGGCCAGTGGCGCACCGACGGCTACTCCGCCGACTCGCTGGGCTCGCCGCTGGCCAAGGGCCACCTGAGCGGCATGCACACCGCCGACACGATCGCCGAGTCGGCCGCGCGGGGGTGGATGCCGTTCTACCCGCAGTTCGACCAGAACCCGATGGACGTGGCCGACGCCGCGACCGCGGCGGTCGAGGCCGGTGAGGCCGCCACCCCGGCGGCGTACGTCGCCGACGCGCTGGACCGCGGCGACCTCAAGCCGGCCATCGCGGACGTCGACGCACCGGAGTCGTGGCCGCGCACGCTCGTGCTGTGGCGCTCCAACCTGTTCGGCTCGAGCGCCAAGGGCAACGAGTACTTCCTGAAGAACCTCCTCGGCACCCACTCCAACCTCCTGGGCACCGACGGCGAGGGCGGGGAGAACCCCGAGACCCCGCGCCCCTCCAGGGTCGCCTGGCACGAGGACCCGCCCGAGGGGAAGCTCGACCTCCTGGTGAGCGCCGACTTCCGGATGACGTCGACGACGCTGCTCTCCGACGTCGTGCTGCCCGCGGCGACCTGGTACGAGAAGCACGACCTGTCCTCGACCGACATGCACCCGTTCGTGCACGCGTTCAGTCCGGCGATCGACCCGCCGTGGGAGGCGCGCACCGACTTCGAGGCCTTCCACGCCCTCGCCCGGCGGCTCTCCGAGCTGGCCGAGGACCACCTCGGCACGCGCAAGGACCTGGTGAGCGTCCCGCTGCAGCACGACACCCCGGGTGAGACACCGCTCGACCCCGACCACACCCGCCCGGTGTACCAAGTGGTCGAGCGCGACTACACCGCGATCGCCGACAAGCTCGCCAGCATCGGGCCGCTCGCCGACTCCCTGGGCTTCACGGTCAAGAACGTCACCTTCGACGTCGGCGAGCAGGTGGAGGCGCTGGGCCACAGCAACGGCGTCATGTCCCACGGAGCCGGCGCCGGTCGCCCGGCCATCGACACCGACAAGAAGATGGCCGAGGCCATCCTGCGCCTCTCCGGCACGACCAACGGCGCGCTCGCCGTGCAGGGATTCAAGACGCTCGAGAAGCGGGTCGGGAAGAAGCTGCACGACCTGGCCGAGGGGTCGGAGGAGAAGCGGATCAGCTTCGCCGACACCCAGGCGGCGCCGGTGCCGGTGATCACCTCGCCGGAGTGGTCCGGCTCGGAGACCGGCGGACGTCGCTACGCCCCGTTCACCGTCAACATCGAGCGCCTCAAGCCGTTCCACACGCTGACCGGCCGCATGCACTTCTACCTCGACCACGACTGGATGACCGACCTCGGCGAGGCCCTCCCGACCTACCGGCCTCCGCTGGACATGCAACGGCTCTTCGGCGAGCCGGCGCTGGGCCCGGACGGGGCGTTGCAGATCACGGTGCGCTACCTGACGCCGCACTCGAAGTGGTCCATCCACTCCGAGTACCAGGACAACCTGTTCATGCTGTCGCTGAGCCGCGGCGGGCCCACCGTCTGGATGAGCCCCCAGGACGCCGGCGCGATCGACGTGCACGACAACGACTGGGTCGAGGCCACCAACGCCAACGGTGTCCTCGTGGCCCGGGCGATCGTCAGCCACCGGATGCCGCAGGGCGTGGTCTACGTCCACCACGCGCAGGAGCGCACCATCGACGTCCCGAAGTCGGAGGCCACCGGGCGGCGTGGCGGCATCCACAACTCGGTGACCCGGCTGCTGGTCAAGCCCACGCACCTCATCGGCGGCTACGCACAGCTGTCCTACACGTTCAACTACCTCGGCCCCACCGGCAACCAGCGCGACATGGTCTCCACGATCCGCAAGCGGTCCCAGGAGGTGACCTACTGATGCGAGTGATGGCCCAGATGGGCATGGTGATGAACCTCGACAAGTGCATCGGCTGCCAGACCTGCTCGGTCACCTGCAAGCAGGCGTGGACCAACCGGGCCGGGACCGAGTACATCTGGTTCAACAACGTCGAGACCCGACCCGGGCAGGGCTACCCGCGCCGCCACGAGGACCAGGAGCAGTGGAAGGGCGGCTGGGAGCTCGACAAGCGGGGTCGCCTGCAGCTCAGGACCGGCGGACGCCTCAAGCGCCTGCTGTCGATCTTCGCCAGCCCGGTCCAGCCCGAGCTCGGCGACTACTACGAGCCGTGGACCTACGACTACAAGACCCTCGTCGAGGCGCCCCTGGGCGACGACTTCCCGGTGGCCCGCCCGAAGTCGCTCATCACCGGCGAGGACACGAAGGTCACGTGGTCGGCCAACTGGGACGACAACCTCGCGGGCGCCTCCGAGATGGGGCACCTCGACCCGATCGTCCAACGGATCCGGCGCGAGTCCGAGGACAAGATCAAGTTCGAGTTCGAGCAGACGTTCATGTTCTACCTGCCCCGGATCTGCGAGCACTGCCTCAACCCGGCCTGCATGGCGTCCTGCCCGTCGGGCGCGATCTACAAGCGCTCCGAGGACGGCATCGTGCTGGTCGACCAGGACCGCTGCCGCGGCTGGCGCCAGTGCATCACCGGCTGCCCGTACAAGAAGATCTACTTCAACCACAAGTCCGGCAAGGCCGAGAAGTGCACGTTCTGCTACCCCCGCATCGAGGTCGGCATCCCGACCGTGTGCTCGGAGACGTGCGTGGGCCGGCTGCGCTACCTCGGGCTGTTCCTGTACGACGCCGACCAGGTCACGGCGGCGGCGTCGGTGCCCGACGACCGGGACCTCTACGAGGCCCAGATGGACCTCATCCTCGACCCGGAGGACCCCGTCGTCATCGCGGCCGCACGGGAGGAGGGCATCCCGGAGGACTGGCTGGACGCCGCACGGCGATCCCCGGTCTACGCACTGGCGAAGAAGTACCGCGTCGCGCTGCCGCTGCACCCGGAGTACCGCACGATGCCGATGGTCTGGTACGTCCCGCCGCTGTCGCCGGTCGTCGACCTGCTCACCGAGCAGGGCCACGACGCCGAGGACAGCGACGTCCTCTTCGGTGCCATCGAGGCGCTGCGGATCCCGGTCGAGTACCTCGCCGAGCTCTTCACCGCCGGGGACACCGAGGTCATCGACGGCGTGCTGCGCAAGCTCGCCGCCATGCGCGCCTACATGCGCGGACTCAACCTCGGCCGCGAGCCCGACGCCTCCATCCCCGCCGCGGTGGGGATGAGCGAGGAGTCGCTCTACGAGATGTACCGCCTCATGGCCATCGCCAAGTACGACGAGCGCTACGTCATCCCGAAGGCCCACGTCGAGCAGGCCCACGACCTCGAGGAGCTGGGCTGCTCCCTGGACTTCGACGAGGGTCCCGGCATGTACGACTCCGGTCCGTTCGGCGAGGCCAGCGGTCGACCGGTGCCGGTGGCGGTCGAGAACTTCCACGCCCTCAAGCAGCGCCAGACCACCGACGCACCGGCCGGTGACGAGGAGCTGCGCGGCCGGGTCAACCTGCTCAACTGGGACGGCAACGGCGCCCCACCGGGCCTGTTCCCGCCCAAGCGCGCCGACCAGCGCGAGGACGAGCCGCGATGATGCTCCGACTCGGCAGGTCCGAGCGGACAGCACGGCAGCGGCGGCGCGTCGTACGGCAGGCCGCGTCGTGGTGCCTGTCCTACCCCGACGAGGTCCTCGTCGAGCGGGTCCCGGTGCTCCGGACGGCTCTGGCCGAGCAGGACGTGACGCACCTCGACGCGCTGCTCGACGAGCTCGAGACGATCCCTCTCGGCGAGCTGCAGCGCCGCTACGTCGACGTCTTCGACATCTCGCGCCGCCATGCGCTCTACCTGTCCTACTGGACCGACGGTGACACCCGTCGCCGCGGCGAGGTGCTGGGCACCTTCAAGGCGGTCTACCGAGCCAGTGGGTTCCTCGTCGACACGGCAGGCGAGCTGCCCGACTTCCTGCCGATGGTGCTGGAGTTCGCGGCGGTGGCTGATCCGGAGGCGGGGGAGAGGCTGCTCCGGGAGTACCGCCCCAGCCTCGAGCTGCTCCGCATCGGTCTCGAGGAGGAGCGGGGCGGGCAGGCCACCACGTACGCCGCCGTGGTGGCTGCCGTGTGCGCGACCCTGCCGGGGGAGTCACCCGCCGACCGTGCCGCCGTCCAGGCGATGGTCGGTCCGCCTCCGATGGAGACGGTCGGCCTCGAGCCCTACCTCGGACACGACGACCCGCGGCTACTGCCGCTCTCGCAGATCGGAGGGCGTTGATGGACGTCCTGCTGTGGGGCGTGCTGCCCTACCTCGTCATCGCCACGCTGGTGCTCGGCACCATCTGGCGCTACCGCTACGACAAGTTCGGCTGGACCACCCGCTCCTCCCAGCTCTACGAGTCGCGACTGCTGAGGATCGGGTCGCCGCTCTTCCACTTCGGCATCCTCGTCGTCTTCATCGGGCACGTCGGGGGTCTCGTCATCCCCGAGTCCTGGACCGAGGCCGTCGGAGTGACCGAGGGCATCTACCACTTCAACGCCCTCCTCTTCGGCGGGATCGCCGGCTTCTGCACCCTGGCCGGCATCCTCATCCTGGTCGTCCGACGTCGCCTCACCGGTCCGGTCTTCATGGCCACCACGGTCAACGACAAGGTCATGTACGTCCTGCTCGTGGGCGCCATCACGCTCGGCCTGTGGACCACCCTGGTCGCCGTCGGCGCCGGGCACGAGGCCCACAACTACCGCGAGACCGTGTCCCCGTGGTTCCGCTCCATCTGGCTGCTGCAGCCCGACGTCGACGCCATGGCGGCCGCGCCGATCCAGTTCCACGCCCACGTCCTGGTCGCGATGCTGCTGTTCGCGGCGTGGCCCTTCACGCGGCTCGTGCACGCCTTCACCGCACCGGTCCACTACCTGTTCCGGCCCTACATCGTCTACCGCAGCCGCGACGCCCGTACGCCGGCGCCCACCGGCCGGCCCCGCGCCGGCTGGAGCCCGGTCGGCACGCCCGACCGTGACAGGAGCACACGATGACGGACTCCGCTGCCGTCCTGCCGGACATCAAGCAGGGACAGGCGAAGAACCTCGCGCTGGCCACGCTCGCCTTCACGATCAGCTTCTGGGCGTGGAACATGATCGCGCCGCTCGGTGTGCGCTACACCGAGGAGCTGGGGCTGACCTCCGGCCAGAAGTCGCTGCTCGTCGCGACGCCGGTGCTGGTGGGCTCCCTCGGCCGGATCCTCGCGGGTGCGCTGACCGACCGGTTCGGCGGCAGGCTGATGTTCACCGTGCTGCTCGTGGCGACGTCGCCGTTCGTGCTGCTGGTGGCGTTCGCGGGCGACCAGGGGTCCTACGGCCTGCTGCTGCTCTTCGGCTTCTTCCTCGGCATCGGCGGCACGACCTTCGCTGTCGGCATCCCCTTCGTCAACGCGTGGTTCGGTGCCGACCGGCGTGGCTTCGCCACCGGCGTCTTCGGCGCCGGCATGGGTGGCACGGCGCTGTCGTCGTTCTTCACGCCCCGGTTCGTGAACTGGTTCGGCTACAACGTGACCCACGTGATCATCGCGGTCGCCCTGGTGGTCGTCGCCCTCATCGTCTGGTCGGCGATGCGCGACTCGCCGCAGTGGGCGCCCAACACCGACCCGGTCGTCCCCAAGCTCGTCGCCGCGGCGAAGCTGCCGGTGACCTGGCAGATGTCCTTCCTGTACGCCGTGGCCTTCGGCGGGTTCGTCGCCTTCTCGACCTACCTGCCCACCTACCTCAAGGACGTCTACTCCTTCGACCTCACCCAGGCCGGCACGCGCACCGCCGGGTTCGCCATCGCCGCAGTGATCGCCCGGCCCGTCGGTGGGGTCCTGGCCGACAAGGTCGGTCCCCGCGCCGTCGCCATCACCTCCTTCGCCGGTGCAGCCGTCATGGCGATCGTGGTCGCGCTCCAGCCTGCGCCCGAGGTGCCCGCCGGCCTGGCGTTCGTGGTGCTCGCGGCGTTCCTCGGTCTCGGCACGGGCGGCGTGTTCGCCTGGGTCGCCGCGCTGGCACCTCGCGAACGTGTCGGCAGCGTGTCCGGCCTGGTCGGGGCCGCCGGTGGTCTCGGCGGGTTCTTCCCGCCGCTCGTGATGGGTGCGACGTACAACGAGGCCGACCACAGCTACACGGTCGGACTGATCCTCCTGTGCGTGACCGCAGTGGTGGCGCTGCTGTTCACGGCGTTCGGCATCCGGAAACGGCCCACCGCCTGAGGCACGAGTCACCCTTCTCAGGTGACCCGTCCGGGCGTGGGCAGGCCTAGCGTGCGAGTGGCCTCGTGCGAGCTTGCACCGGGGCCACGTAGTGGAGGAGATGTCATGGCAGTCGCACCGAGCATGGGCAAGCGCCTCGCGGCCGAGTTCCTCGGCACCTTCGTCCTCGTCTTCGGCGGGTGCGGGACGGCCGTCCTGGCCACCACCAACACGGACGTCGGCGTCGGGTGGCTCGGAGTCGCCCTCGCCTTCGGCCTGACCGTCCTCACGATGGCGTACGCCGTCGGCCACATCTCGGGCGGCCACTTCAACCCCGCTGTCACCCTCGGCGCGGCGGCGGGCGGTCGGATCCCGTGGAAGGAGACACCCTTCTACATCGCCACCCAGGTGGTCGCCGGGATCGCGGCCGGCGCCGTCCTGCTCGTCGTGGCCAACGGGCTGGACGGGTTCTCCGCGCAGGAGAGCGGCTTCGCCTCGAACGGCTACGGGGATCGCTCACCCATGGGCTACAACCTGCTCGCGTGCCTGGTCATCGAGGTGCTGCTGACCGCGGTCTTCCTGTGGGTGATCCTCGGGGCCACCGACAGCCGCGCTCCCAAGGGGCTCGCGCCCCTGGCCATCGGCCTCAGTCTGACCCTGATCCACCTGATCAGCATCCCGGTGACGAACACGTCGGTGAACCCGGCGCGGTCGATCGGCGTCGGCCTGTTCGCCGGCAGTGACGCGATCGCACAGCTGTGGCTGTTCATCCTCGCGCCCGCCGTCGGCGGCCTCATCGCCGGTCTCAGCTACGCGACGCTTCTCGGGGACGACGACGCCGTCAGCCTCCCCGAAGCCATGGAGACCTGACCGGGCCCGTCGCTCGCTCGGTCCGACGAGAGACCTGAGTGGTGGCGCCCGTTCCCTGACGGCGGCGTGTCGGATGACCACAAGTCCCGGCGCACCGCTCGCACGCCGCGGGGAGCCTCGTCGTACCCACGAGTTGTGGTCGTCCGACACGCCGAGGGACCCGGTCCCACCTGCCGCCGGGCTACTTCTCGGCGGCCTTCTCCTCAGCCTCGGCCTCCTTGGCTGCGGCCTTGATGTCCTCGGCCGCCACCTTGTCGACCGTCCGCTCCACGACCGCATCGGCCAGGGCGAGCGCCTCGCGGATCTTCACCGCCCTGGGGTCGGAGACGAGAGCCACGATTCCGGAATGGCCGGGTGCGATCGAGTCCTGCAGGTCCTCGGCCAGCTCGTGGCGATGCCGTAGCTGGCGGATCTTGCCGGCAGCGGCGCCGGTCGAGCCCAGGACGGCCGCGCTTCCCAGGATCGAGGGCGGGAAGATGATCCCGAGCGCGATGCCGCCGACGAGTCCCCACCGGAGCCCGGACCGGGTGCTGTGGTCGGTGGACTTCTGGATGTCCAGCTGTCCGTCCTCACCGCGYTTGACCACGACGACGCCTTCGATGGCGACAGTGCGACCGTCCTCGACCGACTTCAGGTCTTCATAGGCACTCCATGCTGACTCGGTGTCCGCGTAGTCGGCGACGACGAGGGCGTAGGCCCCGTCCGTCACGCCGGTGACGATGTCGGCATCGGGKCCGTCCGGGCCCTGGTTCTCCGTCATGACTGCTCCTTGCTTCGTTCCGAGGTGCTTGGCTGGTGGGTCGCTCCAGGCGGCGATCGCGCCCGTCCGATCGCTGTGCCGCCGGGCGACCTGCATGGTGGCTGGGCTCACCTCGACGATCGTGGCAGCCAGGACCGTGCGGAGGGTCACCCGCTCCGGGCGAACGCGGACGGCACGTTCCGGCGCGGCTCATCGCGCAGTCCCTCTCCGTCGAGGGCTACGCCCAGGTCGTCCAGGTCATGTCACTGGAGCACGTCCTGCGCGAGCTCACCGACGCGGACCGCGAAGCGCTTCGGTGGGGTGAAGGGTCAGCCCTTGGCCGGCGTCGCGTATCCGGTCCATGTCCCGTCCCACCTGTTCGGGCTTGAGCCGCAGGAGGAACGCCTCGACGAGACTTCCGCCTCGAGGGTCCGGTGACCCTCGTCGAGTTCGACAGCACCGAGGACGACGCCAACCACGTCCACTGTGTGTGGCGCGACCCGACCAACGACTTCGGTGTCGACATCCTGGCGCAGCACCGGGCGGCCCAGCACGGCTCCTGAGGCGCTGGGCCGGGGCCTCGACGACGTCAGTGCGCCTCCTCCACCGAGCGGGAGTCGGTGAGGGTGAAGGCTCCCCAGCCGGCGACCAGCCCGACGATCACCGCGAGGGCGGCGTAGATCACCTGCTCGCCGTGGAAGAACGAGGCGACCAGGTCGCTGCTCCACGCGCCCGCCGGGAGGGTCGAGGTGACGAGGGCAGCGATCAGGGTGCCGACGACGGCGGTGCCGACGCTGGTGCCGACCTCCTGTGCGGTGTCGTTGAGCGCGGTGCCGATCGAGGTGCGGTTGGGGGGCATCGCGTCGACGAGCGCCACGGCGCAGATCGTCATCACGGTGCGCAGCCCGACCGTGAACGTGACCAGGAAGACGGCGATCGCGGCGTAGCCGTGGTCGACGCCCCACGAGAGGCCGGCGAGCGAGCCGGCGAGCAGCCCGGCCCCGATGAGGCAGGCGATCCGGTGGCCGAAGCGCTTGCCGAGTCCCTCGGAGATCGGCGTGGCGAGGATCATCGTGAGGATGAGCGGGAGGTTCGCCAGGCCGGCCTTCATCGGGCTCCAGCCGTAGGCGTACTGGTAGTGCAGGATCAGCCCGAACATCACCCCAGCCATCGCGATGGACGTGCCGACCTGCGCGATAGCCGCGCCACGGACGGTGCCGTGGGCGAACAGCCCCAGGTCGAGCATCGGCTGGGCCGTACGACGCTCGTGCCGGACGAACGCGGCCAGCGCGAGCAGCGCACCGACGGCCGACCCGACGGTCACGAGCGAGGTCCAGCCGTGCTCGACGCCGCTGGTGAGCGTGTAGCAGCCGAGGCCGATCGCGGCGATGCTGAAGACGGCGCCGAGGAGGTCGAGCCGGTCGGTCGTGAGGTCCCCCGGGCGGTCGGCCGCGACACCGGTCCGCACGCCGATCCAGGCGATGAGGGCGATCGGAGCGTTGACGACGAGCAGCCACTCCCAGCTCACGTGTGCGAGGACGGAGCCGCCGAGCACCGGGCCGAGGATGAAGCCGCTCATCCCGACGACGATCATCAGCGTCATCGCGCGCATCCGCAGGGCCTGGTCGTCGAAGAGCCGGAAGACCAGCGAGTTCGTGATCGGCGCCATGGCGGCGGCTGTGAGGCCGAGCGCGGCGCGCAGCGCGATGAGCTCGCCGGCTGTCTGCACGAGCACGACGAGGAGGCTGATGGTTCCGAAGGCCGCCAGGCCGACGAGCAGGACGCGGCGACGGCCGATCCGGTCGGCCATCGAGCCGGCCGTGAGGAGCAGGCCGCCGAAGGTGAGGGAGTAGGCGCCCGTGACCCACTGGAGCGCGGTGATGCCGCTGCCCAGGTCGCGGCCGATGGTCGGCAACGCGATCGTGAGCAGCGTGTTGTCGACCATCTCGACGAAGAACGCCAGGCAGAGCGCGAACAGCGGGATCCACGCCGCCCGGAGGGAGGAGTAGGTACGGGCCGGCGCGGGCTGGACGGTGAGAGCAGTCATGGGAGGCACCTCCTTGAAAGGGTGGCTGTGGGTGTCAGTTGTCGGTCCGAGGATCGAACGCTGTACTATTGTCGTACAACGTTCGATAACATAGAACACCGTTCGATGGTTCGGCAAGACCACGACGGCCGACGAGGTGATGGGATGGGTCACATGGCTGGCAAGAGAGCCGGAGGCCACGCGCGCTCCGCACCCGGACGACCCGACGAGCACGTACGCCCCCAGCGCGGCGGAGGCCGCGAGGCGCGGGAGGCGGGGCAGGGTGGAGGTCGCCGTCGCGCCACGCATTCGATGGAGGCCGTGATCTCCGAGGCGGTCGCCCTGCTCGACGAGGCCGGCGACTCTGCGCTGACCTTCCGCGCCCTCGCCGCGCGGCTCGGCGGGGGAGCGGCGAGCATCTACTGGTACGTCTCCAACAAGGACGAGCTGCTCGACCGGGCAAGCGACCACATCGTCGCCCAGGTGCTCGCCGACACCGCAGGCTTCCACGGCTCCGAGGACCCGATCGACGACCTACGCGGGATCGCGGTGACCCTCTTCGAGGCCATCGCCGACCGGCCCTGGCTCGGCGCCTACTTCATGCGCGACACCGAGGTGCAGCCGAACGCACTCGCCCTCTATGAACGCCTCGGCCAGCAGGTCCTCCGGCTCGACCTCACTCCCAAGCAGTCCTTCCACGCAGTCTCGGCGGTCATGGGGTTCGTCGTGGGGATCGCCGCCGACCTCGGCCAGAAGCCGCCGGCGGAGGTGGCCGAAAGTTCCGTCGAGCGAGACGAGCACGTCGAGCGCTTCGCCGACCAGTGGCGCGCCCTCGACCCCGCCGAGTACCCGTTCGTGCACCACATCGCCGAGGAGTTCGCGAGCCACGACGACACCGAGCAGTTTCGCGCCGGCCTCGACCTGCTGCTCGCCGGGCTGCGACTCCAAGCCGGCTGACTGCGACCTGGCCCCTAGTGGCTTGCCCGTTGGAGCCAGTAGTACTCCATGCCACCTCCATGCCACAGGACAACTGAAAACGTCCCAAGACAACCGAAGGTGTCTTGGGACGTTTTCGCAGGTCAGGCGCGGTTCAGAGGGCGAACCCGCTGGTCAGCGCTGAGCGTGGCTCAGATGTCGTAGTAGAGCTCGAACTCGTGCGGGTGCGGGCGCTGCTGGACCGGCGCGATCTCCTGGGTCCGCTTGAAGTGGATCCACGTCTCGATCAGGTCGTCGGTGAAGACACCGCCGGCCGTCAGGTAGTCGTGGTCCGCCTCGAGGGCCTCGAGCACCGCGTCGAGGCTGGTCGGCACCTGGTTGATGTCGGCCATCTCGTCCGGCGGCAGCTCGTAGATGTCCTTGTCGATCGGCGCTGCGGGCTCGGTCTTGTTCTGGATGCCGTCGAGACCGGCGAGCATCATGGCCGCGAAGGCGAGGTAGGGGTTGGCCGACGGGTCGGGGAAGCGGGCCTCGACGCGCTTGGCCTTCGGGTTGGCACCCGTGATCGGGATGCGCACCGAGGCGGAGCGGTTGCGCGAGGAGTAGACCAGCGAGATCGGCGCCTCGAACCCGGGCACGAGGCGGTGGTACGAGTTCACGGTCGGGTTGGTGAACGCGAGCAGCGACGGGGCGTGCTCGAGGATGCCGCCGATGTACCAGCGGGCCATGTCGGACAGGCCGGCGTAGCCGGTCTCGTCGAAGAACAGCGGGTCGCCGTCCTTCCACAGCGAGGAGTGGATGTGCATGCCCGAGCCGTTGTCGCCGAAGATGGGCTTCGGCATGAAGGTGACCGACTTGCCCTGCTCCCAGGCGGTGTTCTTGATGAGGTACTTGAACTTCATCACGTCGTCCGCTGCCTTGAGCAGCGTGTCGAAGCGGTAGTTGATCTCCGCCTGGCCGGCGGTGCCGACCTCGTGGTGGGCACGCTCGACGTGCAGTCCGCACGCCTCGAGGTTCTTGACCATGTCGGCGCGCAGGTCGCTGTAGTGGTCGTACGGCTCGACGGGGAAGTAGCCGCCCTTGAGGCGGGTCTTGTAGCCCTTGTTCTGGCCGTCGTCCTTGCCGGAGTTCCACCAGCCCTCGACGGAGTCGATGTGGTAGTACCCCTCGTTCACGCCCGTGCTGTAGCGGACGTTGTCGAAGATGTAGAACTCCGCCTCGGGAGCGAAGTAGGCGGTGTCCGCGATGCCGGTGGAGTCGAGGTACGCCAGCGCCTTGCGCGCGATGTTGCGCGGGTCGCGGCTGTAGGCCTCACCGGTGATCGGGTCGTGGATGAAGAAGTTGACGTTGAGGGTCTTGCTGCGCCGGAACGGGTCGAGGTACGCCGTGGTCGGGTCCGGGAAGAGCGCCATGTCGGACTCGTTGATCGCCTGGAAGCCGCGGATCGACGAGCCGTCGAAGCCGAGGCCGTCGTCGAAGACGGTCTGGTCGAAGGAGGAGGCCGGGACCGTGAAGTGCTGCATCACGCCCGGCAGGTCGCAGAAGCGGACGTCGATCATCTCGACGCCCTCGTCCTTGATGAACTTCAGGAGCTCATCGGAGTTGTTGAACATTCGGTTCCTCCTTGACGGCGGCGCGCGCACGTCGAGTTTGCAGCGTTCGGGAGCGGAGCCTCGTTGCACCGTGCCGCCACGCTAGGTGGGAGCAGTTTCAAGACCGTATCCCGTTTGTTTCGCCCGTGTTACGGGTGACCGGTCGCTGGGCCGTCCCCGGACGCCTCCTAGGGTGGTCGCGTGACCAGCGCTGTAACACCGGAGCTCGCGGCGGCCTCGTGGGGACGGCGCATCCTGGCGCTGTTCGTCGACTGGGTGGCCTGCCTCGCGGTCGTCGAGGGCCTGGTGGCGGTCGACGTCCTCGGGGGCAACCCCAACGGCCTCGGCACGCTGACGCTCTTCGTCCTCGAGTCGGCCCTGTTCACCACGCTGGCCAGCGGGTCGTTCGGCAAGCTCGCCACCCGGCTGCGGGTCGTCCGGAACGACGGCTCCGGCCAGCCGGTCTCGCTGCTGCGGTCCCTGGGTCGTTCCGTGCTCGTCGCGCTGCTCGTGCCGCCTCTGCTGACCTTCGACGGTCGCGGGCTCCACGACGTCGCGGCCGGCACCCGCACCGTCACGCTCTGACGTCGGTCTCGTGACGGGCGCAGGGCGCCCTCCTCGACCAGTGGGTCGAGCGGTCAGCGGCCGCGCTGCTGCGAGCGCATGCCCTTCATCGAGGTCGGCACCGGTCCCTTGGGGAGCGGCAGCTTGCCGCGCTGGGCGTCGAGGGCCTTGAGGCGCTGGAGGATGTCGGTCATCTCGGCGGGCTTGACGTTGCGGCCGAGCTTCTGGACGTGCTTGACCAGCTTGGGCAGCGGGACCTCGCCCTCGCCGCGGCCGCAGACGACCTCGTGGATCGGGACGCCGTAGGCGACGCGCTCGTGCTTCTTGCGCTCGTTCGCGAGCAGCTGCTTGACCCGGCTCGGGCTCGAGCCCTCGCCGACCAGGACGATTCCCGGCGGGCCGACGACGCGGTGCACGACGTCCTGCTGCTTGGTGAAGCCGACGACCGGGTCGACCTTCCAGCCGCGGCGCAGCATCTGCAGGGCTCCCGCCCCGGCGGCCGGCTGGCCTTCCATCTGGGTGTACGCCGCCTTCTGGGCGCGGCGACCGAAGACGAGCAGTGCGAAGAGCGCACCGATCAGGAGCGCGCCGACGACCGACATGATCCAGCCGATCATCCCGTCGCCCGGCAGCACCCACATGAGCGCGAAGCCGAGGGCGGCGCCGAGCACGAACACGCCCATCACGATCAGGCCGATGCGCGGGTCGCTCCGCTTGGCCATCTGGTAGGTCTGCATGATCTGCCCGCGGCGCGAGCTGGGCGTGGTGGCGGGGGTCGACATGAGGTGGCCTTGTCCGGTCAGGTGTTGAACAGGTGCTGGTGCGGGTTCAGATGAAGGTGGTGCTGGTGCTGGGTCAGACGGCGGCAGCGGCGCGCGCGTCCATCGCCTGACCGTACAGCCGACCGGCGCGGTAGGACGAGCGGACCAGCGGACCCGAGAGCGCTCCGGCGAAGCCGATCTCGTCGGCCTCGGCCTTGAGCTCGACGAACTCCTCGGGCTTGACCCAGCGCTCGACGGGGTGGTGGCGGGGGGAGGGGCGGAGGTACTGGGTGATGGTGATCAGCTCACAGCCGGCCTCGTGGAGGTCGCGCAGCGCCTGGCTGACCTCCTCGCGGGTCTCGCCCATGCCGAGGATCAGGTTGGACTTGGTCACCAGGCCGAAGTCACGCGCCTGGGTGATCACGTCGAGCGAGCGGTCGTAGCGGAACGCGGGGCGGATCCGCTTGAAGATCCGGGGGACCGTCTCCACGTTGTGGGCGAGCACCTCGGGACGGCTCTCGAAGACCTCCTGGAGGAGGTCGGGCTTGCCGTTGAAGTCGGGGATCAGGTTCTCGACGCCGGTTCCGGGGTTGAGCTCGTGGATCACCCGGACGGTCTCGGCGTACAGCCAGGCGCCACCGTCGGGCAGGTCGTCGCGGGCGACGCCGGTGATGGTGGCGTACTTGAGCTGCATCTTCTGCACGGACTCCGCGACGCGGCGCGGCTCGTCGCGGTCGAGCGGCTGCGGCTTGCCGGTGTCGATCTGGCAGAAGTCGCAGCGGCGGGTGCACTGGTCCCCGCCGATGAGGAAGGTGGCTTCCTTGTCCTCCCAGCACTCGAAGATGTTGGGGCAGCCCGCCGACTGGCAGACCGTGTGGAGCCCCTCGGACTTCACGAGGTTCTGCAGGGAGGTGTACTCCGGTCCCATCTTGGCCCGGGTCTTGATCCACTCCGGCTTGCGTTCGATCGGGGTCTCCGCGTTGCGGATCTCCAGTCGGAGAAGCTTGCGTCCTTCGGGTGCGGGAGCGGTCGTCACACGCGCCACTCTACGACGGTGCCCCGAGCGTCCCCAATCAGCATCCGGTCAGCATCCGGGGCACTCAGGTCGAGGCGTCGACGTAGTCGGGCTCGGTGGACTCGAGCCGCTCGTGCGCCGTCGTACGACCCTTGCCGCGGCCGCGCTCGACGGAGCCGAACGCGGCGGCCAGGCCGAACTCCGTCATGTTGCCGTAGAGGGACTCCACGCGGTCGGCCGGGACGACGTAGGTCTCGTGGAAGATGCCGACGTCGCCCGTCGCGGCGGACTCCTTGTTGAACGCGCGCCACGCGGGCGCGTGCGACAGGGAGGCGTCGCGGGCGAAGGCGCCGAGCTCCTCGGCGCTGCGCCAGTACTGGATGGTGACGAGCGTGCGTCCACCGAACAGCGAGTGCGCGCCGAGCAGCCCGCGGTCGCTTCCCGCGAGCTCCCGGAGCATCCGCGGCATGCCGGTGAACACGGGCCACCAGCTGCGCACGCGGCGCAGCCGGTTGATCCGCATGCCGATGACGAAGACGACGACGTCGTCGACCTGCGGGTCGGCGACGTACTGGCCGCCGCGAACTCCTGCGGGGGCGCGTCCGGGCGCCGGGGCATAGGCGCGGGGGACACGCCGGGTGGTGGAGCCGGCCATGGCGGCCTCCTTGGATAGTGTTACTGTCTTGTACGACAGTGACACTATCCATGACGTGGGTCAAGGGGGACGAGCGTGCGGATGTCCGAGCTCTCGGAGCGGACCGGCGTGCCGGTGCCGACGATCAAGTACTACCTCCGCGAGGGGCTGCTCCCCGAGGGCGAGAAGCGGACGCCGCGGCTCACCGACTACGGCGAGCAGCACGTACGACGTCTGGAGCTGCTGCGGATCCTGCGCGACGCGGGCGACGTGCCCGTCGAGGGCCTCAAGCGCCTCGTCGCCGCGACGGAGACGCAGGGGACCGTGCACGACCTCTTCGCGGTGGCAGCCGACGCGCTCGCACCCACCCCGCCCCCGGCGTCCGCCGACCCGTCGCGGGCGCAGGCGCGGGAGATCGCCGACGCGATCATCGACCAGGCGGGCTGGGACCGCGTGCGCACCGACTCGGTCGACCGTGACAACCTCGCGGCGACCTTGGAGCTGGTGGCGTCCTTCGACACCCATCCCCGCGGTCCCGGCGAGATCGCGCCCTACGTCGCGCTGGCCGACCAGCTCGCGCGCCACGAGATCGCCAACCTCGACGACCGCAAGGACCGCGTCGGCCTGCTCGAGGAGATGATCGTCGGGCAGGTCGTCTTCGCGACCGTGCTCACCACGCTGCGGCGGCTCGCCGAGGAGCACCACTCCCACGAGCGGTTCGGGGAGGACCGGCGCGACTGACGCACCGGTCCGCGCGGGTCACGCGCCCGGTCGCACCAGCTCGATGCGGGGGCCGCGGCCCGGCTCGGGACGGGCGTCGTAGTCGGGGGTGGCGTCGTAGGGCTGCCAGGCGAGGTACGTCGCCAGGTGCCGGCGCACGCTCGGCAGCACGTCGTCGATGGTGACGTCGCGACCGAGCTCCCGCGAGAGCGAGGTGACGCCGGCGTCGGCGATGCCGCACGGGACGAAGCGGTCGTACCAGCCCAGGTCGACGTCGCAGTTGAGGGCGAAGCCGTGCATCGTGACGCCCCGGCTGACCCGGATCCCGATCGCAGCGACCTTGCGCTCGGGGCCGCGCTCGTCCTCGCGCAGCCACACGCCGCTGCGGCCCGGGATGCGGGCGGTGGTGACGCCCAGGTCGGTGCAGACCGCGATGAGCGCCTCCTCGACCCGGCGCACGTAGTCGACGACCTTGACGTGGTCGGGCAGCTGGACGATCGGGTAGCCGACGAGCTGGCCGGGGCCGTGGAAGGTGATCTTGCCGCCGCGGTCGACGTCGATCACCGCCGCGCCACCCGGGTCGAGCGGCCGCTCGTGCGGCTCGGTGCGCTTGCCGGCGGTGAAGACGGGCGGGTGCTCGAGCAGCAGCACGGTGTCGGCCCGCGAGCCCGCGACGACCTCCTCGTGCACCCGGCGCTGGAGGTCCCAGGCGGCCAGGTAGTCGACGGCGTCGTCGCCGAGACCGGCGACCTCGACGTCGAGCGCGTGCGTGGCGATCTGGTCCGACGACATGGCCCCGAGCGTACGCCGCTGGGCCGCTCGCCTCGCTGCGGGGCGACGCTGCGTCATGCGGATCGGCACTCATGCGCTCGGGTTCGGATGACGCAGGGGAGGGGGGACGTGCGGGCGCCTGTGGATGACGCCTGCAGCCGGCCGGGGATTCGGCGAGGGTGGCGGGGTGGACCCGCGACGCATGCTCCCCGCGCTCACCGCCGCCGCCTGCGCGCTGGTGGTGGCGACGCTCGTGGTCGTCGTGGCGCGACCCGACCCGGCGCCGCCGCGCCCCCGTCTGGCGAGCCCGGCGTCGTCCCCGTCCGCGCCACAGCCCGCCCGGTCC
>NZ_JBFUMR010000042.1:0-43031 GCF_054049275.1 Nocardioides sp. P5_E3
CCACCCAGCACCTGCTCGGCGGCGATCTGGTGGCCCTCGAGGATCAGCTCGGTCGTCTCGACGCCCTTGTAGCCCATCTTGTCGATCTTGCCCGGCACGGTGATCCCCTGGGCGGTCTGGCCGAACCCGGACTCCTTCTCCACCAGGAACGTCGTCATGTTCTTGTACACCGACTCCGCACCCTCGTCGGTCTTCGTGAGCACCGCGACCAGCGTCGAGGTGGCGCCGTTGGTCAGCCACATCTTCTGACCCGTGATGGAGTACGACCCGTCCTCGGCGCGAGTGGCCTTCGTGGACACCGCCGAGACGTCACTGCCGAGGCCGGGCTCGGACATGGAGAACGCGCCCCGCACCTCGCCGGTGGCCATCCGCGGCAGGTACTTCTGCTTCTGCTCGGGCGTGCCGTGCTGCAGGAGCATGTAGGCGACGATGAAGTGGGTGTTGATCACCCCCGACACGCTCATCCACCCACGGGCGATCTCCTCGACCACCAGCGCGTACGTCAACAACGACTCGCCCAGGCCGCCGAACTCTTCGGGGATCGTCAACCCGAACACCCCGAGCTCCTTGAGCCCCTCGATGATCTCGGTCGGGTACTCGTCGGCGTGCTCGAGCTCCTGGGCCACCGGGATGATCTGCTCGTCCACGAACTGCCGGACAGCCTTCAAGATCTCGGACTGGTCCTCGGAGAGGCCATCGGTCAGGCAGAGGCGAGGCATCAGCGTGCTCCGTTCATCGCAGGGGTGGGGGAGGTGGGGCGTACGACGCCGGCGTCGGCGAGCCGGCCGATCTCGAGGTCGCTCAGTCCGAGCACGTCGGCCAGCGCCCACTCGGTGTCGGAGCCGAAGGTCGGTGCGGGACGTGGGACGGCGTACGCCCGGTCCCAGCGCAGCGGCGACGTGCCGGTGAGCATGGGGCTGCCGCCCTGCTCGACCTCCACGAGGACGGCGGACTCGTCGCCGCGCCGGTACGCGTCGACGACCTCCTTGGGCGAACGGAACTCGCCGACCATCACCCGGCTGTCCGCAGCGGCGGCGGTGACCTCGGCAGCGGTGCGGGCCGCGAACCACGGTGCGAGCACGGCCTCGATGATCGCGCGGTGCTCGAACCGCTGTCCCTCGACGGACAGGTCCGCGCCGGTGCTGGCGGCGAGCGCGTCGAAGACGGCGCCGGTCCCGGTGAGCCGCACGAGGTCGCCCCACTGCTGGCGGGTGATGGCGACCGCGATGACACGGCGGCCGTCGGCGCACGCGAAGTCCACGCCGAACGCGCCGAACATGTGGTTGCCCAGCCGGGGCCGGTCGTGGCCGCGCTCGGCCGCCTCGGCCAGCCAGCCGAGGTGGGCGACGTGCGCGGCGGCGACGTCGGCCAGGGCCAGGTCGATCCGGGACCCGACCCCGTCCTGGCGCCGGCGGTGCAGACCGGCCAGCAGCCCCGAGACGGCGAGGAGGCCGGTGGCGATGTCCCACGCGGGCAGCACGTGGTTGACCGGGCGCTCGCTGTCGACGTGCCGGGTGAGCATCGGCACGCCGTAGAGGGGGTTGACCGCGTAGTCCATGGCCGGGCGTCCGTCCGGGTGGCCCTGGATGTGCACGTGCACCAGGTCCGCTCGCCGAGCGCTCAGCGCCTCGTACGAGAGGAAGTCCCGGCCGATCGTGTTGTCGACGAACAGCCCGGCGTCCTCACCGGGCGCCGTGATCAGCGCGCTCGCCAGCTCCTGCCCCTCGGGGCTCCGGAAGTCCAGCGCGACCGACCGCACGCCCTTGTTGAGCCCGGACCAGAACAGGCTGTGGCCCTTGCGGTCGAGCGGCCAGCGACCTGCGTCGGCGGGACCGGACGCCGGGTCGAGGCGGATCACCTCGGCGCCGAGCTGGGCGAGGGTCATCCCGGCCAGGGGCCCGGCGACGAAGCTGGTCGTCTCGACCACCCGGAGGCCGGCGAGCGGCGCACTCATCAGCACCACCCCGAGAAGCGCCAGTCGAGAACGGGTCGCGGGTCGCCACCATCCGTCGCGTCTGCGGTGACGACGGAGCGGAGGTCGACGACGCGCGTGACTCCCGGCCCGGGACGTACGTCCTCGACGGTGACGGTGCTGCGCAGGGTGTCGCCCTCGTGCACCGGACCGGTGTGGTCGCAGGAGCGCCACCCGAGGATCGTGACGAGGCCCGGGAGCGCGCGGCTCGCCTGGGCGGCGGCGATGCCGATGGTGTGGCCCCCGTAGACCAGCCGCTGTCCGCCGCCGGCACGCGCGTCGTGGTGCACCTGCGCGACGTTGAGGGTCAGGCGCGCCAGCTCGGGAGCGCTGCTCACCACGTCGCCGCCGACCACCTCGATCGTGGTCCCGACCGCAGGCGGGGCGGGGCGCTCCGGGAGGGCGCTGACATCTAGCCCTTCGAGCATGGCGAGGGGGACGTCGGTCCCCGAGCCGATCGACGAGAGGTCGTCGGCGTGGTCGGTGGGCGGGGCGCCGGGGGAGAGGGGGAGCATCGCGCACCGGTGGAAGTCGAGGACGGGTACGCCGTCCTGGTCGACGGTCGTGATGCGGAGGGCGGCCAGACCGGTCAGCGGCTTCCCCTCGCGCGGGGTGTTCTGCTTGAGGCCGACGACGGTGGTGGTCGTGGACAACGTGTCGCCCAGCGCCGGCAGCCGCCGGAAGACCAGCCCGCGGTAGAAGAGGTTCGCCCGCACGAAGTGGGTGGCCTGCGTCGACTGCCCGATGCAGGTGTCCCAGACGTACGCCGGGTGGGCGAGCGGGCCTCGCCCGCCGAGGCGTCGGCCGAGCTCGTGGTCGGTCGCGAGCGGGAGCCGGTCACCGACGATCGCCTGGTGCAGGGCGGCACCGCCGGAGGTCAGCGTGGCCGCCGGGGCGGAGTCGAAGACCTGACCGCTGTGGAGCTCGTCGAACCAGGGGCCGCGCGCGTGGGCCGTGGGGGTGCTCATCGCAGGGCCTCCGCCCGCGCCAGCACCGCGCGCGCCTGGACCGCCACGGCCTCGTCGAGCATCTGCCCGTCGACGGCCACGGCCCCGGCGCCGCCGGCCACGGAGTGCTCCAGAGAGGACACGACCCGCTCCGCCCAGTCGAGCTGCTCGGCCGACGGGCTGTAGGTCCGGGTCGCCGCCTCGACCTGCGCGGGGTGGATCACCCAGGTGCCGTCGAACCCCAGCGCCCGGGCCCGCTCCCGGTCACGGGTGAACGCATCGTCGGCGGCGGTGCCGAGCCACGGTCCGTCGATCACCGCACGGCCGGCCGCCCGCGCGGCGACGACCACCTGGTGGCGTACGACGTCCCACAGCGTCGGGTCCGCGCCCGGGTCGCGGCCGAGGTCGGCCGCGAGGTCGGCGTAGCCCACGACGACCGCCCGCACCAGCGAGCTGGCCGCGACGATGGCCCCGAGGTCCCGGAGCGCGGGAGCGGACTCGACCAGCACGTCGACCTGGACGCGCGCACCGGGGGCGGCACCCCGGAGCAGTCGCTCCACGAAGCCGACGTCGGCTGCCGACTCCACCTTGGGCACCACGAGCGTGACCGACCGGCCGTCGCGGGCAAGTGCGTCGGCGACGGCGAGGACGTCGCGGTGGCACCAGGGGGTGCCGATCTGGTTGATCCGGACGGCGAGCGACGGGGCTGCGTCGCCCTCGAGGACCTCGACCACCGCCGCACGGGCGGCGTCCTTGGCCTCGGGCGCCACGGCGTCCTCGAGGTCGAGCACCACCTCGTCCGCCCCGGAGGCCAGCGCCTTCGCGACCATCCGCGGGTGCGAGGCGGGCACGACGAGCGCGCAGCGGGGGATCGAGGGATGGGACATGCGGTCGAACCTAGGCGTGACCCAGTGATACGCGGAAGTATCCATTTTCAAGTGACTAGAACCCTGCAAGTATGAGTGGATGGAACTGCGCCACCTCCGCTACTTCGTCGCCGTCGCCGAGCAGCGGCACTTCGGACGGGCCGCCGAACGCCTCCACATGGCGCAGCCGCCGCTGTCGCAGCAGATCCGCCAGCTCGAGGCCGAGCTCGGCGTCACCCTCCTGACCCGCACGACGCGGCGCGTGGACCTGACCCCGGCGGGAGCGGCCTACCTCGACCACGCCCGCGAGATCCTCGCCGCGGTCGACGAGGCCGGCGCCGTCGCCGCCCGCATCGCCGCCGGCCGCACCGGCCGGCTGATGGTCGGCTGCGTCGGCTCGGCGACGTACTCGCTGCTCCCGGCGCTGGCCAAGCGGATGCGTGCCGAGCTGCCCGACGTCGACTTCGGCTTCCGCGGGGAGATGCTCTCGCCCGACCAGGTGGCCGCCCTGCACGACGGGTCGCTCGACCTGGCGCTGCTCCGCCGGCTGCCCGACACCGCCGGGCTCACGGTGACCGACGTACGCCATGAGCGCCTGATCGTGGCGCTGCCGCAGGAGCACAGGTACGCCGACCGCAAGCGGCTGCGGGTCGCCGAGCTGGCCGACGAGGGGCTGATCATCCATGCGGGCAACGGTCGCTCGGCGATGCACACGCTGGTCCACGACCTGTTCGCCGCCGCCGACCTCGAGCTCCAGGTCGTGCACCAGGTCGCGGAGACCTCGACGCTCGTCACCTTCGTCGCAGCAGGGCTCGGCATCGCGGTCGTGCCGGAGCCGACGTCGGACCTCAACGTGCCGGGAGTGGTCTACGTCCCGCTCGTCGGCACGCCCGGCGTCGACCTCGTGGTGGCCACCCGCGAGGGCGACGCGAACCCGGTGCTCGCGCGAGCCCTGGCCCGGTTGAAGGAGCTGGCCGAGGCCTGACCCTTGGACAGATACGCTACGATGGACGTATCGATAGTATGAGGGCCCGGCAACGGCCCGGGAAGAGGTGGCACATGGGTGTCGAAGTGGTCGTGTTCATCGTTGCGGCGTCGATCGCGGGCGGGCTGTCGATGGGCGCCGTCACGTGGATCTACTTCCTCGACAAGTGGCGGGCGGACCCGGAGCAGTCGTCGACGCCGCCGGCGCCCTCTGTCTTTTCGCAGCCCGGCGACCGCCGGCTCGACGAGGCTGCGTGAGCGGGGATGCACCCAGTGCTCGTCCTGCTCGCGTTCACCCTCGCCGCCGTGGTGACGTACGTCCTCGTCCTCGGGCTGCTCACGGCGCTGTCGATCCCCAAGCCCGACCCGGCGCCGGAGATCGACGGCGAGCCCGCCTCGGACCCAGCCGCGCGAGGTGAGCATGCCCGACACTGACGGGACGGCTTCCCGACCCGGGCGACCACGTGCGGCGTCGGTGGACCAGCGCCTCCAGGCCGCCGTCCTCGCGCTCCTCCGCGAGGGCGGACCCAGCTCCGTCACCATGGACCGCGTGGCAGCCACGTCGGGCGTCGCCAAGACCACCATCTACCGCCGCCACCCCAACCGCGGCGAGCTGCTGACGGCCGTCCTGTCGGCGGCGATCGGCCTGCCGGACGTGCCCGACGAGGGCGACGTCCGCGACAAGATCCGCTACGCGCTCGAGCAGGCGTGGCACCAGATGGGCGTGGTCCTGGGACCGGGTGGTCTCGCCGCGATCGTGGGCGACAGTGACCCGGAGTTCACGGGGCTGTTCCGCGCTGCGCTGCAGCCCTACGTCGACAACCTCGTCCGGCGGATCCAGGAGGACGTCGACGCCGGCCTCCTGCGGGAAGGTCTCGACGCCGAGGGCGTGGTGAGCCTGCTGGTCGGTGCCTACCTCGGCGAGCTCGTCCGCCACGGCGAGGTGTCGCCGGAGTGGATGGACCGGGCGCTCGAGCTCCTGTGGGTGCTCATGGCACCCGCCTGAGCGCAGCGCTGACGCCTGTCGCAGGTGTGCGCGAGACTGCGGACATGGCTGATCTCGGGTACGACCCCCGGTTCCTCGACACCGACCTCGCACCGCCGCAGGCGCCCGCGCCCGGGCCGGGCGAGGACCCCGCCCTCGCGACGCCGCTCGACTACGTGCACTTCACGGTCCGCATGCACCCCGAGCGCCGGCTGGCGTGGTGGGTCGCGTGGAACATCGACGGCCTGCGCCTGTTCCCCGGCGACAGCATCAGCCGCTCGGGCCAGCGCTTCCGGCTCGACCCCCGCATCCCGGCCGACGCACAGACCGGGGAGGAGGTCTACGCCGACAACGACCTCGACCGCGGCCACATCGCGCGCCGTTCCGACCTGTTGTGGGGCACCCTCGACGAGGCGAAGCAGGCCAACTCCGACTCGTTCCACTTCACCAACATCACGCCGCAGCACCAGGACTTCAACCAGTCCGGTCGCGGTGGGGTCTGGGGCCTGCTCGAGAACGCCGTGCTGGAGCTCGAGGGCCTCGAGGACCGGCGCCTGACCCTGTTCGGCGGGCCCGTGCTCGCCCCGGACGACCCGCCCTACCGGGGCGTCCAGCTGCCGGTCGAGCACTGGAAGGTCGTCGTCTACCGGCTCGGCGGACAGCTGCGCGCGAAGGCGTTCGTGCTGACCCAGAACCTCGACGGCATCGAGGGCGCCGTGCCCGACTTCCTCGACGACTTCGACACCTGGCTCGTCCCGCTCGACCTGCTCGAGGAGCGCACCGGCCTGACGTTCCCGAGCCTGCGGGAGGCCGTCGAGCCCGACGAGCTCCGGCCCGCCGGTCCGGTCCTCGTCACGGATGCCGAGCAGGTCGCCTGGTAGGCAGCAGCGCCGGTCGATCGTCTGAGCTCACCGTGCGAGGCGCGTGATCCCCGCCGCCGCGACCGAGAGGGCCGCCACGAGCCGCTCCCGGTCGCGGCGCAGCGACGGCACCACGATGCCGAGCGAGGCCACGACGTCGCCGTCGCCGTCGCGCACCGGCACGGCGACGGAGCAGGCGCCCAGCGTCAGCTCCTCCCGGGTGGTCGCGAAGCCGTCGCGTCGGACCCGCTCGAGCTGGCGGGCCAGGGTGCCCGGCGTGACGATCGTGTACGGCGTCAGCGGCCGCAGGTCGGCCAGCACCCGCTGCTGCACCTCCGCCGGGGCGTGCGCGAGCAGCACCTTGCCGACTCCGGTCGCGTGCATCGGCAGCCGCGAGCCGACCCTGCTCACCACCGGCACCGAGGTGATGCCGGAGAGCCGGTCGAGGTAGAGGACCCGGTGGCCGTCGCGCTCTGCGAGGTGCACCGTCGCGCGGGTGGCCGCCTGGAGGTCCTGGAGAAACGGTGCGGCGACCTCGCGAAGCCCGGTCTGCACCGGCGCGAGCAGGCCGATGTCCCACAGGCGCCGGCCGATGACGTACGAGCCGTCGTCGGTGCGCTCCAGCGCCCCGGCGGCCAGCAGGCGTCGGACGATCCGCAGCGTCGTGGGCGGGGTCAGGCCGCTGCGCGCGGCCAGCCGGGTCAGCGTCAGCCGCCGGTGGCCCTCGTCGAAGGCGCCGAGCACGTCGAGGGTGCGGTCGACCAGCGACGCACCGGGAGCGGAGCCACCTGCCATGTGCGCAGCCTATTCCACTGAGTGACATCCGGGTGGTGACGCGACCACAGCCACCTCCTAGCGTCCGACCCATGACCATGACCATGACCCGCACGCAGGTCGCGATCGTCGGCGGCGGCCCCGCGGGGCTGACGCTGTCGCACCTGCTGCACCGCGCGGGCATCGAGTGCGTCGTGGTCGACAACCGCACGGTCGAGGAGATCCGCACGACCCACCGCGCCGGCATCCTCGAGCGCGACAGCGTGCGGCTGCTCGCCGAGACGGGCGTCTACGCGAGCGGCCACGAGCGGGTGATCACCCACGGCGACCGGCACGGCGGCATCTACCTGCGCTTCGGCGGCGAGAGCCACCACATCAACTTCGAGGAGCTGGTCGGCGCCTCGGTGTGGCTCTACCCGCAGACCGACGTCTTCGTCGACCTCCACGCCGCCCGCACCCGTGACGGCGGCGACCTGCGCTTCGGGATCACCGACACGGCCGTGCACGACCTCGACTCCGACCGGCCGCGGGTGACGTACGTCGATGGCGACGGGCGGGCGCACGAGGTGAGCGCCGACCTCGTCGTGGGAGCCGACGGCTCCCGCTCGATCTGTCGCGACCACGTGGAGGGGCGGAGCCGCTACGTCCGGGAGTACCCGTTCGCCTGGTTCGGGATCCTGTGCGAAGCGCCCCGCTCGGCCCCCGAGCTGATCTACACGCGCTCGGACCGGGGCTTCGCGCTGATCAGCCAGCGCACCGACACCGTGCAGCGGATGTACTTCCAGTGCGACCCGGGCGAGGACGCGAACGCCTGGTCCGACGACCGGATCTGGAGCGAGCTGCACGCGCGGCTGGCCGGGCCCGATGAATTCGAGCTCGAGGAGGGCCCGGTGATCGAGCGGACCGTGCTGCCGTTCCGCTCCTTCGTCCAGACCCCGATGCGCAGCGGCCGGCTGCTGCTCGCCGGCGACGCCGCGCACACCGTGCCGCCCACCGGCGCCAAAGGGCTGAACCTCGCCCTGGCCGACACCCGCGTGCTGGCCGAGGTCGTCGAGCGCGCCATCGGCACGGGCGACCTCGACGTGCTGGACGCCTACACCGATCGCGCCCTGCAACGGGTGTGGAGGGCGCAGCACTTCTCCTACTGGATGACCACGATGCTCCACCGGGCGCCGGGCCAGCAGGAGCACCGGGACTTCGATGAGCTCCGCCAGCTCGGCGAGCTCACCAGCCTGGTCTCGTCCGAGGCCGGTGCCACCTACCTCGCGGAGGGATACACCGGATGGCCGACAGCATGACCGGGCTGCAGCCCCAAGACGCCATCGACAAGGAGATGCAGGTCATCTCGGAGTCGTACGCCGCCGGGGACGGGGTCGAGACACAGCCGCGGCGGGACTACGCGCCGTACCGCTCCTCGACGCTGCGGCACCCGACGAAGGATCTCCAGCAGGCCGACCCCGAGGGGATCGAGCTCTGGGCGCCGGTGTTCGGCGCACGCGACGTCGGCGAGCTCGAGTCGGACCTGACGATCCAGAAGGGCGGCGAGCCGGTGGGGGAGCGGATGGTCGTCACGGGCCGCGTCCTCGACGGCGAGGGGCGGCCGGTACGCCACCAGCTCGTGGAGGTCTGGCAGGCCAACGCCGGCGGGCGCTACATCCACCAGCGCGACCAGCACCCGGCGGCACTCGATCCGCACTTCACCGGAATGGGGCGCTGCCTCACCGACGCCGACGGCACCTACCGGTTCACCACCATCAAGCCCGGCCCCTACCCGTGGAAGAACCACCACAACGCCTGGCGGCCGGCGCACATCCACTTCTCCCTCTTCGGCACCGACTTCACCCAGCGCCTGGTGACCCAGATGTACTTCCCGGGCGACCCGCTCTTCGACCTCGACCCGATCTACCAGTCCATCGTCGACCCGCGCGCCCGCATGCGCCTGGTGGCGGCCTACGACCACGACGTGACGCAGCACGAGTGGGCCACCGGCTATCGGTGGGACATTGTGCTGACGGGGTCGCACCGCACCCCGCTCGAACAGGACGCTGCCGAGGAGGACCACGCGTGACCCCCATCCCGACTCCCGGCCAGACGGTGGGACCGTTCTTCCACTACGCGCTGCCCTACGACGGCGACAGTGAGCTGGTGCCGCGGGGCGCCGCAGGCGCGGTGCGCCTGCACGGCACGGTCCGCGACGGCGCGGGCGAGCCGGTGCCCGACGCCATCCTCGAGCTCTGGCAGGCCGACGCGGCCGGTCAGGTCGTGCAGCAGTCGGGCTCGCTGCACCGCGACGGCCGGACCTTCACCGGCTTCGGCCGGAGCGCGACCGACGCGGAGGGGCGCTACTCCTTCACCACCCTGGTGCCAGGGGAGTCGGCGCCGTTCTTCGCGATCACCGTCTTCGCGCGCGGGCTGCTCCACCGGCTCTTCACGCGTGCCTACCTGCCGGGTGCGTCGGATGCGTTCCTCGACGGGCTCGACGCGGACCGTCGGTCGACCCTCGTGGCCACCGCCGACGGGTCAGGCTTCCGCTTCGACGTACGCCTCCAGGGCGAGGACGAGACCGTCTTCCTCGACTTCGGCGATGAGTGACCTGTTCTGGCCCGGCGACCGCCGGGCGGGCGACGTGTTCACCGACGAGGCGTTCGTGGCGGCAATGGTGGCGGTCGAGTCGGCCTGGGCGGGCACCTCCCTCGGGGGCCCGGACGGTCCGTTCGATGCGGAGGCCGGCGGCAACGCGGTCATCCCGCTCGTCTCCGCGCTGCGTGAGGCCAACCCCGGGGTGGACGTGCACACCGGGCTCACGTCGCAGGACGTGCTCGACACGGCGATGGTGCTGATGCTGCGGGACGCCGTGGGTGCCGTGCGCTCGCATCTGTCCTCTGCGTCATCGGCGCTCGACCGGCTCGCGGCCGCGCACGGGGAGGCGCCGATGATCGGCCGGACGCTCACGCAGTGGGCGCGGCCGATCACGTTCGGGCACAAGGTCTCGGCGTGGCGCTCCGGCCTGTCCGGCGCCTCCGACGACCTGACCGCGCTGGCCTTTCCCGCACAGTGCGGGGGACCGGTCGGCACCGTGCGGGACGACCGCCTGGCCACCCGGCTCGGCCTGGACGACGTACCGGCCTGGCACACCGACCGCCGGCCGATCACCCGCATCGCCGACGCCCTGACGGCGACGACCGGAGCGTGCGGACGGATCGCGCGCGACGTGCTCGAGCTCTCGCGACCCGAGATCGGAGAGGTCGAGGAGTCCTCCGGCGGCGGGTCGTCGTCCATGCCGCACAAGGCCAACCCGGTCCTGTCCGTGCTCGTCCGGCGGGCCGCCCTGACCGCGCCCCAGCTGCTCGCGACCCTCCACCTGTGTGCCGCCGACCAGGTCGACGAGCGCGCCGACGGTGCGTGGCACGCCGAGTGGGACACGCTGCGCCTGCTGGTCCGGCGTACCGCCGTCGCCACGAGCCAGACCGCAGACCTGATCGCCGGGCTGCAGGTGCACCCGGACCGGATGGCCGACAACCTCGCTGCTGCCGAAGCGGCCCGCTGACCCACGCTCGATCCCACCTGGAGGTGGCATGACGAAGTACGACGACGGCATGGCCGTGCGCCGCGAGGTGCTCGGCGACGAGCACGTCGACCGCGCGACCGACCGGATCACCGACCTGGACCGCGACTTCCAGACCATGATCACGGAGTACGCCTGGGGCACGGTGTGGACCCGTCCCGGCCTCGACCGGCGCACCCGCTCGCTGATCACGATCACCGCGCTCGTCGCCAGGGGTCACCACGAGGAGCTGGCGATGCACCTGCGCGCCGCACGCCGCAACGGGGTGACGGTGGAGGAGATCGGCGAGACCCTGCTGCAGAGCGCGATCTATTGCGGCGTACCGGACGCGAACACCGCGTTCCGGATCGCCCGCGAGGTGTTCGCAGGCGGGCGCGACGACGACTGAGGCCCGGCGACGACCGGCACCTCCTACGCGGCCCCGGTGGACCCGCGCAGCACGAGCTCGGTGGGCAGGACGACGGACGGGTGGTCGTCGTTCGCCCGGGCGTCGGCGGTGAGCAGCAGCTCGACGGCGACCCGCCCGAGGTCCACGTGGGCGCCGCCGAGCGTGGTGAGCCCGGGGGTGCACACGTCGGCGGCGAAGATGTTGTCGAACCCCACGACGCTGACGTCGGCGGGCACTCGTAGGCCCCGTTGCGTGAGGCGCTGGATGACGCCGATCGCGAGCAGGTCGTTGTGGGCGACGATCGCCGACGCGCCGTCGTTCAGGGCGCCGTCCGCGGCTGCCCCGCCCTGGCTGACCTTCGGGGTGAACGGTCCGATCCGGCGAGCGGTGGTTCCGGCTCCCTCAGCCGCCTCCTTCAGGGCAGCCCAGCGGGTGGCAGCCATCCAGGAGTTGCGTGGTCCGGCGAGGTAGACGAGCTCGCGGTGGCCCAGCGAGGAGAGGTGGGCGACGATCTGCCGGCACCCCTCGACGTGGTCCAGCACGACGCTGGCGAGCCCGGGCACCTCCCGGCTCATGAGGACCACTGGACGCTGGTCCGCGATCTGCCTCAGGTTCTCGTCCGGCAGCCGGCTCGCTGCGAGGAGGAATCCGTCGACGGCCGGCGCGAGTCGCTGGATCTGCTCCCACTCCATCCGCGGCGACTCCTCCGCGTTCACGAGGAGCAGCGTGTACTCCGACATGCGGGCCCGCATCTCGGCGCCCCGGATCAGCTCGAAGTAGTGCGGGTTGGTGATGTCAGAGACCACCATGGCCACGGTGTGGTGGCGGCCTGACAGCAGCGCCCGTGCATGAGGGTTGGGCCGGTAGCCGAGCTCGGCCGCGCTGGCCAGCACCCGTTCACGGGTCTCGGTCGAGACCCTCCCGGGGTTGGTGAAGGCGCGCGAGACGGTCGAGGTGGCGACGCCCGCAGCGGTCGCGACGTCGTAGATGGTGGGTCGGGCCACGAGGACAGGACAACGTACGTGGCAACTCGATGGCAACCCCTTGCCGCATGTTTGCCGCACTCCGTAACTTCGCCGCTGTGACGACCATCACCAAGGACGGCCGAGGCGACCGGCGCATGCCGGCGTGGCTGAGGCGAGTGGCACGGGTGCTCACCGCCGTGGAGCTGACGATCGGTGTCGCCGCGCTGGTGCTGATCTTCGGCCTGGTGCTGGTCCAGGCGGCGCAGCGCTACCTCCCGATCGACGGATGGCCGTGGAGCGGGGAGCTCGCCAGGTTCTGCCTGGTCTGGCTCACCTTCGTCCTCGCCGGCGTCCTGGTCACCAACGACTCCCACATCTCCATCGAGATGATCGACCTCGTCCCGGGCGACCTCGTGCGGCGGGTCGTCCGCGTCGTCTCCTGCCTCGTCGTCGCGTTGATCGGTGTCGTCCTGTGCGCGGAGGCGTGGGAGCTCGTGCAGACCCAGGACATGCTCAAGTCGCCGGCGATGCGGATGCCGATGTCCTGGCTCTACGGCATCTCGATGATCGGCTTCGTCAGCGTGGTGGTCCGCTCGCTGATCGCCGCCGTGGACTACGCCGTGCACGGCGTTCCCGAACCGACGTACGACGACCTGGCGACCCACGAGATGCCCACGGCATGAGCGTCCTCGTCCTCTGCCTCTTGATCGCCGCGCTGCTGGTGATCCGTGTCCCGGTCGCGTTCGCGTTCTTCGGCCCCTGCTTCCTCTACATGATGACGAGCGACCAGTCCGTGGGCCTGGCCCTGAGGCTGGTGTCCAACTCGACGGCGAGCTTCCCGCTCCTCGCGGTGCCGCTCTTCATCCTTCTCGGCTCGATCGCCAACAAGGCGGGCATCGCCGACCGGCTCTTCGACTTCGCACTCGCGCTGCTCGGCCGGGTGCGCGGCAGCCTCGGCTACGTCAGCGTCGGTGTCAGCCTCGGCTTCTCGTGGATGAGCGGCTCCGCGGTGGCGGACGCGGCCGCGCTCGGCAAGGTCGAGATCCCGGCCATGCTGCGCGCCGGCTACTCGCGTCCGTTCGCGCTCGGGGTCGTGGGCTCGTCCTCCCTGATCGCCCCGGTGATGCCGCCGAGCATCCCGGCAGTCATCTACGCCGGCCTGGCCGGCATCTCGACCGGGGCGCTCTTCGCAGCCTCGGTGGTGCCGGCCCTCCTGATGGCCATCGGCCTGTGCATCGTGGTGTTCCTGTGGGTGCGGCGGATGCCCGACCTGCCGAGGACCGAGTTCAGCTGGAGCCGGGTGGCGACCACCGGCCGTCGCGTGATCGCGCCGCTCGGTGCGCCGGTGATCATCCTCGGCGGGATCCTCGGAGGATTCGTCACGCCCACCGAGGCGGCGGCCGTCGGTGCCCTCTACATGCTCCTCCTCGGATTCGCCCTCCGCACCCTGCACCTGCGTGACCTGCCGAAGGTGTTCATCGAGGCCGCGCTCACCACCGGCAGCATCATGCTGATCGTCGCGTCGGCCAACCTGCTGGGCTACGTCCTCGCCCGCGAACGGGTCCCCCAGGAGATCTCCCAGTGGATGCTCGGCCTGACGAGCGACGCCACCGTCTTCCTCCTCCTGGTCTTCGCGTTGTCGATGGTGCTGGGCACGGCACTCGACGCGATCGCCGTGCTCACGCTGACCGTCCCCATCCTGCTGCCGATCGCGGCGCAGTACGACGTGGACCCGATCGCGCTCGGCGTGCTGATGATCCTGTCGCAGATGATCGGGCTGCTGACGCCGCCGGTGGGCACGGTCATCTTCGTCCTGCAGGCCATCACCAAGGCCAGGATGGCGGAGGTCTTCTGGGGCTCGCTGCCCTTCCTCGTGCCGCTGACGCTCCTCTGCTTCGCGATCATCTTCTGGCCGGACGTGATCCTCTACCTGCCCGAGAAGCTGGGCCWGTGAGCGCGCCGGACCGGCGTTCGTGGCTCGCCGGCCTCATCGGGCAGGGCGTCGGACCGTCGCTGACGCCCGAGATGCACGAGCGGGAGGCCGAGCGCCAGGGTCTGCGCTACGTCTACAAGGTCATCGAGCAGGCCGGCGGAGTCGTGGACGCCGCTCACCTCGAGCACCTCCTCGGCGCCGCGATCGAGCTGGGCTACGACGGCCTCAACATCACCCACCCGGTGAAGCAGGCGATGGTGCCGCTCGTCGACGAGACGGCCCCCGCGGTCCAGGCGATCGGCGCGCTCAACACGATCATCATCCGCGACGGACGGACGACCGGGCACAACACCGACGTCACCGGGTTCAAGCGGTCCTTCACCGACGGGCTGCCGGACGTCGACCGCGACCGCGTGGTGCTGCTCGGCGCGGGCGGGGCCGGCACTGCGGTGGCACACGCGCTCGTCGACCTGGGCGTACGCCGACTCCTCGTCGTGGACCTCGACCACGAACGTGCTGCCCGGCTCGCGGCCTCGCTGGACGACCGCCCGACCGACATCGAGATCGTGCAGCCGACCGAGGGATGGCTGCGGGCGGCCGTGGGCATGGCCACGGGTCTGGTCAACGCCAGCCCCATGGGCATGGCCGCCCACCCCGGGTCGCCGGTCCCGGACGAGGTGCTCCGGCCTTCGCTGTGGGTGGCTGACATCGTCTACCGGCCGCTCCACACACCTCTCCTGGACGCCGCCGCGGCGGCCGGGTGCACCGTCCTGACGGGCGCCGGGATGGCCGTGCACCAGGCCGCCGACGCCTTCGAGCTGATCACCGGCCGGCCCGCCGACCGCGCCGCGATGCTGCGCGACTTCGACGAGCTCGTCGCGACCGAGACGAGCCGCTCTCGGACCACCACTGAGAAAAGGAATCGATGATGGCACCTCGCACGAAGGGAAGGAGCGCGGCCCTCGCAGCCTGCGTCGTCGCGCTAACGATGTTCCTCGCCGCCTGTGGTGGCGACGACGAAGACGAAGGCGGCGGGTCCGGGGAGTCCGGCGGGGACGCCACCCTGCAGCTGGCCCACAGCTACACCGAGGACCAGCCGCAGCACCGCTGCGGGGCGCAGGTCATCGCCGACGAGGTCGAGAAGGCCGACGTCGGGATGTCGATCGAGATCTTCTCCTCGAGCCAGCTCGGAGCGGACGCCGACCGGATCGCCTCGGTGGTCTCCGGCGACATCGACATGGACATCCAGGGCGCATCCGCGCTGGGCGCCATCTACGAGCAGGTGTCCGTGCTCGACGCGGCGTACGCCTTCGACGACAGCGACCACCTCGCTCGCTACTTCGACAGCGACGCCGCCGATGAGCTGCTGCAGGGGTTCGAGGAGGAGACCGGCGTGCACACCCTGGGCGCGTGGTCTGCCGGCATGCGTGAGTTCACCGCCAACGAGCCGATCCGTGAGCCGGGTGACCTCGACGGCCTGCGGATGCGTTTCCCCAACTCCCCGCAGTTCCTCATGAACGCCAAGGCGCTGGGCGCCGACGCCACCGAGGTGGCCTACGAGGAGCTGTTCCTCGCCCTCCAGCAGGGCACGGTCGACGGGCAGGAGAACCCGATCACCAACATCGCGGCCAGCAGCCTCCAGGACGTCCAGGACTACATCTCGATGTCGGACCATCAGGCGAACTCCAACCTGGTGATCATCGGGGGCGACTCATGGTCGGGCCTCAGCTCCGAGCAGCAGGACGCCCTGACGTCCGCGGTCGAGGCGGCGGAGGAGCAGGTCCCGGAGTGCGTGGCCGAGGACGAGGAGGCCACGCTCGCCGAGTGGGAGGAGAGCGGCGACATGAAGGTCGTCGACGACGTCGACGTCGAGGCCTTCCGCAGCCAGGCCGACGCCTACCTCCGCGACAACTTCGACGAGGACCAGCTGGCGGTCTACGAAGGCGTCCGCGGCGAGGCCGAGTGACGACGGGCGTGACAGGACGGTGACCGAGCGGACGGTGGAGACCTTTCGGGGGCCGGTGTCGACCGACGACCTCGGCACGACGCTCATCCACGAGCACGTGTTCGTGGGCCACCCCGAGCTGGACGTGGACCTCCCCCACCCCGAGTGGGACGAGGACGTCGCGATCGAGACGGCGGTCCAGGGGCTGGAGCGGTTGTGGGACCTCGGGGTCCGCACCGTCGTCGACCTCACCGTCCTGGGCATCGGTCGCGACGTCGCCCGCGTCGCGAAGGTGGCCGAGCGGGTCCGCGTGCACCTGGTCGCCTCGACCGGCTACTACGCGGCCGACGTCCTGCCGGCGTACTTCTCGACGCACGGCCCGGGCCGCCTGGTCGGGGGACCGGACCCGCTGCTCGAGCTGTTCCTGCGCGACATCGAGGTGGGAGTCGCGGGCACCGGTGTGCGGGCCGGCATGCTCAAGGTCGTCACCGACCGCTCGGGCATCACCCCCGACGTACGCCGGGTGATGGAGGCGGCAGCGACCGCGCAGCGGCGCACCGGCGTCCCCATCACGACCCACACCCATGCACCGTCGCGCAACGGGCTCGAGCAGCTCGCCTTCTTCCGGGAGCACGGCGTCGCGCCCGAGCGGCTGGTCATCGGGCACTGCGGCGACAGCGAGGACCTGGACTACCTGCGCGAGCTGATGGACGCCGGGGCGAGCATCGGGATGGACCGCTTCGGGATGGAGCACGTGCTGCCCGACGACGTACGCGTGGCGACCGTGCTCACCCTGCTGCGGGAGGGGTACGCAGACCGGATGGTCCTCTCCCACGACGCGGCCTACTTCAGCCGCGTCACGCCGCCGTCGTGGCGCGCGGCGAACGTGCCGCACTGGAACCTCGAGAACATCTCCCGTCGGATCCTTCCCCTGCTGCGTGACGGAGGCGCGACCAACGAGCACGTCCACCAGCTGATGGTGCTCAACCCGGCGCGGCTGCTCACCCCCTCGAACCCCGCGGAGACGTGATGCGCACGTCGATCGCGACGGTCTGTCTCAGCGGCACCCTGACCGACAAGCTCCGTGCCGCTGCCGAGGCCGGCTTCGACGGGGTCGAGATCTTCGAGCCCGACCTGGTCGCCTCACCGGCGAGCCCGGAGGAGATCGTGGCGCTGGCGGACCGGCTGGAGCTCTCGCTCGACCTGTACCAGCCGTTCCGGGACGCAGAGGGTGTCACCGAGGACGAGTTCGAGCGCGTGCTGCGGCGGGCCCGGGCGAAGTTCGTCCTGATGCAGCGACTGGGCATCGAGACCATGCTCGTGTGCAGCAACGTCGGCACCGCGACGATCGACGACGACGCGGTGTCGGCCGGCCAGCTGCGACGCCTGGGGGAGGCGGCTGCCGAGCACGGCGTGCGGATCGCCTTCGAGGCGTTGGCCTGGGGGCGCTACGTCGACGACTACCGGCGGGCCTGGCGCATCGTCGAGCTCGCCGACCACGACGCGGTCGGGGTCTGCCTCGACAGCTTCCACATCCTGTCCCGTGGCCACGACCCGGCCGCGATCGAGGAGATCCCGGGCCGCAAGGTGTTCTTCCTGCAGCTCGCGGACGCTCCGGCGCTGAGCATGGACGTGCTGTACTGGTCGCGCCACCACCGCCTGTTCCCGGGGGAGGGAGCCTTCGACCTCGGGTCGTTCCTCACGCACGTCCTGCGGACGGGGTACGACGGACCGCTGTCCCTGGAGGTGTTCAACGACGTCTTCCGGCAGACCGAGGTCGGGAGGACCGCGCGCCAGGCGCGCCGGTCCCTCACCTGGCTGGAGGACCTGGTCGGCAGCCGGCCCCTGCCGCCGGTCGCCGAGCCGACCGGTTTCGACTTCGTCGAGGTGCGGGCGGAGGACACCGGCGAGGTCGACGTCCTCCTCGGACAGCTCGGCCTCACCTTCCGCGGCCGGCACCGGAGCAAGGACGCACGGCTGTGGGCGGACGGGCCGGCGCGGATCGTCTGCAACGAGCAGCACGCCCGGGACCGCGCGCCCTCGCTCGCCGCCGTCGGGTTCCAGGTGGCTGACCCCGCCGTGTCGGCCGCCCGCGCCCGGTCCCTCCAGGCGCCGACCGTCTACCGCAGGACGCTCGCCACCGAGCAGGAGCTCCCGGCCTTCCGTGCCCCCGACGGCACGGAGGTCTTCCTCGGCTCGGACTCCGGGAGCGAGGCCACGTGGACGCCGGAGTTCGAGGGCGGCCGGACGCCGGACACCGCTCTCCTGACCGGGATCGACCACGTCAACCTGGCCGAGCCGTGGCAGTGCTTCGACGAGGCGGTCCTCTTCTACAGCAGCGTCCTGGGGCTGCGCGTGGACGTCAGCCAGGAGGTGCCCTCACCCCACGGGCTGGTGCGCAGCCAGGTCGTGCGGTCGGCCTCCGGCGCCTGCCGGCTCGCCCTCAACGTCGCGCCGCTGACGTGGGACGCGTCCTCGGGCTTCCCGCAGCACGTGGCGTTCTCGACCGACGACGTCGCCGCCGTCGCCAGGCGGGCGGTCGAGCGCGGCCTGGTGCCGCTGGCGATCCCGCAGAACTACTACGACGACCTCGTCGCCCGGTTCGACCTCTCCGAGGCCGAGGTCCGGGAGATGGCAGAGCTCGGCCTCCTGCACGACCGGGACGGGGCGGGCACCTTCACGCACTTCTACACCGCCACGGTCGGTGAGGTGTTCTTCGAGGTGGTGCAGCGCGTGGACGGCTACGACGGCTACGGCGCTCCCAACGCCGGCGTACGCCTTGCGGCCCAGGCCCCGGATCGCTGACTGCGCGCCCGGACTCGACAAGCACCAGGCTCGCCCTTGCCTCGCGGGACCAATCGGGCGACAGTGGGCTGACCGTTCTCGGACCGTCGGAACAGCGAGCAGGAGCCGCCACGGTGAGCAGAGATTCCGGCGGTGCTGCCGGCCAGGCGGGCGCTCCGGTCGCGATCGCGCCGGAGGCGATCCGCAACGTCCTGGTCGTGGGCCCGGCGGGTGCGGGGAAGACCACCCTCGTCGAGCGGCTGCTGGTCACGGCTGGGGTGCTGAACAGGGCCGGCAGCACCGAGGACGGCACGACCGTGTGCGACTTCGAGGAGGTCGAGCACCGGCAACGACGCTCCGTCGGGCTCGCCCTCGCGCCGCTGGTGCACGACGGCGTGAAGGTCAACCTGCTGGACGCCCCCGGGTACGTCGACTTCGTGGGGGAGGTGCGAGCGGGCCTCCGCGCTGCGGACTGCGCGCTGTTCGTCGTCGCCGCGAACGAGGGGGTCGACGAGCAGACCCGGACGCTCTGGCGTGAGTGCGCCGACGTGGCGATGCCGCGGGTGGTCGTCGTCACCAAGGTCGACCACGCCCGGGCCGACGTCGACGGCGTCGTGGCGCAGGCGCGCGGAGCCTTCGGCGAGCGGGTCCTGCCCGTCTACCTCGAGGAGGGCGGGCATCTCGTCGGCCTGATCACGGGGGACCACGGCCACGACGCGCAGCGTGCAGCGCTCGTCGAAGGCATCATCGAGGAGTCCGAGGACGAGACGCTGATGGAGCGCTACGTCGGCGGCGAGGAGATCGACGCCGGGCTGCTCCTCACGGACCTGGAGGTCGCGGTCGCCCGGGGCTCGCTGCACCCCGTCGTCCCGGTCGACTCGACGAGCGGCGTGGGAGCGGGGGAGCTTCTCGACCTCATGGTGTCCGCGTTCCCCTCACCGCTCGAGCGCCGGATGCCGAAGGTCTGGACGCCGGCGGGTCGACCTGGCCCGGAGATCGCGTGCGACCCGTCCGGTCCCCTGGTGGCAGAGGTCATCAAGACGACCACCGACCCGTACCTCGGACGCGTCAGCCTGGTCCGCGTCTTCTCGGGGACCGTGCTGCCGGACGCCACGGTGCACGTGTCCGGGCACCGCTCGGTGTGGGCGGATGGGGACGACCCGGACTCCAGCCACCCGGACCACGACGAGGACGAGCGGATCGGGTCCCTCTCCGTCCCCCTGGGCAAGTCTCACCGCACCGCCCCGGCCGTGGTCGCCGGCGATCTGTGTGCCATCGGGCGGCTGAGCCGGGCCGAGACCAGCGACACCCTTGCCGACGTCGAGACGCCGCTCGTGCTCGAACCCTGGCAGGTGCCCGACCCCCAGCTGCCGGTGGCGATCGAGGTCCGGACGAAGAGCGCCGAGGACAAGCTCGGCCCGGGACTCCAGAGGCTCGCCGCCGAGGACCCCACCCTGCGCGTCGAGCACAACGAGGAGACCCACCAGGTCGTGCTGTGGACGATGGGGGAGGCTCACGCAGACGTGCTGCTGGACCGGCTCGCCGGCCGCTACGGCGTGGACGTCGACGAGGTCGAGGTCCGGGTGCCGATGCGGGAGACGTTCGTCCGCGCGGCCACCGGCCACGGTCGGCACGTCAAGCAGAGCGGTGGGCACGGGCAGTACGCCGTGTGTGACATCGAGGTCGAGCCGCTCCCGCAGGGCGGTGGGTTCGAGTTCGTCGACCGTGTGGTCGGAGGTTCGGTGCCCCGGCAGTTCATCCCCTCGGTCGAGAAGGGGGTCCGGTCGCAGATGCGGGACGGGGTGGCGAACGGCTGCCCGACGGTCGACCTCAGGGTGACCCTGACCGATGGCAAGGCCCACAGCGTCGACTCCTCCGACATGGCGTTCCAGACCGCCGGTGGGCTGGCGCTGCGCGACGCGGCGACGCACGGAGGGACGTGCCTCCTGGAGCCGGTCGACGAGGTGGAGGTGCTCGTCGCGGACGCCCTGGTCGGCACGATCATGGGGGACCTGTCCGCGCGACGGGGGAAGGTCCTCGGCAGCGAGCCGGCCCGCGAGCCGGGCATGGTCGTGATCAGGGCCCACGTGCCCCAGCTGGAGCTCCGCCGGTACGCCGCCGAGCTGCGCTCGCTCGCCCACGGCTCGGCGTCGTTCACCCGGGCGTTCGTCCGCTACGAGCGGGTCCCCGACCAGGTCTCCGCCACGCTTCGCTGATCGTGCTTGGCTGGGCGCATGAGCAAGCACGGAACCATGACCACCGACCGTCCCGAGCGCTACGCGAAGCAGCTGGCTGGGCACTGGTCGGCGAAGGCGACCGTCACCGAGGACGGGGACACGCGCACGCTCGTCATGGCCGGCGGCCAGACCGTGGTCCTCCGGCCCGTCGAGGGTGCCCTCGAGATCGAGGCGAGCGTGCCCGCCGACGGTGACCTGGACGTGGACCGCTGGGCCCAGGTGGTCGCCGACCACCTGCAGCGGTTCGGCCAGCGTGACGAGCTCGAGGTCGTCTGGGCCTGACCACCGGGCCCGCCCCACGAGCCGTCGGCGCCCTTTGTCATGCTTGCGCACCGACACAGGTGGGACGAGGTAGGGGGAGGCCGGGTGGTGAGCGAGATCGCAGGCGAGCTCGCGCGCGTGAAGAGCGCGTTCGCACAGCCCACGCTGACCCTGCTCCACCAGCGGCAGGCGCCCGTGGTGATCACGATCTTCCGCACGGCGTTCGGGCGCAACAACAACCCGATCCCGACGGCCCGGCTGCACGCGCAGGTCGAGGAGCACCTGGCCCAGATGCGGCTGGCGGGGGAGCAGGACGTCCCCACCGGCACGGGCCGGGAGGTCTGCCAGCGCTGGATGCGCGGGCAGTGGCTGGTGCGGTCGCTCGACGAGGCGGGCCACGAGGTCTATGCGCTGACCTCGCACGCGCAGCAGGCGCTGGAGCTGGTGAAGAACCTCGCCCGCGACCGGGCCACGCTCAGCGAGCACCGGGTCGCCACGATCCTCGGCACCGTCCGCCGCTTCAACTCCGAGGCCAACCCCGACCGGACGGCCCGCGTGACGATCCTCAACGAGGAGATCGCCCGGCTGCGGGTCGAGCGCGACCGCCTCGTCGACGGCGGGGAGCTGGAGGGCGCGACCGAGGACTACATGCTCGAGGGGTTCACCGAGCTGCTGTCGCTGATCTCCGCGCTGCCGAGCGACTTCGCCCGGGTCGAGGAGCGCTTCGCGACCATCCGGACCGAGATCCTCGCCGCGTTCCGGGCGGAGGACCGTCCGGCCGGCGAGGTGATCGACGACTACCTGTCCCGCGCAGACGCCCTGATGACGGCGACGCACGAGGGTCGCGCGTTCGAGGGCGCGTTCGCGCTGCTCCGCGACGACGCCCTGGTGACCCAGCTGCGCGAGGACCTGACCGACCTGCTCGAGCACCCGTTGTCGGACCGGCTCCTCAGCGACGCCGACCGGGCCGAGCTGCGCGGCACGGTGCGGCTCGTGCGCGACGGCCTCGACCGGGTGCTCGCCCAGCGGTCGCGGGTGACGGCGACCCTGAAGGAGTACATCGTCTCCCACGACGCGGCCCGCGACCGTGAGCTCGAGCAGACGCTGCGCCAGGTGGAGGCCGAGCTGATGACGTGGATGGCCACCACCGGGCCGCGCGCGGCCCACGACGTCCCGCTCCTGCCCGCGCGGACGGGCATCGACCACCTGCGCGAGCGCTTCCACGACCCCGCCGACGACGTGCTGCCCGACCGGATCAGCACGCCCGACCCCGACCTCGCGCCCCCGGTCTCGCTCGCCGAGCTCGTCGCCCAGGGCGGGCCCAAGCTGGCGACGCTGCGCGAGCGCCTCGACGCGGTGATGACCTCCCTGCTCCCGGTCGCCTCCCTCGGCGCCCTCTTCGACGGGCTCGAGCCGTCGCTGCGCCGGCCGGTGGAGATCTTCGGGCTGCTGCACCTCGCTGCCGACCGGGAGTGGCGAGCCGAGGAGTCCATGGAGGCGTTCGAGGCGGTCCGCCCCGACGGGAGCAGGCGGACCTTCGCCGTGCCCCGTACGCCGCTGCCCGACCCCGACCTGCCCGAGACCCAGCAGACCCAGCCGACGGAGACCCGCGCATGAGCGTCGAGACCCACCCCGAGACCGCCGCGGAGATCGACTCCGACCTCGGCCCCGAGCTCGACTCGGAGATGGACTCCGAGGTCCGTGACGTCGACCTCGGCGACGACGAGCTCCTCGACGAGCACTCCGTCTCGCTCTTCGAGGGCGACGAGGGCGGCCTGGAGTACGCCCAGCGCCGCGCCCTGGTGACGTTGCTCAAGCAGCGCTTCATCAGCGCCCGCACGCACCCGCGCGACTGGCGCGTGCTGGTCGAGCACGAGCGCCTGCTCCGGTCGCGGCTCAACGACCTCTTCCTCGACCTGCAGGTCGACCGCGCCCGCGAGGTCGCATGGAAGCGCCAGGCGACCTCCGAGACGGGGAGCCGGTTCCCCACGATGCTCTACGACGCCGCGTGGTCGCGCGAGGAGACGCTCGTGCTGGTCCACCTCCGCGACCGGCTGCGTGCCGGGGCCGCGAGCGGCGACGCACGCGTCTTCGTCGACCGCGAGGACGTCGTCCGCTACGTCTCGAGCTTCCGGCCCTCGCACGCGACCGACGTCGCAGGCGACGAGAAGCGGGCGCGCAACGCGATCACGGGCATCGTCAAGGCCGGCCTCCTGATCGGCACCGGCTCCGAGGAGCGCTTCGAGATCAGCGAGGCCGTGGAGCCGCTGATCCCGCTGGAGCTCCTGCAGGAGCTGCTCGCGGCGCTGGTGGCCGCCAACGACACCGAGGTCCCGTCCGGGACCGACGACACGGCCGACCTGTTCGACGACGACGCCGACGCCGCCACCGTGGTCGCCGGCGACCACGCAGAGGAGCTGTGAGCATGTCGATCGACGAGATCGAGCAGACGCCGGCCGACGGACTCTTCGAGCGGAGCGACGTGGCCACCCCGGCCGACGACACGATGCAGTGGCGGGCTGCGCTGCTCCAGATGGTCAACTGGGGCGGCTTCGACGGCCTCACCGTCGTACCCCTGCGCGGCGACGCGACGATGATCTCGGGCGCCTCGGGTGTCGGCAAGAGCACCATCCTCGACGCCTACACGGCGCTGATGATGCCGTCGGACACCAAGTTCAACGGCGCGTCCAACGACGCCGTCGCGGGCCGTGCCCGGGGCGCCGGCCAGCGCAACCTGCTGTCCTACCTGCGCGGTGCGGTCGACGTGGTCGACGACCCCCGCACCGGTCGGCCGGTCGATAAGCTGCTCCGCGGCAAGGGCGCCGACACGTGGGGCGCGATCGCGATGACGTTCGTGAACGACCAGGGCGGCCGGTTCACGGTGCTCCGCACCTACTACGTGCCGCGGCGCGCCGCCCGCTCGGCCGACGTCCAGATGCAGCTGGCCACCCAGGACGGGGCGCTGCCGCTCGACACGCTCGAGGTCGCCGTGCCGGAGCGCTTCCACGCCAACACGCTCAAGAAGCTCTACCCCGGCATCCGGGTGCACCGGACCTACGCCGAGCTCGCCGCGGTCCTGCACGCGCGGCTCGGCATCGGTGCCAACGGCGACGGTGCGAAGGCCCTGCGCCTGCTCGCCCGGATCCAGGCGGGCAACCAGGTCCGCAGCGTCGACGAGCTCTACAAGGACATGGTGCTCGAGCGGCCCACGACGTTCGCCGCCGCCGACCGCGCGATCGAGCACTTCGACGACCTCGACACCGCGCACTCCGCGATGCGCACCGAGGAGCAGAAGCTCGAGCTGCTGGCGCCGATCACCGACCTCCACGACCGCAAGGTGGCGGCCACCCGGCGGCTCGCGGAGCTCGACTCCTACGGCGTGACGCTCGACGGTGACACCCCGCTGCGGATGTGGCTGCTGCGCACCCACCTGCGCCTCATCGAGTCCGCCGTGGTCGACAACCGCGCCGACCGCGCGGCGGCCGCCGACGAGCTGGGCACGACGACCTCCGCGGAGCGCACCTACCTGGCCGACCTCGAGGCCGCGAAGGAGTCGCACCGCGCGGCCGGCGGCTCGACGCTCCAGTCCCTCGCCTTGTCGCTGGAGCAGGAGCAGGTCGTCCGCGAGGACCGGCTCGGGCGCCGGGAGGTCCTGCAGGGCCGGCTGCTGCCGCTCATCGACGCCACCGACGCCCAGGCGCCCGACGTCGAGGCCGCGCTGCTGTCCAGCGAGTCGTTCTCCGTGCTGCAGATGCACGCCCAGCAGTGGCTGGCCGGCTTCCAGCGGGAGCAGGAGCGGATCCGGCGCGAGCGCGACGCGGTGCTCCGCGACCAGTTCCCGCTCAGCCAGCGCCAGGCCGAGCTGCGCCGCGAGCGGGCGTCGCTGGAGAGTCGCGCCGGCCGGGTGCCTGCCCGGATGGACGAGCTGCGTGCGGAGGTCGCACAGGCGAGCGGCATGAGCGTCGACGAGCTGCCCTTCGTGGCCGAGCTGGTCGACGTCGCGCCCGACGAGGTGCGGTGGCGCACGGCGATCGAGACGGTGCTCGGCGCGAGCGCCCGGATGATGCTCGTGCCCCTCGACCGGCTGGAGAGCTTCGCCGCCGCGATCGACGGGCTGCGGCTCCGCGGTCGCCTGACCTTCGAGGGCGTCGAGCTCGACCTGCCCGACCTCGGCCCGGCCGACCCGGAGCGGGTCGCGGGCAAGCTGGTCTTCAAGGACTCGCCCTTCTCGGGCTGGGTGCAGGCCCACGTCGGCGAGGCGTCGCGCAACGCGCTGTGCGTGGAGTCCGCCGACGGCCTCGCGGGGGCCGGCTTCCGGGTCACCCTCGCCGGTCAGACGCGCAACGGCCGGCGCGGTGCCCACGGGCGCAACGACACCCGCAGCATCATCGGCTTCTCCAACGCCGACGCGATCGCCGAGGTCGACGCCGAGCTGGCCGACCTCGAGGAGCGGCTCGACGGAGTGGGCGGCGAGGTGGCCCAGCTCGACCGGACGTCACGGGTGCTGGAGCAGCAGCGGACGTCGTACGACGTCGTGGCCGCCGCGCGGTTCGACGACTTCGACGTCGACGGCAGCGACCGGCGCATCGCCGAGCTCGAGCGTCGTCGGACCGAGATCCTCGAGTCCGACGACGGCCTCCAGGCGTTGGACGCGCAGATCGCCGACCTCACCGCACGGCTGGAGGAGACGCGACGGGCCCGCTACGCCGCGGAGCAGCGGCAGCGCGATCTCAACGCCGCCCACGGCGACCTCGTCGACGCCGAGGACGTCGTCAAGGACCGGCTCCAGGCGATGGAGGACGCCGGCCGGGTCGTGCTCAGCCCGGAGCAGGAGGCCGCCCTCGCGGTGGACTTCGCCGCCGCCGCGTCGCCCGCGGACCCCGACGACCTCGACCGGTTCGCCGAGTCGTCCCAGCGGCTCGCCGAGCGGCTCCGCACCGCGGTCGGTGACGCCGATGCCGAGGTCCGTCGGGTCGACGACGACCTCGCCCAGGTGTTCCGGGTCTACAAGTTCCAGTGGGACTCGCCCAACCTGGGCGCGACCGCGGACTCCTACCCCGACTACGCCCGCATCCTCGACGACATCCGCGGCGAGGGCCTCGCCGCCCGGCGGGCCGAGTGGCGGCGCCGGCTCACGGAGTGGAGCGGCCAGGACCTGGTGCCCCTCGTCGGCGCGATGGCCGCGTCCGTCGAGGAGATCGAGGACCGGCTCGAGCCGATCAACGCGATCCTGCGACGCCTGGAGTTCGGGGCGTCGGGGGACCGGTTGCGGATCCGCCTGCGGCGGCTGTCGCCCGCCCACGTCCAGACGTTCATGAAGGACCTGCGCACCCTGTCGTCCGGCTCCACGACCGAGCTCGACGAGGACGCCCTCGAGAAGCGCTTTGTCGAGCTCAGCCGCTTCATGCAGCAGCTGCGCCGGCCGAGCCAGGTCGGCGACGCGGCCACGTCACTGACCGACCGCGAGCGCCTGCTAGACGTACGCCGTCACGTGGAGATCAGCGCCGAGCGCTACGACCACACCACTGGCGAGCTGCGCGCGACCTACCGGACGCTGGGGGAGAAGAGCGGCGGCGAGAGCCAGGAGCTGGTCGCCTTCATCGTCGGCTCCGCCCTCCGCTTCCGGCTCGGTGACGAGATGCGGTCACGGCCGCGGTTCGCCCCGGTCTTCCTCGACGAGGGCTTCGTGAAGGCCGACTCCGAGTTCGCCGGTCGCGCCGTCCAGGCGTGGCGCGGCCTCGGCTTCCAGCTCATCGTCGGGGTCCCGCTCGACAAGGTCACCGGCCTCGAGCCCCACATGGACGAGCTGCTCGCCATCACGAAGAACAGCACCACCCACCAGTCCTGGATCACGCCGATCACCGACGCCGACCGGGCAGGGCGGGTGGGCGCGTCCTGACGCCCGTCACCCGTCGAGGCGGCGCATCCTGACGCCTGCGACCCGGAGTCAGCCGGGCTGGATGTTCTGGTTGTGCCGGAACAGGTTGTCCGGGTCGTAGCGACGCTTGATCTCCGCCAGCCGGTCGTAGTTGCCGCGGTAGTTCGCCCGGATCCGGGACTGGTCGTCCTCCGCCATGAAATTCACGTAACCCCCCTCCTCCGAGTGCGGCGCGGTGGCGGCGTAGTAGTCCTTCACCCATGCGGTGTTCGCGTCGTTGTCCGCCGGGTCGGGCCACATCCCGGCGATCACCGTCGCGAAGGTGGCGTCGCGGTAGGCGAACGCCGTCGAGTCGGGGGCGACCCGCTGGGCGGCGCCGTTGATCGGGTAGATGTGCATGGTGGAGTTCACGACGGGGATCTTCGGGCCGTGCTCGAGGTGGGCCGCGATCGCGTCGTCGGTCAGCTCGGTGACGAAGTTCGCCTTCCAGTAGTGCTGGAGCCCGGGCGGGACGAGGGCGTCGAAGGCACTGTTGAGCGCCGGGTACGGCATCACCCCGACGCCCTCCGCAACCCTGGGAGCCAGGTCCCGGATCGGCTGGAGCGCCTTCTCTCCCGCATCGAGGTCTCCGGCCCAGCACGTCACCATGAGGATGAACGGTTCGCCCTGGCGGTCCTCCGGGATGAACGGCAGGGGAGGCGCGATCTGGTACGCCGGGAAGCAGCCGAGCTCCTCGGGTGCGTCGGCGATGAACTCGCGGTAGAACCGCAACACGTCGCCGGCCTGGTCGAGCTCGAAGAACATCGGCCCGCCGTAGATGTCCTTCACCGGGCTCATCCGGAACTCGAACGACGTGACGACGCCGAAGTTGCCGCCGCCGCCGCGGATGGCCCAGAAGAGGTCGGCGTCCTCCTTGTCGCTCGCGACGTGGAAGCTGCCGTCGGCGGTCACCACGTCCGCGGCGAGGAGGTTGTCGCAGGACAGGCCGAGGCCCCGGGCGAGGTGGCCGATGCCGCCGCCCAGCGTCAGCCCGCCGACCCCGGTGGTCGAGATGATGCCGCCCGTGGTGGCCAGGCCGAACGGATATCCCGCGGCGTTCAGGTCGCCCCAGGTGGCGCCGCCCTCGACGCGGGCCGTCTGGGTCAGCGGGTCCACCCGGACGCCGCGCATGCTGGAGAGGTCGACGACCAGCGCGTCGTCCGCCGTGCCGAATCCCGGCACGCTGTGCGACCCTCCCCGTACCGCGACCGTCAGGTCGTTCTCGGCCGCGAACCGCACGGCAGTCATCACGTCACCGGTGTTGGCCGGGCGCACGATCACCGCAGGACGGCGGTCGATCATGGCGTTGTACACGCGGCGCGCCTCGTCGTACTCGGCGTCCTCCGCGGTGGTCACGGTTCCCCGAACGTTCTCGCGCAGGGCCGTCAGCGCATTCGTGTCCATGAACAAATCCTCGCCTCGTCGTTTCACTGGTCCCAGACGAGTGGGCCCGAGGTCGCCACGTGTCGCCGCGATCCGCAGCGGTGTGTCAATGGGATCGGAAATCACGCTAGACCCGCCCGCGGCAACATGGCAGGACCTCTAGACCAGAGCCTGACCGCGCCGGCGCTCGAGGCCCTCCGCCGAACGCCATGGCGTCGAGGGGCTTGGGGCTGGGGTCGTCGTCGGACCTGGTTCGTCAGCTGGTGGAGCACGCAACAGCGAGCTGGTCGTCGGACAGTGCGTCGGACAGCGCGTCGGACGGGCTGGCGTGCACGGGTGCGGTCGACGTGAGCCGGTGCTGGTCGGCGGCGCGTTGGTGGCGTCGTACGGAGACGGCGAGCGCGGTGGCGGGGACGAGGGTGAGGGCGGACACGACGGTCCCTACCACTACCGGTCCGACAGCTCCCAGGCTCGACTCGAGGGCGAGGGCTCCGACCCAGGACGCCACCGCGGTGCCGAAGTTGAACGCGGCCACGGCCAGCGAGGACCCGAGTGTGGGGGCGTGGTCGGCGTACCGGACGGCCAGGGAGATGAGGATGGGGTTGGCGCCGAGGCCGAAGAAGCCCATCAGCACGATGAGGACGGTGGTGGGCACTGCCGCCTGGGAGACCAGGCAGAGGGCCAGCAGCACGAGCGTGGTGACGGCCGGGGCGACGATGGTGGCGGTGTGGGGGCGGGTGTCACCGAGGCGCCCACCGATGAGGGACCCCACCAGCGACCCGACACCGAACCCGGCCAGCACGAGCGGCACCAGGTTCGCGGAGATGCCGGTCCTGTCGGTGAGCAGCGGGGTGATGAAGGAGTACGCCGCCAGCACGCCACCGGTGGTGGTGGCGCACGCGGCCAGCACCAGCCAGAGTCGGCCTGAGCGCAGGGCGGTCAGCTCGGTGCGGATCGACGCCGTCGGAACGTCATCGCTGTCGTCAGTGACGTGGCGGGCGATGAGTGGCACAGCGGCGACCGCGAGCAGAGCGAGTGCCCAGAACGTTCCGCGCCAGCCGATCGCCTGTGCGGCGAGGGCGCCCAGCGGCACCCCGAGCACGGTGGCCAGGGAGCCGCCGGCCCCGACGACGCCCACGGCGCGCGACGCTGCTCCCGGTCCCGCGACACGGGTGGCGACGACCGCCGCGACCGCCCAGAAGGCCCCGGTGGCCAGGGCGGTGAAGAACCGTGCGGCGAGGAGGACACCGAACTGCGAGCTGACGGCGACGACGACGTGACCGACGGCGAACACGGCCAGGGCCAACATCAGCGTCAGGCGCTGGGACAGGCGCAGCGTCAGCATCGCCATCAGTGGGGCGCCGACGATCATCCCGATCGCGAAGACGGTGATGAGCAGGCCGGTGCGGGCGACGCTGACCTGCACGTCGGCGGCGATGTCGGGGAGGATGCCGGCGACCACGAACTCGGTGGTGAGCATCAAGAAGGTGCCGACGGCGAGGACGTAGACGGCCAGGGGCAGGCGGGGCGTGCGAGGGCCGACGGCCGCGGACGTCAGGTCCGTGGTCGGGGCTGCTGCGTCGTGCATCGGGAACCTCTCGGGGGAGTGGTGTGGGAGTCGGGTGGGCTTCGGGGGCCATGCCCAGGGGGCCGTACTCCGACACGGCGCGCTGGACAGCCGAGTGGCGTGGAGGCTCAGAAGGTGAGCAGCACCTTGGTGGCGGTGCGCTCGTCCATGGCCTGGTAGCCCTCGGCGGCCTGCTCGAGCGGGAGGGTGAGGTCGAAGACCTTGCCGGGGTCGATCTTGCGGTCCCAGATGAGCTGGACGAGCTCGGGGAGGAAGCGTCGTACGGGTGCGGGGCCACCGTGGATGTGGACGCCGGCCATGAAGAGCTCGTCACCGGCGATGGAGACGTCGTGTGAGACGCCGACGAAGCCGACGTGGCCACCGGGACGCGTCGAGTGGATGGCCTGCATCATCGCTTCCTGGGTGCCCACGGCCTCGATCACGGAGTGGGCGCCGAGGCCGTCGGTGAGCTCCTTGACCTTTGCGACGCCGTCATCGCCGCGCTCCTCGACGATGTCGGTGGCGCCGAACTCGCGCGCCAGCGCCTGGCGGTCGGCGTGGCGGCTGAAGGCGATGATGCGCTCGGCGCCGAGCTGGCTGGCGGCGAGGATGCCGAGCAGGCCGACCGCGCCGTCGCCGACGACGGCGACGGTCTTGCCGGGTCCCGCCTCGGCGGCGACGGCGGCGAACCAGCCGGTGCCGAGCACGTCGGAGGCCGCCATGAGCGAGGGGATCAGGTCGGCGTCGGGCATGCCGGGCGTGGCGACGAGGGTGCCGTCGGCGAGGGGGATGCGGGCCAGCTCGGACTGGGTGCCCAGGGTGCCCATGAGGACGCGGTGGGTGCAGTAGGCCTGGTAGCCGGCCCGGCAGATCTCGCAGGTGTTGTCGGAGGCCCAGAACGAGCCGACGACGAAGTCTCCGACCTTGATGGTGCGGACCTCGTCACCGACCTGCTCGACCACGCCGACGTACTCGTGGCCCATCACCTGGTGCTCGACCGGCTCGGCACCGCGGTAGGGCCACAGGTCGCTGCCGCAGATGCACGTCGCGGACAGGCGGATGATGGCGTCGGTGGGCTCGATGATCGTGGGGTCCTCGCGGTCCTCGACGCGTACGTCCCCGGGTGCGTGCATGACTACCTGGCGCATGGCGCTGGGCTCCTCTTCGTCGTTCGTGGTTCGTGCTGGGGTGTGGCGGCGTGCTCGTGCCGCCTCGACATCGAGTGAACCTGCTTGCGGACGGGTGTGGGAGTCCCTGTCGAGGGGTGCACCGACAGGGCACCCTTCGCGCTCCGCGCCGGCTCGACCTCGGCGCGAGCTCGACGGCCGACGACGCCTCGTCGTCAGGCAGCTCTGTCGGACCGTCCGGACCGGGCGTGCGTCACGGCTAGGCGCCGCCGCCGTCCCCGCCGTCTCCGCCGTCGGCGTGACCGCCGCCCCTGGTTGCCTTCACGGGCCCGCGCAGGGCGTTCTCGATGACCAGGCCGACGATGATGACGACGAGGGCGACGACGAGGTACGTCATCTCGCCCGCCACTTCGGCCAGCACGAGGGTGCTGGTGCGATTCCACCGCGTGGCGCCAGGCGGGCTCACCCGCGTGCCGTGCGGCCGGCGTCCCTCGGGCCCGGCTCGGGACGCTCAGGCAGCGGTCAGGGGCTCGGCGAGGTCGCTGCGGAGCCGACGGAGGATCCGGGTGAGGGTGCGCGAGACCTGGGCCTGCGTCAGGCCGATGAGGTCGGCGATCTCCTGCTGGGTGCGCTCGTCCTCGAAGCGCCAGCGGAGGATCAGGCGCTCGCGGTCGGACAGGCGGCTGACCGCGGTGTCGAGCACCAGCTTGGCCTCGAGGGTCGCGAAGCCGCGGTCGTCGTGGCCGAGCGCGTCGGCGATGGTGCCGCGGTCCTGCGCGCCGCCCGTGCTGTCGATCGAGGCCGGGCGGAAGCAGCCGTCGGCCGCCAGCGCCTCGACGACCTCGTCGGCCTCGACGCCGAGGTGCGCGGCGACCTCGGACGGGCGGGGCGAGACCCCCAGCTGCGCCTCGAGCTCGTGCTGGGCGACCTTGATCCGGGCCTGCAGCTGCTGCACCCGACGGGGGACCCGGATCATCCAGCCCGAGTCGCGGAAGTGGCGGCGCAGTTCACCGCGCACAGTCGGCACGGCGTACGACAGGAAGTCGTGCCCGGCGTCGGCGTCGAAGCGGCGGGCCGCCTTGATCAGGCCGACGAGCGCGACCTGCTCGAGGTCGTCGACGTCGATGCCGCGGTTGCGGTAGCGGGTGGCCATCGACCGCGCCACGACGACGTTGGTCTCGATCAGCTCGTCCACCAGCTCGAGGCGCCGCTCCTCGGAGGTCCCGGCGCGCATCTCGTCGACGATGGAGGCCGTGCGGGCGGCGCGGGCCTCGCGCTCGCTCGCCCTGCGGAGGTCGCCGAGGTGGGCAGGGACTGGGGGCGTCGTGAGGGTGGCCACGAGCTGCTCCTTCCGGGCCATGGGGCCGTGCTGTCGTCGCCCCGGTTGTGGGCGTGCACTGATCGTCGCCGGGGCGGGCGACGCTCGGACAGCCGAAATGCGAAACATTGGACAAACCATGGACAACAGGTTGTCCAGCCCGGCATCGGGGCGGGTCACGGCGCCGGGTCCCGGCCGCTAGGGTCGGGCCATGGCTCGCAGCGTCTACGTGGCCGGCGTCGAGGGATTCACCGGCAAGTCCGCGGTCGCGCTCGGGGTGCTCGAGCAGCTCTCGCGCCGGGTGGCACGGGTCGCGGTCTTCCGTCCGGTGGTCCGCGCCGAGGCGTCCACCGGCGACGTCCACGACTACGTGCTCGACCTGCTGGTGTCGCACGACGCGGTCTCGTTGTCGTACGACGAGTGCGCGGGCGTCAGCTACGACGACGTGCACGCCGACCCGGACGGCGCGATGGACCGCATCGTGGCGCGCTACCACCAGGTCGCCGAGCAGAGCGACGCCGTGGTCATCGTCGGCAGCGACTACACCGACGTCGGCGCCCCGGCGGAGTTCGCCTTCAACGCCCGGGTGGCGGCCAACCTCGGCGCACCCGTCCTGCTGGTGCTCAACGGCCAGGGCAGGGGAGTCGACCAGCTCTGCACGGCCGCGGCCATGGCGCAGGCCGAGCTCGCCGCCAACCACGCGACGCTGTTCGCCGTCATCGCCAACCGCGTGGACCCCCAGGCCACCGGCCGGACGGCGACGGCGCTGCGCCGCGAGGGCGTACCCGCGTTCGCCCTGCCGGAGCAGCCGCTGCTCAGTGCCCCCTCCGTCGGCGACCTGATGGCGGCGTGCGACGGCCGTCTCGTGCGGGGCGACGAGAGTCAGCTCGCGCGTGAGGTCCCCGGACTGGTGGTCGCCGCGATGACACTGCCCAACGTGCTCGACCGGCTGTTCGACGGCGCCCTCGTCGTCACGCCCGGCGACCGGCCCGAGGTGGTCCTCGGCGTCCTCACCGCCCACCAGTCGGCGAGCTTCCCGCAGATCTCCGGCATCGTGCTCAACGGCGGGCTCGCCCTGCCGGAGCAGATCGACCGGCTCCTCGACGGGCTCGAGGTGGCGCTGCCGATCATCGCCACCGACCTCGGCACGCACGCCACCTCGACGACGCTGACCAACCGCCGGGGTCGCCTCGACAAGGACTCCCCGCGCAAGATCGCGACGGCCCTGACCCTCTTCGCCGAGCACGTCGACGGCGAGGAGCTGATGAACGGCCTCGAGGTGGCCCGCACCTCGGTCGTCACGCCGCTGATGTTCGAGCACAAGGTCCTCGACGACGCGATCGCCGACCGCCGCCACATCGTGCTGCCCGAGGGGGAGGAGGAGCGGATCCTGCGCGCCGCCGACATCCTGCTGCGCCGCAACGTCGCCGACCTGACCCTGCTCGGCGACCCGATGATCGTCCGGGCGAAGGCCGCCCACCTCGGCATCGACGTCTCGGGCGCGCGCCTGCTCAGCCCGTACGACGAGGAGCTGCGCGAGCGGTTCGCGCAGGAGTACCACCAGCGGCGCGCGCACAAGGGCATCGACCTCGAGGCGGCCCGCGACATCGTGGTCGACGTGTCCTACTTCGGCACGATGATGGTCGAGCTCGGTCTCGCCGACGGGATGGTGTCGGGGGCGGTGCACACCACCGCCCACACCATCCGGCCGGCCCTCGAGGTCATCCGCACGGTGCCCGAGGTGTCGGTGGTGTCTTCGGTCTTCTTCATGTGCCTCAAGGACCAGGTGCTCGTCTACGGCGACTGCGCGGTCAACCCCGACCCCACCGCCACCCAGCTCGCCGACATCGCGGTCGCGTCGGCCCGCACCGCCGCCGCCTTCGGGGTCGAGCCGCGGGTCGCGATGCTGTCGTACTCCACCGGCAGCTCCGGCAGTGGCACCGACGTCGAGAAGGTCACCCAGGCGACGGCGATGGTCCGCGAGCGCGCGCCGGACCTGCTCGTCGAGGGCCCGATCCAGTACGACGCCGCGATCGACGTCGCGGTCGCGCGGACCAAGCTGCCCGACTCCGCCGTCGCCGGCCGGGCGACGGTCTTCATCTTCCCCGACCTCAACACGGGCAACAACACCTACAAGGCCGTGCAGCGCTCGGCCGGTGCGCTGGCGGTAGGTCCGGTCCTGCAGGGCCTCCGCAAGCCGGTCAACGACCTCTCGCGGGGCGCGCTGGTCCGCGACATCGTCAACACCGTGGCGATCACCGCCATCCAGGCGCAGGAGCGCTCGTGACGGAGCGGGTGCTGGTCCTCAATGCGGGGTCGTCGTCGCTGAAGTACCGCCTGCTCGACGGCAGCACCGGAGCCGCCGAGGCGTCCGGGACCGTGGAGCAGATCGGTGAGGACAGCGGCACGCTGACGCACACCGTGGGCGGCGAGGAGCACACGGAGGAGCGGCGCATCGCCGACTTCGAGGACGCGCTGCGCTCGGCGCTCGCAGCCTTCGACCGGCACGGTCCGGCGATCGGCACGAGCGGGCTGGCCGCGGTGGGTCACCGCGTCGTGCACGGCGGCGACCTCTTCTCCGAGCCGGCGGTGGTCGACGACCGGCTGCTCGCCACCGTCGAGGACCTCGTGCCGCTCGCCCCGCTGCACAACCCGGCCAACCTGGAGGGCCTCCGGGTCGCGCGACGGCTCTTCCCCGACGTGCCGCACGTCGCGGTCTTCGACACGGCGTTCCACCAGACGATGCCCGAGCACGCCTACACCTACGCCGTGCCGGTGGCCTGGCGCGAGGAGCACCGGATCCGCCGCTACGGCTTCCACGGCACGTCGTACGCCTTCGTCTCCCGCCGCGCCGCCGAGCTGCTCGGCCGTCCGGTCGAGGACACCAACCTCGTCGTGCTGCACCTCGGCAACGGGGCGTCCGCTGCCGCGGTCCGGGGCGGTCGGTCCGTCGACACCTCGATGGGGTTGACCCCGCTCGAGGGACTGGTGATGGGCACCCGGTCAGGCGACCTGGACCCAGCGATCCACGGCCACCTGCACCGCGAGCTCGGCTGGTCGCTGGACGAGATCGACCGAGCCCTCTACCGCGACTCCGGACTGCGGGGCCTCTCCGGGGTCAACGACTTCCGCGAGCTGACCCGTCGCAAGGCAGCCGGCGACGAGGCGGCGAGGCTCGCCTTCGACGTCTACGCGTACCGCGTCCGCAAGTACGTCGGCGCCTACTACGCGGCGCTCGGCGAGCTGCACGCCGTCGTCTTCACCGGCGGCGTCGGCCAGCACAGCGCCGAGCTGCGGGCCGCCGCGCTCGGCGGCCTGTCCCGGCTCGGCATCGTGCTCGACGCGCAGCGCAACGAGGCCGCGGGCAAGGACGCGCGGGCCGTCTCCGCCGACGGCTCCGAGGTCGCCGTCCTCGTCGTCCCCACCGACGAGGAGTGGGAGATCGCCCGCCAGGCGCTCGAGGTCGTGCACGCGTCGCGCTAGGTGGAAGTTCACTCGCACCAGGTACGAGCAAGGCGGACGTCAGCGCGCTTCGCAGGACGATGACGTCCGGGCAGCGCTGAGCGCGCGGCTCACGGCGCGATCTCCATGGTCTCGCCGGTCTGCGGGTTGCGGCCCGTGCGAGCGGACCGCTCACGGGACTCGAACGTCCCGAAGCCCGGGACGGTGACCTTGTCGCCGCCGGCGACGGCGGTGGTGATGGAGGCGATGACGGCCTCGAGGGCCTTGTCGGCCTGGGCGTTGCTCAGCTCGGCGTGCGAGGCAATGGCGTCGCGCAGTTCAGTCTTGTTCACGTAGAGCTCCTGCTCGTCGGTTACGGACAGCGGCCATTCAACATCCCCGGCCGCCCCCGGTGCGCGGTGCCCAGCCCCAAGGGGTGAGAAGTCGTGGGCGCCCGGCGGCATGTTTCGCGCGCGAGTCGGCCGGATGAGGGCGAGGTGAAGGTTTGTCGCAGGTCTTCCGGCGGGCCGGTTCCCTCCCTAGGCTCCGAGAGCGCTTACGGGAGGAGTCGTACATGAGCGACGAGCACGCGCCGACAACGACGGCGGGTGGGCAGGGGCTGCTCGTCGAGGGCCGCCGCGGCTGGTCCGGGCGAGCGGGGCCGCCGCGGGTGCCGGTCGACAGACGCGTGGCCGGGCTCGACAGGGCGTCGTTCGTGCCCGCGCTCGTCGCGATCGGCATCTGGGTCCTGTGGGCGTTCGTGGTGCCGCACCTCGACTCTGCGGTCGAGCACGACGAGCAGGTGCGCGCGGGCGACCGTCTGGCACTGACCGAGGACCTCGCCGTCACTCCGCCGACCGGTTGGAGCCTGCTCTCGGGCTTCACCACCGCCGACCAACCGGCCAGCGGCCCGTCGGGCTCGGTGGCGGTGAGCAACGGAGCCGTGACGGTGCAGGTGTCGGCAGACGACTTCTCCGGGACGGCCACCGAGCTCCTCGCCCAGGTCGAGCGCGTCGCGACCGCCACCGGCGGCAACGCGTCCGGCGTCAGCAGCGGCCGCTCCACGGTGGACATCCCGTCCGGCCTCACTGGTGTCTCCGAGGCCTTCACCCGGCCCGGTGCCGAAGGCAGGCTGGTGGCGTTCGTCGATGACGGGACCGGCATCGTCGTGCAGGTCTCGGGCGCCCCGGACCGGCTCGCCGTCGCCGCCCACGACGTCCAGCACATGATCCGCAGCATCGGAGCATGGAAGCCCACGTCGAGCGAGTCCGAGGGGGAGTCATGAGCGTCGTGACGCAGGATCCGACCGCCGACGACGACCTGGTGCGGCGACGGGCGGAGGCCATCGAGGTCTCCGGGTGGGGGGAGCGGTTCCACCTCTTCCAGCCACGCAACGCCTGCTTCTGGGTCGTCCTCGCGCTGTCCGTCACCGGCCTGGTGAAGATGGTGCAGATGTTCACGCCCCTCGCGGGCTACTTCGCGCCGGCGTTCGCCGCTGCCGGCGCCATCGCCGTCGCGTGCACCTTCGCCTGGGGGTGGTGGTTCCACCACATCGACCACTTCGAGCGCCAGCCCTTCGGTCTGGTCGCCCTGTGCTTCGTGTGGGGCGGCCTGGCGGCACCGTTCGCGATCTCGATCGCCGGCAACACCGCCCTGGGCTCGCTCTACAGCAAGCTGTTCGGGGCCGTGTGGAGCGCTGACTGGCATGCCGGCCTGAGCGCACCCTTCGTCGAGGAGAGCTCCAAGGCGGCCGGTTTCATCCTCGCCCTCGGCCTGGCGCGACGGCTCATCCGGACCCCGGCAGACGGCATCTTCCTCGGCGCGTTCATCGGTCTGGGGTTCCAGACCTTCGAGGACTTCCTGTACGCCGTCAGCGCCTCCACGCAGGGCTTCGGCTCCGACCAGGTCCACGCCGTCACGGGCGGCATCGCCACCCGCGTGTTCTCCGACGTGGTCTCGCACCCGATGTTCACCGCGCTCGTGTGCGCCGGCCTCGTCTACCTCATCGGGACGCCGGCCCAGCCACGTCGTGTCGGGAGAGGACTCGCGCTCGTCGCGGCGGGCGTGGGCATCCACCTGTTCTGGGACTCCATGCTGGTCCTCAGCGCCGAGCTGGACGTGCCGACGCTCGTCGTGCTGGTCTTCGCGATGGTCGTGAGCCTCGGCCTGCTCTGGTACGCGTTCCGGCTGACGGACCACCGGGAGCGCGAGCTGGCACGTGACATCCTCGCCCCCGAGGTGGTGCAGGGCGTCCTGTCGCAGGACGAGCTGACCGCGCTCACGGGTCACCGTCAGCGGCGCGCGTTCCTCAAGGCGGCACCCGACCGGCGGGAGCGTCGTCGCCGCAAGCACGTCCTCGCCGCCGCGGTCGACCTGTGCGCCGACCTCGCCCGCAGCGACGGTGGACCCTCCGGTGAGGACGACGTCGCGCGGTCACGGGACGAGATCGCGCGCCTGCGCGGCGGCTCGGTGCCCGCATGAGCGCCGAGGCGCAGCGCTTCGGGCGACTGGTCGAGCGGGACGACGGACGCGACTTCCCGTTCTACGACTCGAACCCGGTCGCCATCGACGGGCGACGGTGGCTGGTGGTGGTCGCGGCCTGCGCGCTCGGGTTCGCGATCCTGATCAGCATCGGGTTCGCGGACCAGCGCGCCGAGCTGCTGCCCCGGATCCTGTTCCTCGCCGTCCCGGCAGCCGCGTTCGTCTGGGCCTCACAGGGCCAGTGGCGTGCCCTGTTCAAGCCGGTTCGGGCAGCCGACGTCGGCGCCATGGTCGTCTTCTGGCTGCTGAACCTGGCGGTCAGCGCATTCGCCGCCCTGCTCGTCTCGGGCGGGAGCTTCGACCACCTCAGCGCCAACACCGCCACCGACGACCTCGCCGACGCGGGGGCCGCCCAGATCGCCGCCTTCTACGTCGGCACCGGCATCCAGCTGATGGGCGAGGAGGTCTTCACGATCCTGCCCTTCCTGGCCATCCTGTGGTTCCTGACCCGACGCGGCACGTCCCGCAGGACGGCGATCCTCGTCGCCTGGGTGGTCACGGCCGTCTGGTTCGGGGCCGCGCACCTGTCGACGTACGACTGGAACGTCGGCCAGGCGATCATCGTCATCGGCGCCGCGCGCCTCGTGCTCACCCTGGCCTACATCCGCACGAAGAACCTCTGGGTCAGCTTCGGCGCGCACGTCCTCAACGACTGGGTGACCTTCACCCTGGCCCTGCTCGCAGCGACCTGACCCGCGTGACCGACTGGGCCCACCTGAAGCGCGACCACCCGCTGTCGTACGCCCGTGATCTGATCCGGAGATGCTCAGAGTCGTCGTCGGCGCGCTGGTCCTGGACGATCGGGTGCTGCTCGGGCACCGGAGCCCGAGCAAGCGCGCGTATCCGGACGTGTGGGACCTGCCCGGTGGTGTCGTCGAGGACGGCGAGTCGGAGACGGAGGCGCTGGCCCGCGAGCTGCACGAGGAGCTCGGCGTGCGGATCGCGACCGGCTCGACGTGCCACCTGTGTCGGGTCGTCGCCGGACCTGCAGGGAAGCCGGTGCTGCTGAGCGCGTGGCTGGTGACCAGGTGGCAGGGGACGCCGGCCAACCTCGCACCCGACGAACACCTCGACATCGCATGGTTCGGCCTGACGGAGCTGCCTCCCCTCGCGCACCACCTCGTGCGCGAGAGCCTGCTCCGCGCGGCGCGGTCGGCCGCACCGCACGACTAGGAGCGCAGGCGACGCGGGATGCCGGTGTCGAGCTCGGGCGGCTCGGCGATGCGGAGCTTCACGTCGACGCAGAAGAGGCCGTGCGCGTTGACGACCACGGGCTCGAGGGTGAGGTCGGAGACGTGGGGCACGTCCGCGGCGAGGCGGCCGACGGACGCCACCAGCGCCTCGAGCGGGGCGAGGTCGACCTCCTCCAGGCCGTGGTCACCGACCAGCTGGGGCCACAGCCGTAGCGCCCGCACCGCGCGGGCGGCGTCGGCGGCCCCGACCGGCGGCAGCAGCAGCACCTCGTCGGCCCAGCTGCCGACCGGTCCCGCAGCTCCACCGGCGACCCGGACCAAGGGACCGAGCTGCGGGTCGCGGACCAGGCCGATGGACGCGAGGTGGCCGAGCACCAGCGGCTGCACCAGCACGTCGACCCGGTCGTGGCCGAGCTCCTCGGAGAAGCGTCGTACGGCGTCGGCGACGTCGCCGCCGGTGCGCAGGTCGATCCGCACCAGGCCGCGGTCGGACTTGTGCAGCACCGTCGGGTCGGCCACCTTGACGGCCACCGGGTAGCCGATGTCCGCCGCGGCCGCCTCCGCCTCGTCCGGCCCGGCAGCGACACGGCCGACGAGGTGGATGCCGTAGGGCGCCAGCAGCTCGGCCTGGGCAGAGGGCGCCAACCACTCCGGCTCCCCGCGCCGGGCGGCCAGCCGTGACCGCGCCCAGGCGCGGGCGTGCACGCCCCGGGTGCCGAGCTCGACCTCCGGCTGGTCGGCCGGCACCCGTCGCCACGCGGCGTAGCGCATGGCCCGGCCGAGCGCCCCGATCGCCGCATCGGTCGTGCGGTAGACGGTGACACCGGGGAGCCCGCGGGCGGCGTCGAAGGCAGCGCCCGGCGTGACGAGCAGCAGGGGTACGTCGGCACCCGCCGGCCGTGCCCTGGCGACGGCGTCGAACAGAGCGTCGCGGTCGGCCAGCCGGTTGGCCACCAGCATCACCAGGACGGCGTCTGCCTCGCCCGCGTCGAGCACGGCGCGCAGCGCGGCGGTGAGCTCGGCGGGCGTGACGTCGGCGCCGAGGTCCACCGGGTTGCGGACGTCGACCGCGCCCGGCACGGCCGYGCGCAGGGCGCCGCTCAGGTCGTACGACGACGGCGCGACGGCCATGCCCTGGCCGTCGGCCCGGTCGGTCGTGAGCGCGCCCACGCCGCCGGTGTTGGAGACGATGCACACCCGGAGCCCGGCCGGCAGCGGCTGCTGCACGAGGAGCAGCGCGGTCTCGGTCAGCTCGGCGCCGGTGCGGCAGGCGATCACCCCCGACTGGTCGAGCAGCGCGTCGACGCCGACGCCGACGGTCGAGGAGGCGGACGGGTCCTGCCGGGCCCGCGAGCGGCCGCCCACCACGGCCAGCAGCGGCTTCTGCTCGGCGAAGCGTCGAGCCGTACGGGCGAACTTGAGCGCGTTGCCGAACGACTCGAGGTAGAGCGCGCCCGCCGCGACCGACTCGTCGTCCATCCAGGCCGCGAGGAGGTCGTTGCTCGACACGTCGACCTTGTCGCCGAGGGAGACGAAGGCCTGCACGCCGAGCCCGACGTCGCGAGCGAGGTCGAGCAGCGCGAAGCCCATCCCTCCCGACTGGGACGCGACGGCCAGGCCGCCCACCTCGGGCACGTCGTGGAGGAGGGTCGCGTTGAGGCCGGCGCCGTTGGCCAGCACGCCCTGCGAGTTGGGGCCGACCAGCCGGAGGCTGTGCGCGCGGGCCAGGGTGAGCAGCTCGTGGCGACGCTCGTCGCTCCCGTTGCCCGAGAAGCCCGACGAGATGACGACCGCCGCCCCGGCTCCGTTGGCGGCGGCGTCGCGCAGCACGTCCGCGACCCCGTCGGCCGGCACCGCGACGACGACCAGGTCGACCGGACCGTCGATGTCGGCCAGGCTGCGGACGGTCGGCAGCCCGTCGATGACGTCGGCCTCCGGGTGCACCACGTGCACGGCGCCGGCGTAGGCCGAGCTGCGGATCGCGTCGAGCACGCCGTGCCCGAACCCGCCCGCCGATCGGCGTACGCCGACCACGGCGACGCTCGCCGGGTGCAGCAACGGCCGGAGCGACCGGGCGGCGGCGCGCCACTCCCGCTGGTCGGCCGCCTCGACCGCCTCGCGGGAGGCGTCGGTGCGCAGCTCCACCTCGACCTCGCCCTGGATCGTCCGGCGGGTCGCACCGAACCCGGCCGCGCGGAAGACGCGGAGCATCCCGTAGTTGTCGCCCAGGACCTCCGCCTCGAAGCGGCTGACCCCGTGCCGCCGGCCGAGCGCGGCGAGGTGCTCGAGGAGCAGGCTGCCCAGGCCCCGGCCGCGGTCCTCGTCGGCGACCAGGAACGCGACCTCGGCGGTGCCGGGGGAGAGCAGCTCGGCGGTCGCCAGGCCGGCGACCCGGCCACGCACGAGCGCCACCAGGGCCGCCGACGCGGTGTTGTCGGGAGCGAAGAGGTGGTCGACGTAGAGCCGACCGGCCTCCCGGCTGGGGGAGAAGAAGCGCAGGCGCAGCGTGTCCACGGACACCGACTCGTGCAGCCCGAGCACCGCGTCGCGGTCGTCCTCGCGCAACGACCGGATCACCGCGACCGTCCCGTCGGCGAGCAGCACGTCCGCGGGGTCCGCGCTCCAGTCCCGGGGGGCGAGGGTCGGAGCCGCCTGGTCGGTCACGTCCCCAACGTGCCAGAGCGAGCCGCCCCGTGCCACCGCCCCGGGGAGGCGTCCGGCCAGGCGCTGGAGCCGCGCTGATCGCGTGCACGGGCCCTTCTGCGACGCGCACAGCGCTCTTCTGTCAAAACATTGAGAAAAGTGCCCCACCTTGTGTGTTGACGCCGTCGAATCCTGCTACCTACTGTGACGAACATCACGGTGGCCCCCGGCCACCTGCTCGTGGGAGAAGGCCGACGCCCTGGCGCGCGACGCTCCGTCGACGGGTCGCTCCATCCCCGCTTGGTCTCGAGAAGGCAGGACAGCATGAGCAGGTTCCGTTCACCCTCGGCACGCGTCAGGACAGCCGTTGCGGGGGTGGCGGCCGCGGCCGTCGCCGTCGGCGGCATGGCCACGGTCCCCGCCGCGGCAGCCGCT
>NZ_JBFUMR010000043.1:0-29427 GCF_054049275.1 Nocardioides sp. P5_E3
GCACCCGCCTGGCACGTCGGTCGGCAGCCAGTTGGGCCGCGCTGGCCCGATACTTCGGGCGGCGGTCGGGAAACAGGGTCGACCCGGCCCTGAGTTCTCGACCGACAGTGGCGCGATGACACCCCACCACCCGGGCGATCTCTGCGTTGGACACGTCGGCGGCATGGAGCACCGCGATCTCTTCACGCTGTTCGAAACTCAAACGCGGCCTGAGTCTCGCCGGCGGATCACACGGGGGCATCACCCCACCACGCTCGCGGTACCAATCCATCCCCGCGAACCGCGACGCGCCAACCCTCTGCGCCGCCTCCGCGACCGTCAGCCCCCCGCGTACAAGACACCAGAACTCACGACGAACCTGCTGCGGAAACACCCGCCGAGCCGCCATCACAAAACACCCCTTCATCACAAGGTGTTGCATCCAGACCTTGAACCCAAGCTCGTCAGATGTGGCTGGGCCACCGCTCCTCGGCGTTTCTCAGGGGTGTCGCTCGTCAGCGGTGCGTGAGCCACACTTGCGGCGTACGGAATGTGGCTGGCGCACCGCTCAGGGGAGGGCGTACGACGCTCAGTTGTCGACGCGGTAGCCGCGCTCGCGCAGCCGGGCCATCAAGTGCTCGGCGTGCGTCTCGCCGCGGGTCTCGAGCTGGATGCGCACCTCGACCTCGTTGAGGGTCAGCGACGGCGAGATCCGCTCGTGGGCGACCTCGAGCACGTTGGCGCCCTCCGCACCGACCTCGGCGAGCAGGGAGGCCAGGCCGCCGGGGAGGTCGGGGATGCACACGCGGAGGTAGAGGTAGCGACCGGCCGCGGCGAGGCCGTGGCGGATGACCTTGCTGAGCAGGAGCGGGTCGATGTTGCCACCGGACAGCACCGCGACGGCCGGGGTCTGGAAGCCGGTCGGGTTGTCGAGCAGCGCCGCGACGGCGGCCGCACCGGCGGGCTCGACGACCTGCTTGGCCCGCTCGATCAGGGCGAGCAGCGCACGGGACAGCGACTCCTCCGAGACGGTCACGATCTCGTCGACGTGGTCGCGCACCGCCGCGAAGGTGATGTCACCGGGCCGGCCGACCGCGATGCCGTCGGCCATCGTGCTCATCGACTCGAGCGGCACGGGCTCGCCCGCTGCGAGCGAGCCCGGGTAGGCCGCGGCGCCCTCCGCCTGCACCCCCACCACGCGTACGTCGGGGCGCAGCGCCTTGACCGCGATCGCCACCCCGGCGAGCAACCCGCCACCGCCGGTGGGCACCAGCACGGTGCGTACGTCCGGCGCCTGCTCGAGGACCTCGAGCCCGAGCGTGCCCTGGCCCGCGACGATGTCGACGTGGTCGAAGGGGTGGATCAGCACCGCACCGGTCTCGTCCGCGAACTCCCGGGCCCGCGCGAGCGAGTCCTCGAGGTAGCGGCCGTGGAAGACGACGTCGGCGCCGTAGCCGCGGGTCGCCTTCTCCTTGGGGATCGGCGCCCCCTCGGGCATGAAGACGGTGGAGCTGATGCCGAGCGTCGAGGCGGCGAGCGCGACACCCTGGGCGTGGTTGCCGGCGGACGCCGCGACGACGCCCTTGGCCCGCTCCTCGGCGGACAGGCGCGAGATGCGGACGAAGGCGCCCCGCGACTTGAACGAGCCCGTGCGCTGGAGGTTCTCGCACTTCAGCGACACCCGTCCACCGACGAGCGCCGACAGCCAGCGCGACTCCTCCATCGGCGTGGTCACCGTCAGGCCCTCGAGCATCTCGCGCGCGGCGATGATGTCGGCCAGGGAGCACTGCTCAGTCATGCCCGGTCCTCGTGCTTGTCGTCGTGCTTGTCGTCGTCATCGTCGTCGGGGGCGTCCGGGCCCGCGAGGGGGCCGTCGTCGTGGACCGCGTCGCCCTCGTTGGGAGGTGGCGCGATGTCCTCCTCGAGCGCGTCGTCGGGGTCGTCGTCACCGACATCGGTGTAGGAGGAGAGGTGCTGCGCGACCGCGTTGCCCGCCGCGGCGAGGGGTACGGCGACCAGCGCGCCCGCGATGCCGGCCACGAGCACCCCACAGCCGATCGCCACGATCACGCCGAGTGGGTGCAGCGAGACGAAGCGACCCATGAGGAACGGTTGCAGCACGTGGCCCTCGATCTGCTGGACCAGGATCACGCCACCCAGCATGAGCAGCGCCGTCCACGGGCCCTGGTCGACCAGCGCGACGAGGATCGCGACCAGTCCGGCCACGGTGGCACCGATCATCGGGACGAACGCGCCGAGGAAGACCAGCACGCCGATGGCCACGACGAACGGCACGCCGAGGAACACGGCGACGAGCATGATCCCGATCGCGTCGACCAAGGCCACGAGGACCGTCGCCCGCACGAACTGGGTCAGCGACACCCACGCGACGCGGCCCGAGGCGTCGAYGCGCTCGCGCGCGGCGCGGGGGGCGATCCGCACCAGCCACGACCAGATGCGCTCGCCGTCGGCGAGGAAGAAGTAGGTGGAGAACAGCACGATGAAGAAGCCCGCGACCACGTGGCCGAGGGCCGTGCCGACCTCGGTGGCCCGGGTGACCATGCCGTCGGTGCCGGTGCTGCCGGACACGGCGGCCTGCATCTGCTTGATGTAGCCGTCGAGCTGGGAGTCCGAGACGTGGAACGGCCCGGTGCGCAGCCACTCCCTGACCTGACCGAGCCCGGTGACCACCGAGTCGGACAGGTCGCTCGCGCCCTGGGCGACCTGCTGGCCGACGAAGGTCAGCAGCAGCCCGACCGTCCCGAGGCCGATGAGCATCACGACGCCGGTCGCCAGGCCGCGCGGCACCCCGACCCGGCGCAGCCAGATGACCACGGGTGAGGCCAGCGCGGCGATCAGCAGCGAGATGGCGAGCGGCAGGGTGATGACGGCGAAGAAGCGCAGGGTCCACAGCAGGCCGAGCATCGCGATCGCGATGGCGATGAGCCGCCAGGACCAGGCGGCGGCGAGGTCGAGGCCCCACGGCACCTGGGCGCGGCTGAAGTTGGAGGGTCCGGTGGTGAACGCCGGTTCGGTCCGGCGCTCGGCGCGAGACTGCGCCCACTGGGCGGCGATGCGCTCGGCGAGCCCGTCCTCCTCGCGGGCGAGGGCGGCGAACAGCCGCCGCCGTCCCGACTCCACCTCGGGGTCGCCCGGGGTGTCTGCCGAGGGCCTGCCCTGCTCGCTCACGTCGTCACGCTACCTATCCCCTGCGGCCCTGAGACCACCCAGCAGTCGGTGTGCCGCCACGGGGTGCTCCTCGGCCAGCAGCCCCGCGGCGGCGAGCACGTAGTCGTGGTCGACGACCACGCGCGGGTCGCGCGGCAGCTGCCAGCCCCCCTCGAAGGCGTCGCCCGTGGCCGGCGCCAGCACCCGGCGTACGGCGTCGGGGCCGCCGTGGCGCAGCACGCCACCCGAGCCGACCAGGAGGTCGACCTCGCGGAGGTCCTTGCCGCTGCGCTCGACCACGCGGCCCTCGGGGCTCACCACGACCTTGCTGCGGCCGGCGTGGCGCTCGAGGGCGATCCGGACGGCGGCTGCGGCGATGTCGAGGTCGGCGTCCTGCTCGGCAGCCGGGTCGGGGCAGCCGTCCGGGAGGAGGTCGGGCTGCTCGCGGCGGCGTACGGCGGCGGCGTGGAGGTCGTCGCGACCGGCGGCCTCGACCGTCGAGACGGCCGACCAGCGCATGCCGAGGTCGCCCTCGACCGTGCGGGTGACCGGCGTGGTGGCGACGACCTCGCGGGCCAGGCCGCTGTCCTCGGGGTCGAGCTCGACGACGCTGTGCACGTCGGTGGTCGCACCACCGACGTCGACGACCACGACGTCACCGGCACCGCGGTGCTGGTCGTCGAGGCCGCGGGCGAGCAGCTCCACGCCGGTGAGCACGACGTCGGGCGTCGCGCCGCGCACCATCGAGGTGAAGGTGCGACCTCGGCCGTCGGTGCGGCTGCTGAGGTGCTTGCCGCCGATGACGTGGCTCAGGAAGATCTCGCGGATCGCCCGGCGCGCGCTGTCCGGGGCGAGCACGCCGATGCGCGGCACCACGTTGTCGGCGAGAACGTGAGGCGTCCCCGAGGCGTTGAGCAGCTCCGCGACCAGGGGCTGGGACTCGACGTTGCCGGCCACCACGACGGGCCCCGGCCACGGCTGCCCGGCCAGGAAGCGGGCGTCGCCCTCGAGCACCTCGGCGTTGCCGCCGTCGGTGCCGCCGACGAGCAGCACCACGTCGGGCTCGGCAACCCGGAGCGCGGCAAGCTTGGTGTCGTCGAGCCCGCCGTGCAGCACCAGCACGACCTTGCCGCCGCTGGAGAGCGCGACCCGGCGGCCGGCCTCGGCGGTGACCAGCTCCTCGTTGCCGACGACCGCGATGCGCAGCCCGCCGCCGGCGCTGGAGCAGGCGAGCACGTCGGCGTCGACTGCGTGGGGGTCCTGCTCGGCGAGCGCGGCCACGCAGGCGTCGTACCCGTCGAGGACGTCGCCGGCGCCGGAGGCGTCCGGGAGCGTGGTCGGGTGGCTCGCGGTGGCGAGCAGCTCGCCGGTCGTGCGGTCCACCAGCACGGCCTTGGTGAACGTCGAACCGAAGTCGACGCAGACGACCGCGCTCACACCAGCACCGTCAGGGCGACCACCACGATGATCGCGATCACGGCGAGGACGACGAGCTGCGCGCCGAATCCGTGGGGGAGGTCGGTGCCCGTCCGGATCGCCCGCTCCGCCTGGCGGTAGCGGTGCCACCCGACACCGGCGGTCATCGCGGACGCGAGCAGGAGGGCGACGCCGAGGGCGACGTTGGGCCAGGCGTCGTCCAGCAGGTTGAGGGCACCGACGGCCGCCACCATGAGACCGATCGCGGTGCGCTCGTAGGCGAGGAGGGTCCGCTCGTTGGCCAGGAGGTAGCGGGGGTCGGGTGCCTCGTCCACGACTCAGCCCAGGGAGCGGTCGAGGTCGGCGACGAGGTCGTCGACGGTCTCGATGCCGACGCTGAGCCGGATGAGGTCGTCCGGCACCTCGAGGTCGGTTCCCGCGACGCTGGCGTGGGTCATCTTCCCGGGGTGCTCGATGAGCGACTCGACGCCGCCGAGCGACTCCCCGAGGGTGAACACCTCGGCGCGCTCGCAGACGGCGAGGGCCTGCTCGAGCCCGCCGGCGACGCGGAACGAGATCATCCCGCCGAAGCGCTTCATCTGACGGGCCGCGACCTCGTGGCCCGGGTGGGCCTCGAGGCCGGGGTAGATCACCTCGGTGACCCGCGGGTCGCCGTTGAGGAACTCGACGATCCGCTCCGCGTTGTCGCAGTGGCGGTCCATGCGTACGCCGAGCGTCTTGAGGCCGCGGTGCGTCAGGAAGGCGTCGAACGGTCCGGCCACCGCGCCCATGGCGTTCTGGTGGTAGCCGACCTTCTCGGCAAGCTCGAGGTCGCGCACGACGACCGCTCCCCCGACGACGTCGCTGTGCCCGCCGACGTACTTGGTCGTCGAGTGCACCACCACGTCGGCGCCGAGCGTGAGCGGCTGCTGGAGGTAGGGCGAGGCGAAGGTGTTGTCGACGACGAGCAGCGCGCCCGCGTCGTGCGCGACGGTGGCCAGCGCCTCGATGTCGCCGATGGTGAGCATCGGGTTGGTGGGCGTCTCGACCCACACCAGCTTGGTGCGGCCGGGCTCGATGGCCGCGGCGACGGCGTCGGTGTCGGCCACCGACGCCGAGCTGTGGTCGGTGCCCCAGACCTTGGCGACCTTGTCGAAGAGGCGGTGCGTGCCGCCGTAGGCGTCGTCGGGGATCACGACGTGGTCGCCGGGGCGCGTCAGCGCCCGGATGATGGTGTCCTCGGCCGCGAGGCCGGAGGCGAAGGCGAACCCCTTCTCGCCGTCCTCGACCGCCGCGAGCGCGCCCTCCAGCGCCGTACGCGTCGGGTTCGCGGAGCGGCTGTACTCGTAACCGCCGCGCAGGCCGCCGACGCCGTCCTGCTTGTAGGTGCTGCTGGCGTAGATGGGCGGGTTGACCGCCCCGGTCATCGCGTCGGGCTCGTAGCCGGCGTGGATCGCACGCGTGTCGAAACCGGACTTGTTGCGGTGCTCCTGGGTCACATGGCGAGGGTAGACCCCGCGGCTCTCGGCCCGGACAGCGGAACGGCCACCGCATCCCTGATGCGGCGGCCGTCCTACGCCCAGCCTCGTCAGGGGGTCGCGCCCGCAGCGTCACCGGGGCGCACGCTGGTGCCGACCTCGCCCCTGGAGGCGGTGCTGGCGAGTGCGGACACGCCCAGGGCCCACGTCCCGCTGGACACCACCGCACCCGCTGCGGCGGAGGTGAACCCCAGAGCCACCCCCGTCGGGTCAGAACCGGGCGATCCCGTCGATCCGTAGGAGTTGATGAAGGTCCGGTTCAACACGTAGCGCTCGAAGATGCACAGGTGTCCGGGTGCGGCGCCTGGCGCTGCTCCCGATCCGGTGCAGTTCGCCGGCACGGCGCTTCCCGACGGGATGAAGTGGACCTGCGGCGCAGACGCGAGAGGCACCGGGAAGTCGATGGTCGTCCCGCCCCACTGACCGGCAGCCGACCCGTAGAACTGCGCCGAGTACATGCCGCGCATGACGACCGGCTTCGGGATGTACTTCCCGTCGCTCTCGGCCTTGGTGTACGACGAGCCGTTGAGCGCGTAGTTGCCCTTGAGCTGGTACTTCGCGTCGGCGTCCCACTTGGCGTAGTACCTCTCGTTGCTCTTGCTCTTGGTGTAGTACCTCTTGTCGCTCTTCTTCTTCGTGTAGTACCGCTGGTCGGCCTGCGGCTTGAGCTCCTTGTTCCAGATCTTGTTCCAGTTGGTGGCCACGGCGTTGCTGACCTCGGCGCCTGCCGGCGTGACGGCCATCAGGCCGCCCCCGACCAGGACCCCCACGAGGAGGGCAACGAGGGGCCGTCGAACTGCTCGACGTGAAGACATCACAATTCCTTTCAACGGATGCTGCGGATCTCTTCACCGTCCTCCCGGCACCGCGCTGGCGCATCCGTGACAACGCGACGTCTAGACCGCGTAGTTCCACCTATGCCGCCGCCCGGCGAGACGCGGTCGCGCCCCTTGCCCGGCGCGCGACAATGGAGGCATGTTCGGATTCGGCAAGCCCACCACCCTGCCCACCCCCGACCAGGCGCTCCCGGGGCGCGAGCAGCAGATGTGGACCCTGGGCGAGCACCTGGTCCTGCACACCCCCGTCGTCAGCGACGACGTGCCCGACGGCCTCGAGGTCGCTGTCCTCGGCCTCGGCTGCTTCTGGGGAGCGGAGGAGATCTACTGGCAGGTCCCCGGCGTCTGGTCGACGTCGGTCGGCTACGCCGGCGGCAACACCCCCAACCCGACGTACGACGAGGTGTGCAGCGGGCACACCGGCCACACCGAGGCCGTCCGCGTCGTCTTCGACCCCGCGAAGGTGTCGTACGCCGACCTGGTGAAGAAGTTCTTCGAGATCCACGACCCGACCCAGGGCATGCGCCAGGGCAACGACGTCGGCACCCAGTACCGCTCGGCGATCTACTGGACCACTCCCGAGCAGGAGCAGACCGCCCGCGAGCTGACCAAGGCCTACGGCGAGGAGCTCGCGCGCCGCGGGCTCGGCGAGATCACCACCGAGATCCGCCCCGCCAGCGAGACGCCGTACTTCTACGCCGAGGACGCGCACCAGCAGTACCTCGCGAAGAACCCCTTCGGCTACCGCTGCCACGCCAACACCGGCGTGAAGTTCCCGGCCTGACCTCCATGTCCGACACGGTCCACGTCACGGCCGACGCCGAGAAGAACCGCTACGAGGCTCACCTCGACGGGGAGCTCGCCGGCTTCGCCGAGTACCAGCTCACCGACGAGCTGATCGTCTTCACCCACACCGAGGTCCACCGGGTCCACGAGGGCAAGGGCGTCGGCTCGGCGCTGGCCAGGTTCGCCCTGGACGACGTACGAGACCGCGGCGGACGCCGGGTGCTCGCGATCTGCCCGTTCATCAAGGCCTGGATGCTCCGCCACCCCGACTACGCCGATCTCCTGTACGACCGGCCGTCCTCGGTCGTCCACGACTGAGCGGCCACCTCCCCGGCACGTTCGCACTCACTGCCGCGGGGGTGTCGATCCGGACCCTGCTCGTCCGTCAGAGTGGTGACGGGCCGCACGGGGCGGCCGCACAGGAGGAGTGTCATGACGAAGTACGCCATCTACTTCAACCAGCAGTGGGTGGGCGACCACCCCGCCGAGTGGTACCAGAGCCGCGTGGAGCCGAGCAGCGCGGTGGTGCGGGAGATCGAGGCCGCCGGCGCCCTCGTGTTCGCCGGCGGGCTCGTGGAGGACCGTTCCGAGGCCTTCAGCGTCGACGCCACGAGCGGCACGATCACGATCACCGACGGTCCCTACGCCGAGACCGCGGAGTACCTCGGCGGGATCACGATCGTCGAGGTCCCCGACCTCGAGACGGCGAAGATGTGGGCGGGCAAGATCGCCGAGGGGTGCGGATGGCCGCAGGAGGTCCGCGAGATCAAGTAGGAACGAGCCCCGGGGGCCTACTGCGCGACCCAGTCGGTGAAGCTGCGCGGCTTGCCGAGCCAGTCCGTGGCAGTGGTGCTGCCGTCCGGGCGCGTTCCTGCGACGCGGACGGCGACCCGCACCTCCTCCGGCGACCCGAGCGCGTCGCGGGAGATCCGGAGACGGACCTGATCGGTGTCGTAGTCGACCCGCATCCGGTAGGAACCCTCGACGGGCTCGGGCGAGGCGTCCGAGAAGCCGTCGACCTTGAGCAGGTTGTAGCCGGTGCCGCGGAAGAAGCCGCCGGCGAAGAGGTACTCCGGGCCGCGGTCGTCGGGGTCGGTGTCGAGGAACACGGAGCCCGACGAGCCCGTCGTGTACGACGGCCGCAGGTCGGTGTGGGTCGTGGTGACGACGATGTTGGCGGCCTTGTGCTCGACCTCCACCGACCGGAGGTCGACCCCGTGGCCGAGGTCCTTCGGGTCGGAGACTCCGATGCCGTCGGCGTTGGCCGGGAGGGCCTGGGTCAGGGCGAGTGCGGCGACCGCCAGGGTCGCGGCGCTCAGGAAGGTCCTACGCATGGTGCTGGTCCGTTCTCTCGTCGGGCCCCGGGACGGGGACGTACATGGAGACGCCGCAACGCGCGCCGAGGTTGCCTGTGTTCACACCTGCGACTGGCATGATCCGCTTCTCATGCACGATCCGACCGATCCGAGGAGTCGCGTGGCCGCCCTCTCGCAGCGTCGACACACCGTCGCCGCCTGGCTGGTGCACGCCTACACGGCCTCCGGTGTCGTCCTGGCGTTCCTGATGTTCATCGCCGTCATGGAGGGCGACACCGTCCGGGCGCTGTGGCTCTTCCTCATCGCCATGGTCGTCGACGGCACCGACGGGATGCTCGCGCGCTACGTCCAGGTGAAACGTCACGCCCCGTCGTTCGACGGCGCGCTCCTGGACAACATCGTCGACTACATCACCTACGCCTTCATGCCGATGCTGCTGCTCTGGAGCGCCGGCTACCTGGGCGAGGGCCACTCGGCGACGGTCCTCGCGGTCATCCCGCTGCTCGCCTCGGCGTACCAGTTCTGCCGCGTCGACGCCAAGACCGACGACCACCTGTTCCTCGGCTTCCCGAGCTACTGGAACATCGCCGCGTTCTACGTCGTGGTCCTCGACCTGCAGCCCACGGCGGTCGCCGTCGTGCTGCTGGTGTGCGCGGTCCTCGTGTTCGTCCCGATCGGCTACGTCTACCCGTCGCGCACGACCACGCTGAAGTGGACGACGCTCGCCCTCACGTGCGTCTGGCTGGTCGGGTACGCCGTTCTGGTCGCCCAGCTCCCCGACCCCAACCCGGTGTGGCTGGCGATCTCGGTGGCCTACGTCGCCTACTACGTGGCGCTCAGCCTGCACCTGACGGCCCGGCGCGGTCGCCTCGTGCCGGCCGTCGGGTGAGCTACCGACCCACCTGGATCCGTACGTCGACGACCTGGCCGAGGTCGACGTCCTCGGCACGGCGCACGGCGACCTTCAGCGGCAGGAACCACGTGTCCTCGCGGGGGAACATCGCGGTGGTGAACTCCGTGTCGCCGATCCACGCACGGACCGGCACCACGCCCCAGTAGACGACGTCGGCCTTCACCTCGTCGACGAGGTCGGCCGCGTCCGGCGGGAGGGCGACGAAGAAGAACGGCGCCGGCCCGCGCCACTCGACCACCTCGCCGGCGAACTCGATCTCCATGCCCTCACCTTCCCAGCAAACCGACCCGCGGGTAGGCAGACACCGAGGCGGGCGGAAGACCCCACGGCCTCCGCCCGCCTCGCACCGCCGCACCCCTGTCGCACGGCGGCCCTCCCTGGAGGGTCTGGTTCAGCCCTGGGCTGAGCCAGTGCTCACCCCAGGGCCGCGACTGCCGCCACGACGTCGACGAGGCCGTGGCCCTTGTCGTACGACGTGGTGCCGACCGGACCGGGCTGGTAGGCCGCTCCGTCGGTGAACTTGTGCGCCGAGACCTTCAGCGCCTGCTCGATCTCGGCGGGCGTCGCCGTCGGGTCGGCCTGGAACAGCTGGGCGACGATCCCGGCGATGTGCGGCGCCGCCATCGACGTACCGCTGATGGTGTTGAACGTGCCGACGTCGAGGGCGCCGGGTCCGTTGCGGAAGTCCAGGCCCGTCGAGCAGACCGCCAGGTAGAGGCGGCACGACGAGGTGATGTTCTCGCCGGGCGCCGAGATGTCGGGCCAGGTCGAGGCGTCGGTGGCGAGGCCGCGCGAGCTGAACTCGGACACGACGCCGTCGCGGGTTCCGGTGTCCTGGTCGTAGTAGGACGCCACCGAGAGGATGCCGCCGGTGGGGTCCTGGCCGGGCGGGTTGGTCAGGCTCGTCGCGCCGTCGCCGCCGTCGTTGCCCGCAGCCCAGACCGTGACGACGCCGTCGGCCGCGAGCGCGCGCTGGAGCTTGACCGTGGCCGACTCGGGGTCGAGCTCACCACCGCCGGTCGGGCCGTACGAGTTGTTGGTGACCTTGATCGGGGGGCAGGTCGACGCGGGTACGCCGGCGCCGCACGGCGCCTCGTGGTTCTCGAGCACCCAGTTGAGCGCGGAGTCGGCGCCGAGGATCACGATGCCCGCGCCGGTCGAGATCGACACCAGCTTGGCGCCGGGAGCAGCGCCCTGCAGCCTGCCGCCGTCGGTCAGCGTGGTCGGGCGGCCGGCGACGATGCCACTGACGTGGGTGCCGTGGCCGCCGACGGAGAGGGTGTCGGTGTCGACGAAGGCGGGCACGCGCTGCACCGAGCAGGTCTCGGTCAGCGGCTCGCACAGCGCCTTGAGGTTGGCGACGACCGCGCTCGAGCCGTCGGCCTCCTTGAAGTAGGGGTGGGTCGGGTCCACGCCGGAGTCGATGACCGCGACGCTCACGCCCTTGCCGGTCAGCGGCGTACCGTCGGCACCGGTGAGGGTGGCGGCCGCCTCCGCCCCGCGGGTCGCGGTGTTGGACGTCTCGGCCAGGTCCTGGCTGAAGAAGTCGATCGGCTGTGCCCCGCCCTCGACGTACGTCACTCCGCCCTGGCTGCGGACCGCGTCGACCTGGCTGCGGGTGGCGTCGGCGATGACGACGCCGATCCGGGTGAACTCGCCGGTCTTCCGCATCCCGGTGGCCGCGACGGCCTGGCGGGCAGCGGCGATCGAGGTGCCGTGCACCATCACCGTCGTCCTGCCGGTCAGCCCGCTCAGCTGTCCGGCGAGGAAGTCGGAGACGTTGGCCCGGTCCGCGGCCGGGGCGGTGGCCTGTCCGGCGGCCGGCGCGGTCGCGCCGACGACGAAGGTGGCGCTGGCGGCGAGCACGCTCGCTGCGCAGGCGAGAAGGGTCTTGGGTCGCACGTTGTCCTCCCGTGGGGTCGAGGTCATCCAGTCCCTCAACGAGCGGACCGGCCCCGGGTCACGCCCCTCCCTCCCGCGGATTCACCTGCGGGTGGCGCGCCGCGTCGGAACGGGTGTGGCAACCCGATTGCGTCGACCGGGACAATGGAGGCATGACCGAGCTCCCCCGCAAGGCCGCCGCGCGCACGGCCCGACTCGCTGCGCTCCCGCTCGGCTATGCCGGCCGGCAGGCGATGGGGCTCGGCAAGCGGCTCGGCGGCAAGCCCGCCGACGCGGTGCTCTCCGAGGTGCAGCAACGCACCGCCGAGCAGCTCTTCCGCACCCTGGGCGAGCTCAAGGGCGGTGCGATGAAGTTCGGCCAGGCCCTCAGCGTGCTGGAGTCCGCCCTGCCCGAGGAGGTCAGCGCGCCCTACCGCGAGCACCTCACCGCGCTGCAGGACTCCGCTCCCCCGATGCCGACGTCGACCGTGCGCGAACAGCTGGCCGCGCACCTCGGCGACGACTGGTCCGCACGGCTCGTGTGGCTCGACGGTGCCCCGACGGCGGCCGCCTCGATCGGGCAGGTCCACCGGGGCCGCTGGCGCGACCTCGCGGGTGGGCCGGAGGCGGCGGAGGACCGTGAGGTCGCCGTGAAGGTGCAGTACCCCGGTGCCGGCGAGGCGCTGATGTCCGACCTCCGCCAGATCTCCCGCGTCGCGCGCGGGTTCGCGCCGGTCTTCCCCGGCATCGACCTCAAGCCGCTCGTCGCGGAGCTGCAGGACCGCGCTGCCGACGAGCTCGACTACCACCTCGAGGCGGAGGCGCAGGCGGCGTACGCCGAGGCCTTTGCCGACCACCCCGACATCGTCGTGCCCGCGGTCGTCACCGTCGGGACCGAGGTGCTCGTGACCGAGTGGCTCGACTCCGCCTACTCCCTCGCGCAGGTCATCCGCGACGGCACCCAGGAGGAGCGGGACCACTACGGCGAGCTGTTCGTCCGGTTCCTCTTCGAGGGTCCGCGGCGCACCGGCATGCTCCACGCCGACCCGCACCCGGGCAACTACCGCGTCATCCCGGGGCCCGACGGGGGCCTCGGCCGCCTCGGCGTCCTGGACTTCGGTGCCGTCGCCCGGCTGCCGCAGGGGCAGCTCCCGGAGGCGATGGGCCGGCTGATCCGCATCGCGCTGGAGTCCGACGAGGAGTCTCTGGTCGCCGGGCTCCGCGAGGAGGGTTTCATCAAGGACCGCATCGAGGTCGACCCTGCGATGCTGCTCGCCTACCTCGCGCCGTTCGTGGAGCCGGCCGACCAGGAACGCTTCACCTTCACCCGTGAGTGGATGCGCACGCAGTTCGAGCGGATCAACGACCCCCGCGCCGAGACGTTCACCCTCGCCACCAAGCTCAACCTGCCGACCTCCTACCTCCTCATCCACCGCACCTGGCTCGGCGCCCTCGGCCTGCTCAGCCAGCTGGGCGCGGCCGTGCCGTTCCGCGAGATCCTCGAGGAGTCGCTCCCGGGCTTCGCCGAGTGACGCAGAGATCGTGGAAGACACACACCGGGCGAGCAGTCCGGTCCAGTGGCACGATGACGCGCATGTCCGCACCCACCGAGGCCACCCCCACGTCCGAGGCCGCGCTCGCGCGCTGGCACGCCGTCGTCGAGAGCCGCGACCCCGCCGGCCTGCGCGACCTCGTCGCCGAGGACGCCGTCTTCCGCAGCCCGGCCGTGCACACGCCCCAGGAGGGCCGCGAGACCGTCGTCGGCTACCTCACCGCCGCCTTCAAGGTGCTCGGGCCCGGCCTGGCGTACGAGCGGGAGTGGCTCGGCGCGGACTCGGCCGTGCTGCAGTTCCGCACCGAGGTCGGCGGGCTGCAGGTGTCGGGCATCGACATGATCACCTGGGACGCCGAGGGCCGGATCGTCGACTTCACCGTGATGGTGCGTCCCGCCAAGGCGCTCCAGGCGGTCATCGAGCACATGGGCGCCGAGCTGCTGCGGATGCTCGAGGCGTCCGACCCCCGCTGACCCGCACCAGGCCTCAGACCCAGAACCCCCGGCCGCCGCCATAGAAGTCGCCGAAGTGCTCGCGGTACGACGACGCCGGGCCGCGCGAGCCGAGGTAGGACCCGACGACCGCGGCACCGAGGTCGTCGAGCTCGGGACTCACCATGCGCCCGTCGACCCGGCGCGCCATCGAGTCGATGAAGCGCGCCAGACCGGGGTCCTCTCCGAGCCGGAAGAACGTCGTCTGCGCGCCCAGGCGCGCGGCGGCGTCGAGCTCGCGCACCGAGTGGGCGATCGTCAGGGGGTGCGGCGGGTAGGAGAACCACACCTCGCCGTCGGGCTCGAGGTGCGCCGTCGGCTCGCCGTCCGTGACCACCAGCAGCACGGGCTGGGCGTTGGGGTGCTTGCGGAAGAACCGGTTGGCGAGCAGCAGGCCGTGGTGGAGGTTGGTCCCCTTGTCCCACCGCGCGTCGAGGGCGGTCAGCTCCTCGATCTCCATCACCTGCGCGTGACGGCCGAAGGCGATCAGTTGGATGTCGTCGCCGCGGAAGCGGGAGCGAACGAGCTGGTGCAGCGCCAGCGCCGTGCGCTTCATCGGCACCCACCGGCCGTCCATCGCCATCGAGAAGGACGTGTCGACCAGCAGCGCGACCGCGGCCTGCGTGCGGGCCTCGGTCTCGACCACCTCGATGTCGTCGACCTGGATGCGCACCGGTGAGGCTCCGCCGTCCCGGAGCACGGCGTTGGTGATCGTGCGCGGCACGTCCCACGGCTCGGTGGAGCCGAACTCCCACCGCCGGGTCGCGCCGGACGGCTCGCCCGCGAGTCCCGTCGTACGCGTCTCCCGCGCGCCGGAGCGGCCGCTCATCCGCTCCGCGACGTCGCGCAGGAGCGCCTTGCCGAGCTGGCGCATCGCCTTGGGCGAGAGCCGCAGCTCGCCGTCGGAGCCGCGCTTGAGGTAGCCGCTGTCGCGCAGCGCCCGCTCGAGCTCCTGCAGGGTCTTGGCAGCCACGGCAGCGTCCGGGCCGAGCTGCCCGGCGAGCGCGTCGAGGTCGACGTCGTCCATCCGCGCGCCGTGGTGCGACTGCGCGAGCTGGTCGGCGAGCGCGTCGAGCTGGGCGAGGTCCTGCAACGCGCCGGTGCCGTCGCCGAGACCCATCCCCTGGTCGCCCTCGAATCCCTCCGAGCCCGACCAGTCCTCACCGGGGCGCAAGGCCTGGAGGTTGGCGTCCATCCGCGAGAGCTGCTCCATCAGCTGCGGCGACCCGAAGGCCTGCTGCGAGAGCTCCATCAGCTCCTGGCGCTGCTCGGGCGTCATCGAGTTGAGCATCCGCTGGGCGGCGGCCGCACGCTGGGCGAGCGAGTCGAGCAGCTCGTCCATGTCCTGCGGGTCGTCGGGGAAGTAGTCGCCGTGCTTGTCCATGAAGTCACGGAACTCCTCGTCCGTGACGCCGCCGGCGGCGTGCTTCTCCAGCAGGTCGTTGAGGTCGGAGAGCATCTCCTGGACGGCCTGCCGGTCCTCCTCGGTGGCGCCCTCGAGCGCCTCCTTCATGCCGGCGAAGCGCTGGTCGAGGAGCTCGCGGCCGAGCAGGTCCTTGATCTCCTCGTAGGCCTCGCGCGCCTCCGAGGACTTCCAGTCGTACGACGACAGCTCGCCGACCGCGGCCGGGGTGGAGGACGGCAGGTTGTCGAGCATGAGCTCGCGGAACGCGCGGTCGCCGTCGTCCAGCGTGATGTCGCGGGCCAGCTGCCCGCGCTCGGCGAGGACGGCCTTGTCGAGCAGCTCCTTGACCTCGCGCATCGTGCCGTCGAGGTCGTTGCGCTCGAGGATCTCGCGCCGGCGCTCGGCGACGCGGCGGGCGAGCTCGTCGAGGCCGGCCTGGTCGGTGCCCCCGCGCCGCAGGAACTCGCGCATCGCGCGCTCCGGCGAGTAGCCCGCCATGACGTCCTGGCCGATGGCGTCGAGCGCCTCGCCGAGGTCGACGGGCGGCGCGAGCGGGTCGCCGCCGTCGTACTTGCGGAATCGGCTCATCGCGCGCTCGTCCCCGGCCGCTCGTCCAGCCGTTTGCGGAGCCAGACGTCGTCGGGCCACTCGCCGTCGGAGACCCGCTCGACCTCCTCGAAGCCGCGGGCGCGGTAGAAGTCGAACGCCTGGTCGTTGCCGTCGACGACCTCCAGCCAGAGCTCGTCGCCCTCGACCATCGCCTCGACGTCGGCGAGCAGCCGGCTGCCGATACCGCGGCCGTGGTGGTCGGGGTGGACGTAGAGCTTCCACATCACCTCGCGGTCATCGGTGACGTGCGGGAAGTCGCGATAGGACTGCGAGAGGCGTCCGAGGTTGGCCAGCGCGACGACCTCGCCGTCGACCTCCGCGACGAGGTGGGGGTTGCGCGCCAGCGACGTCTCGAAGACCTCGGGGACCCACCACTCGTCGAGCATCCGCTGGGCGTACGCCGCGTCGATGGGGCCATAGGTGGGTGGCACGACGGCCTCGCCGAGCGCGCGGAAGGCCGGGACGTCGGCGAGCGTGCCGGGCCGGACGGTGACGACCGGGTCAGCCATAGACGGTCTCCCCTGCGTCGGTGTCCTTGCCGATGCGGCGGGCGAGGTAGAGCCCCTCCAGGGCCAGCTCGATCGCGGCCGCCCGCTCACCGTCGTTGGTGGCACCGAGCCGGTCGCAGACCGCGTCGTAGAGGTCGGACTCCCCCAGCACCGGCAGCCCGGCGAGGAAGTCGCGGGCGCCGACGCGGGCGCCGGTGCTGACCATGGCGCCCTCCTCGATGGCCTCGACCAGCAGGCGCAGGTCGATGCCGGCCAGGTGCGCGCGCACGGTCTCGGCGACCGCGGTGCGGAGGAGGTGGGTGAGGATCTCGGTCTCGCGACCCTCCTCGCCGGTCTCGAACTCGATCTTGCCGCCGAGGACGTCGACGGCGGTCTCCAGGTCGACGACGCGCGCCACCGGCTCGTCCTCGCCCTGGGTGGTGGCGCGGTGCAGCGCGGCCGCGGCGATGGTCTCGGCGCCGGCGATCGCGAAGCGGGCGCTGACGCCAGAGCGCTGGTCGACCGACTGGGAGTCGCGCAGGTGGCGGGTGAACCGTGCCAGCACCTCCACCAGGTAGTCGGGCACCTCGGCCACGAGGTCGGCCTCCTGCACGATGACGGCGATCTCCTGCTCGACCTCGCGCGGGTAGTGGGTGCGGATCTCGGCGCCGAAGCGGTCCTTGAGCGGGGTGATGATGCGCCCGCGGTTGGTGTAGTCCTCGGGGTTGGCGCTCGCCACGACGAGGACGTCGAGCGGGAGCCGCAGCACGTAGCCGCGGATCTGGATGTCGCGCTCCTCCATCACGTTGAGCATCGCGACCTGGATGCGCTCGGCGAGGTCGGGCAGCTCGTTGATCGCCACGATGCCGCGGTGGCTGCGCGGGATCAGGCCGAAGTGGATGGTCTCCGGGTCACCGAGGTGACGCCCCTCGGCCACCTTCATCGGGTCGACGTCGCCGATCAGGTCGGCGACCGACGTGTCCGGGGTCGCGAGCTTCTCGGCGTAGCGCTCGTCGCGGTGCCGCCACGAGATGCGCAGGTCGTCGCCGTAGGTCGCCACTGCCTGCTGGGAGGTGACGGTGACGGGCTCGTAGGGGTGTTCACCGAGCTCGGAGCCGGAGATGACCGGGGTCCACTCGTCGAGGAGCGCGACCAGCGAGCGCAGGAGCCGGGTCTTGCCCTGGCCGCGCTCGCCGAGCAGCACGATGTCGTGGCCCGCGATCAGCGCCCGCTCGACCTGCGGGATCACGGTGTCGGCGAACCCGTGGAGGCCCGGCCACGGGTCGATCCCGTCGCGCAGCCGCGCGAGGAGGTTGTCGCGCAGCTCCTGGCGCAGGGGCTTGAGCTGGTGGCCGCTCTCGCGGAGCTGGCCGAGGGTGCTGGGTGCGGGGTGCCCGTCCTGCTGGATCGCTTCAGTCACGTCCTCCACGCTAGACCCGTCCGACAACGTCGAGTGCGCTCGAAGCCGCCGGGCCGATCACCAACTCCCGACCCGGACGGCGCGGGACCTTCGGCCCTGCTGACGACGGCGCCCTCGGGCGAGGCTGGGAGTCCAGCTGAAGGAGGCTCCCATGCACACCACCCACGACCTCTCCCGGGAGGACTCCGCGCGCCTGCTCAAGGCCGGCGTGGCGGGCCGGGTCGCGGTCGGCACCCCGACCGGCCCCCACATCGTGCCGGTGAACTACGCCGTGGACGGGGAGTCGATCCTCATCCGCACCACCGCCTACAGCCTGCTCGGGACCTACGGCCGCGGCGCGCAGCTGTGCTTCGAGGTCGACCAGTTCGACTACGAGCTCAAGCGCGGCTGGAGCGTCGTGGTGCGCGGCCGCGGGACCTTCGTCGACGACCAGGACGAGCTCGCGGAGATCGCCCGGTCCTGGGAACCGCACCCCTGGGCGACCGGGCAGCGCAACCTCGTCGTCCGCATCCCGTGGACCGAGGTGACCGGCCGCCAGCTCGGCGGCGGCTGGGACCCGTGGCAGCACCTCCCTGTGCGCCGGCTCGCCTAGCGGCACACTGGTGCGGGTGACGCACACTCCCTCGCCCGACCTCGGCGCCGACGCCCGCCTGCTGCTCGAGGCCGTGACCGCGATCTCCAGCGACCTCGACCTGGCCAGCGTGCTGACGCGGATCGTCGAGGCCGCGACAGCGTTGACCGACGCCCGCTACGGCGCGCTGGGTGTACTGGGGGGCGACGGCGAGCTCGTGGAGTTCGTCACGACCGGGCTCGACGACCGCACCCGCGCCCTCATCGGCGACCTCCCCCGAGGCCGCGGAATCCTCGGCGTCATCATCGAGCACCCCTCAGGCCTGCGGCTCACCGACCTCAGTGCCCACCCCGCGTCGGTGGGCTTCCCGGCCAACCACCCGCCCATGACGTCGTTCCTCGGGATGCCGGTGCGCATCCGCGGCACCGTCTTCGGCAACCTCTACCTCACCGAGAAGGCCGGCGGCGGACCGTTCACCGAGGCCGACGAGCAGCTCGTCGAGGAGCTTGCCCGCACGGCTGGCTACGTGATCAGCAACGCACGCTCCTTCGCGCTCAGCGAGCGGCGACGGCAGTGGCTCGAGGCGTCGGCCGACCTGGCCGAGCTGCTGCAACCCCCCGTCGACCTCGACGCCGTGCTGCCGCAGATCGTCACCAGTGCCCGCCTGGTCTCGCGCGCGCAGGCGGTCGCGCTCTGGTCGTCGCTCGGTCCCGAGCAGGACACGGTCAGCGTCGCGCCGGGCGTGGACGCCGGGCTCGTGGCTGCGGCCCTGGCCGACGCACGGGGTAGCGCCGAGTCCGGCACCGGCTCGGCGGTCGTGACCGCCGCGGCCGACGACACACCGCTGGTCGTCGTGCCCCTGCGCTCGCACCTGGCGCCGGTCACCGCCCTCGTCGCGGTCGCCCACCCCGGCTCGGGCCTGCTCGACGTCGAGGAGCGCGACCTCCTGGCGGGATTCGCCGACCAGGTGGCGCTGTCCCTGGACCGCACCCAGGCGCTCGCCGACCGCCAGGAGCTGGCGTTGATCTCCGACCGCGAGCGCATCGCCCGCGACCTCCACGACATCGTCATCCAGCGGCTCTTCGCGACCGGCCTGCAGCTGCAGGGCGTCGCGGCGATGACCGGCGGCAGCGCGATCGCGGATCGGCTCGACAAGTCCGTGGCCGACCTCGACGACACGATCAAGGCGATCCGCGGCACGATCTTCGAGCTCCAGGACCGAAGCGGCGACTCCCTGCGCGCCGCCGTCCGCAAGCTGGTCAAGGAGTACGTCCCGGTGCTGGGGTTCACGCCGGTCGTGCGCACCTCCGGCCCCGTCGACACCGCCGTGTCGCACGCGCTCGGTGCCCAGCTGCTGGCCGTGCTGCGGGAGGCGGTGTCCAACGTCGCCCGCCACGCGCTCGCCGACGGCGCCGAGGTCGACGTCCTCGTGGCCGGTGACCGGCTCGAGCTCCGGGTCGCCGACGACGGCGTCGGCCTGGCCGCCGAGGTCTCCGAGAGCGGGCTGCGCAACGCCCGGCGACGCGCCGACGACCTCGGCGGGACGCTCGAGGTCTCCCGGGTCGGCGAGCGCGGCACGGTGCTCGTGTGGCGGGTCCCGCTGCGCTGACGTCGCCGCTCCCCGGGCGTGCGCGTCAGGCGGGGGTCCCGCCCGCACGCCAGAGGACCCGACGCCGGGGGAGGCGCCGGGTCCGGTGAGGGACGGGTGTCATCGCAGGACGGGGTACTTCCGTACCAAGCTCGTGCGGTTCCACCAGTGACCCAGCCCCCACGTGGTGCCGGCCGCGCCGAGGGCGAGGACGGCCATCGAGATCACGCCGATGAGGTGGTCGTCGACGACCGGGTTGTTCGCCAGCGGGAGCGATGCGGCGTACATGAAGGCGTACATGAGTGCGCCGGCCGCGGTGCCGATCCGCATCCCGACCCCCAGCAGGAGGGTCACGCCGATGCCGAGGAGGCCGGCCATGAAGAGCCAGTCGACCCAGGTCTGGCCGGCGAGGGAGGCGAAGAACCCGTGGAAGGGGTTGTCCGCGGGGACGCCGAAGGTGAGGAACCCCTCGGTGGGGCTGCCCCCGTTGAGCCAGGCGGCGTCCTGGGCCATGAAGTCGGTCCCCGCCCGGGAACCGTCTTCGGCGAACTGGGCCCCGGTGCTGAAGCCCAGGGCGAAGGTCTTGTCGAGGAAGGCCCACAGGAAGGTCACTCCGAAGGCGATCCGCAGGACGGCGAGGGCGCGGGACAGGCCGACCCGGGAGACCTCTTCGGTCTCGGAGGTGGTGACGCCTTCGGTGCTGATGTGGTGCTGGCGGTGGATGACGTTCATCGTCATCTCCTCCTCGGGTGGTGGGTTTGCTGGGTCACCACCACAGTCCCGCGGCCACGCTCGCGGCGTCAGGGCCGCCGGTCACCGGGTCGGCGGGACGAAGGTCCCGCCCGCGAGGGGACCTCAGCGCGGCGCGTCGCCGAGGAGCTTGGAGGCCAGCACGGCCGCCTGCGTACGACGCTCGAGGCCCAGCTTGGCGAGGATGCTGGAGACGTAGTTCTTCACCGTCTTCTCGGCGAGGAACATCTGCTCGGCGATCTGCCGGTTGGTCAGCCCCTCGGCGATGTGTCCGAGCAGGATCCGCTCCTGGTCGGTGAGCGAGGCCAGCTCGTCGGGCGTGTCCGGGCCGTTGCGGATCCGCTCCAGCACGGTCGCCGTCATCGCCGGGTCGATGAGCGACTTGCCGGCTGCGACGTGCCGCACCGCGGTCACCAGGTCGGAGCTGCGGATCTCCTTGAGCACGTAGCCCGAGGCGCCGGCCATGATCGCCGCGAACAGCGCCTCGTCGTCGTCGTACGACGTCAGGATGAGCGCCTTGATCGTCGGGTCGACAGCCCGCACGGCACGGCACACCTCGATGCCCGAGCCGTCCGGCAGCCGCGCGTCGAGCACCGCCACGTCGGGCCGCAGGGCCGGGATGCGTGCGGTCGCCTCGGCCGCGGTCGCGGACTGGCCCACGACGACGATGTCCTCCTGCTGCTCGAGCAGGAACGTGAGTCCCTCACGCACGACGTCGTGGTCGTCGAGGAGGTACACGCGGATCGGCTCGCCCATGGGGACATTCCACCAGACGCGCCCCCGCGGGGGCTTGATTCAGCCCAGGTCGAGGTACATGACGTGCAGGCCGACCCGTCCGTGCCGCGTGCTCTCGAACGCACCGGGCACCGTGCCGACGATCGTGAAGCCGAGGTCCTGCCACAGGCGGACCGCGCCGGTGTTGGTCTCGACCACGGCGTTGAACTGGATGCCGGCGAACCCCTGCTCACGGTGCCACGCGACCATGTCCTCGGCCAGGCGCCGACCGACGCCGCGACCGCGTGCGGTGGCGGCGACCATGAACGACGCCGTGCCGACGTGGGCGCCGCGGCCCGGGCGGTTGGGGCCCATCTTGGCGGAGCCGAGGACGCTGCCGTCCTCCTCGAGGACCGTCACCCGACTCCCGTCGAACCACCAGCCCCGGGCCTGGTCGGACGTCGCGCCGAGCGGGTAGGCGTAGGTCTCACCGGCCTCGACGATGTCGCGCCAGAACGGCCAGATCGCCGGCCAGTCCGCCTCCGTCGCCGCCCTGATGCCCATCGCGTGCTCCTCTCCGTCCGACCGGTCTGGAGCAGTCTCCCGACGGCGCCCGAGGGGGCGCACACTGGGGGTGACCAGCAGAGAAGGAGGCGCTCCATGGCGCTCACGCACCGCACGGTCGCGATGATGATGCCGGTCACCGACGTCGACCGCGCCCGCACGTTCTACTCCGAGTCCCTGGGACTCGACTACACCGGCACCAACGACGAGGGCAGCGCGACGTACGCCCTGGACGGCGGCTCCACGCTCGTCCTGCTCCCCCGCCCCGACAGCCGTCCGTCGGAGAGCACCGCGATGAGCTTCGAGGTCGACGACATCGGCACCGAGATCGGCGAGCTCGAGCAGCGCGGCGTGGTCTTCGAGGACTACGACCTGCCCGACCTCAAGACCGTCGACCACGTGTGCGTGATGGGCGCCGAGAAGGCGGCGTGGTTCAAGGACCCCGACGGCAACGTGCTCTGCCTGCACCAGGACTGACCCGGCACGACGTGGGCGGGCGACCCGCTCAGACGTCGGTCGCGCCGTCGACGGACTGGCGGATGAGGTCGGCGTGACCGGCGTGGCGGGCGTACTCCTCGACCATGTGGACCAGCACCCAGCGCAGCGTCGCCGTCTCGCCCCTGGCCGGGTCGCGCGGACGCGCGACCTGCCGGCCGAGGTCCGGGTCGGCGGCGAGGGCCGTGTCGAGGCAGGCGTCCGAGCGGACGATGGCGTCGGCCAGCAGCGCGTCGAGCTCGGCGTGCGTCGCACCGGCTGCGCTGTGCCAGTCCCAGTCGGGGTCCTCGGCCCACGGAGCGGCGTCCCACGGCGGGGACGGGTCATGGCCGGCCAGGTTGTAGGAGAACCAGTAGTCCTCCACGAAGGCGAGGTGCTTGAGCATCCCGCCCAGCGTCAGGTCGCTGGGCGGGAGTCGCTGGTCGAGCTGCTTGTCCGTCAGCCCGCTCGCCTGCAGCCTGATCGTGGCGCGGAAGTGGTCGAGGTAGGACCGAAGCATCCCGACCTCGTCGTTGCTGAAGGACGGCACCGGCCGCTCGATCGTCATGGCGGCGAACCTAACGCGGGCACGCGCGGGCGCGACACCGGATTTACCGGGCCGTGCCCGCGCGTCCTCGCGGGTCGGGTCAGAGCGACGGGCCCTCGCCGCGGAGCTTGTCGACCTCCCCCATCGCGTCTCGCAGCTGGCCGAGCCACTCGTCGGCGTGCTGGCCGACCAGCCGCACCGACCACGCGAGCGCGTCGGAGCGCGACCGGGCGACGCCGGCGTCGACGAGCGTGTCGAGCACCCGACGCTCGGGCTGGCGCAGCCGGGTCATCACCGGCGCGGCGACGTGGGTGAACAGCGCCTCGGTGTCGCCGAGCCGCACCCCCCACGACACCTTGCGCTCGTAGCGGGCCTGGGCCTCGAGGGCGATCTCGATGCGCTCGGCCTTGGTCTCGGACCGGAAGCGGCTGATGCGGCCCTCCGCCTCGGCCCCGTTCACGTCGTCGGCGAGGGTGCCGACGACCAGGATCTCCTCGCGGTCGACGGTGACGTCGACGGCGCTGAACCATGCCTCGGGCAGCCGCCCGTGGAACCACTCGGACGCGTCGGACGCGTCCGGCAGGTCGGCGACCTGCCACCCGCCGCGGCGACCGCGACGGCTCTCATCTGTCTTCATGTATTACATGATTACACCGCAACACAAACGGTGGCCAGTATCGTCGACCCGTGCTGTCCACCCCCTGCCCGTGCGGGACCGGTGAGTCGTACGACGGCTGCTGCGGGCCGTTGCTCGCCAACGTGGCGCAGGCGGCGACGCCGGAGCAGCTGATGCGCTCGCGCTACACCGCCTTCGTCACCGGGGACGCCGACCACCTCTTCCGCACCTGGCACCCGCGCACCCGGCCGGACGACGTGCGCCCCGTCCCGGGCACCCGGTGGACCGGGCTGCGGATCCTGGCCGCCGAGGCCGACACCGTCGAGTTCGTCGCGACCTGGGAGGGCGGCGCGATGCACGAGGTGAGCCGGTTCGAGCAGCGCGCCGGCCGGTGGGTCTACGTCGACGGGGAGGTCGACGGCGACGTCAGTCGGTGACGTCGACCCAGCACTCCCCCACCGGGGTCGCCAGGGACCGCCCGCCCGTGGCTGCGGCCACCAGCTCGTCCAGCCGCTCCACCGCCCCCGGCGCGGCGGCGAGCAGCAGCCGCACGCGGGCGTCGTACGCCACGTCGAGCACCACGACACCGCGCGACCGCAGCTCGCCCTCGACCCGGCCCGCGTCGGCGTGGTCGAGCTCCAGGGCCAGCTCGGTGAGGAGCGAGCGGCGCAACGCCCCGGCCTCCGCCACCGCGCCGCGCACGGCGTCGCCGTAGGCCCGCACCAGGCCGCCGGCCCCGAGCAGCGTGCCGCCGAACCAGCGCGTGACCACGGCGGCGACGTCGCTCAACCCGGCGCCGCGCAGCACGTCGAGCATCGGCGCCCCGGCAGTGCCCGCCGGCTCGCCGTCGTCGGACGAGCGCTGGATCGCACCGTCCGGGCCCAGCACGAAGGCCGAGCAGTGGTGCCGGGCGTCCCAGTGCTCACGCCGCAGCGCGGCGACGAGGGCGCGGGCGTCGTCCTCGGTCGCGACCCGGCGCAGCGTGCAGAGGAAGCGCGACCCGCGGTCCTCGACCTCGGCGGTCGCGTCGCGGGCGATGGTGACGTACGACGTCACGCCGGGCGCTGCGGCGACGGCTCGTCCACCGATTCGGGCGGTGTGGCGGACTCGTCCACCGCGTCCGGCGGCACGGAGGGCTCGTCGGCGTCGCGCTCCAACGGGCCGGGTTCCCAGCGCACCACCACCTTCTCGAAGCCCTTGTGCCGCTGCATCCGCGCGTAGGAGGCGTAGGCGCGGCGATCGGCCTCGGTGAGCACGACGTTGTCGGTGAACGGCGTGAGGAGGGCACGGGGCCAGAGCCGACGAGCCAGCACGACGTTGATCTCGGTCGCCAGGACCGCCATCACCGCACCGATCCAGAGGAAGCCGATGAGTCCGAGGACCAGGCCGAACGTCTTGGTCATCGAGGAGGTGTTGACGAGCACGCGGTCGACGTACGCCGCTCCGCCGAGCTGCAGCACCTGCCACATCACCGCCAGCGCGTAGCCGCCCGGCGCCGCCCGCACGAACGAGTGCTGTGCGGTGGCGGCGAACCGGAACAGCAGGGTCAGGAAGGTGCCGACGACGACGACGGTGATCAGCGGGAGCAACAGCTTCAAGCCCTGGTCGAGCGCCTCGCCGAAGAGGTCGGTGGTGCTGGCGACGGTGGAGACGATCGAGACCGCCAGCAGCGAGAACCCCCCGGTCACCAGCAGACCGAGGGTCTTCAACCGGGCGTAGAAGGGGTTGGGGCGGCTGTTGCGCGGTACCGACCACGCGACGTGCTGGGTGTTCTGCAGCGCCTGGCCCAGCCCCATCGCACCGTAGAGCGCCGCGAGTCCACCGATCACGACACCGGTCACCGATCCCTGCAGGCCCTCGGGCCGCCCGAGCTCGTCACCGATGATCGGGAACTGGGCGAGGGCGGAGTCGAGGATCTGCTCCTGCCAGTCGGGCTCGCCGCGCAGGATGAGGCCGAGGATCGAGGTGCCCAGCAGCATCAGCGGGAAGATCGCGATGAAGGCGTAGTAGGTCAGCGCCGACGCGAGGTAGGGCCCTTGGTCGTCGAAGTACTTGTAGACGACAGCGATCGGGAAGCCGAGGACGCGATGGCGCCGCTGGAACCCGTCGACTGCCGAGACCGCTCCCACGAGGTGGAGGCTACCGTCCGGACGCGCTCCTCCCCCGCACCGACGGCCCGGACGCCGTCACCACCACCCGACCAGCTGTCCGCCGAGGCGTACGACGAAGCCGGCGACGACGACGAGGAAGAACACCCGCACGAAGCCTGCGCCGCGCGCCACCGCGAGCCGGGCGCCGAGGTAGCCGCCGGTGATGTTGGCCGCTGCCATCGGCAGGGCCAGCTGCCAGATCACCGCACCTTGCGGCACGAACACCGCCAGCGCCGCCAGGTTGGTCGCCCAGTTGGCGAGCTTGGCCTTGGCGGAGGCCTCGAGGAAGTTGTAGCCGAGCAGGCCGACCAGCGCGAAGACGAAGAACGAGCCCGTGCCCGGCCCGATGGCACCGTCGTAGAACCCGATGGTCAGGCCGGTGAGCACCACGACGGTGAGGTGCTTGCCGCCCTGGAAGCGGAGGTTGGTGAGCTGGCCGACGCTCGGCTTGAACCACACGTAGGCGCCGACGACCACGAGCACGACCAGGATGATGGGATCGAAGGCGCTGCGCGGCAGCATCGAGGCGACGAGGGCCCCACCGACCGATCCCAGCCCGGCAGCGAGCATCAGCGGCAGGAAGGTGCGGGGGTCGGGGTGGATGCGACGGACGTACGTCGCCGCGCTGATGGAGGTGCCGCAGAACGACGCGAGCTTGTTGGTCGCGGCGATCTGCACGACCGACGCGCCCGGCAGGCCCAGCAGCAGGGCAGGCAGCTGGATCAGCCCACCGCCGCCGACCACCGCGTCGACGAAGCCCGCGGCCAGTGCCGCCAGCACGAGGAAGAGGATGACCTCGCCGGAGAGGTCACCCATGTCGGTGCCCCACGTCAGCTGGACGTGTCTCGGCGGAACTCCTGGACGACGACTGCGTCGTAGTCCTCAGGCATCGTCGTGCTGAGGCCCGGGCAGATGAACTGCTGGGACTGGTCGGTGACCATCTTCGCGGCCGAGCAGCTGAGCGTCGCGACCGGCGAGCCGTCGGTGGAGAACACCATCTCGAAGAGCGCGGCGCGCTCCTCGTCGGAGGTGTTCTTGATCGTGCCCTTCACCTCGGGCGTGGTGACCTCCTCGAGGCCGGCCGACCGCTTGATGGCGTTGAGCTCCCACCCGTCCTCGACGTCGAAGCCGTTCCAGGAGAAGGCCTTGCCGACCTCCACCTCGACCGGGTCCGTGCTGGTGCTGGTGCTGGCGTCGTCGCTGCTGCAGGCCCCGAGGGCTCCCAGGCAGGCGAGTGCCACCAGGCCTGTGGCCAGACGCGTCGTGGGGCGCCTCACGAGGCGGCCACGAAGGTGAGCAGGTCCTGCCGGGTCAGCACGCCGATGGGCTTGCCGTCCTCCTGGACCAGCACCGCGTCGGCGTGTTCGAGCAGCGACACCGCGTCGGCCGCGGCCTCGGTCGACCCGATCGTCGGCAGCGCCTCGGACATGTGGTCCTCGACCTGGTCGGTCAGCTTGGCGTGGCCGGCGAAGAGCGCGTCGAGGAGCGTGCGCTCGGACACCGAGCCCGCGACCTCGGCGGCCACGATCGGCGGCTCGGCACGGACGACCGGCATCTGGCTGACGCCGTACTCCTGGAGGATGTGGACGGCCTCCGCGATCGTCTCGCCGGGGTGGGTGTGCACGAGGTCGGGCAGCTGGCCCGACTTGCCGCGCAGCACCTCGCCGACGGTGCGGTGGTCGGCCTGCGCGCCGGTGGCGAAGCCGTACTGGCCGAGCCACTCGTCGTTGAAGACCTTGGTGAGGTAGCCGCGACCGGAGTCGGGCAGCAGGACGACGACGACGGCGTCGGAGCGTCCCTCGGCCGCGAGCTCGTGGGCGACCTGGCGGGCGGCGTAGGCCGCCATGCCGGCGGAGCCGCCGACCAGCATGGCCTCCTCGCGCGCGAGGCGGCGGGTGAAGGCGAAGGAGTCGGCGTCGGAGACCTCGATGACGCGGTCGGCCACGGACCGGTCGTAGGTCTCGGGCCAGAAGTCCTCGCCGACGCCCTCGACGAGGTAGGGACGGCCGGTGCCGCCGGAGTAGACCGAGCCGGCCGGGTCGGCACCGATGACCTGGACGTCAGGGTTCTTCTCCTTGAGGTAGCGCCCGACACCGCTGATCGTGCCGCCGGTGCCCATGCCCGTGACGAAGTGGGTGATCTTGCCCTCGGTCTGCTCCCAGATCTCCGGACCGGTGGTCTCGTAGTGGGAGCGGGGGTTGTGGGGGTTGGAGTACTGGTCGGGCTTCCACGCGCCGGGCTCCTTGGAGAGCCGGTCGCTGACGTTGTAGTAGGAGTCCGGGTGCTCCGGCGCGACGGCCGTCGGGCAGACCACGACCTCGGCGCCGTAGGCCTTCAGCACGTTGCGCTTGTCCTCGCTGACCTTGTCGGGGCAGACGAAGACGCACTTGTAGCCCTTCTGCTGGGCCACCATTGCCAGGCCGACACCGGTGTTGCCGGAGGTCGGCTCCACGATCGTGCCGCCGGGCTGGAGCTCGCCGGACGCCTCCGCAGCCTCGATCATCCGGCTGGCGATGCGGTCCTTCACCGACCCGCCGGGGTTCAGGTACTCCACCTTCGCCAGCACCAGCGGGGCGTCTGCGCCGTCCCCCTGGTCTCCTCCGGGAAGGTCGAGGGTCCGGCTGAGCCGGACGAGCGGGGTGTTGCCGATCAGGTCGAGGAGCGAGTTCACGTACTGCACCGGGCCAATCTAGCCGTCTACTCGTCCGTAGCCGTCACTGCCGGTTGCGTAGCATCGGGGCGTGGGGGCAACAGGAGCAGCACGCAAGCTGGCATCGGCCGCGGCCCTGGGCGGCGGCGGGCTCTCCGTCCTCGGCGCCGGGCTCTACGGGGTCCTGGTCGCCGAGGCGAAGATCGCGCGGAGGCTGATCGGCAACGCGAACGACGTACCTCCGCAGGCGACGGGCTGGTACGGCCGCGGCCGACCGGGCCCGGCGATCCGCATCGCCCTGCTCGGGGACTCCAGCGCCGCCGGCTACGGCGTGGACCGCGTCGAGGAGACGACCGGCGCGCACCTCGCCACGGGGGTCGCCGCGCAGGCGGACCGCCGCGTGCACCTGCGTTCGTTCGCCGTCGTCGGGGCGCAGTCGAGCGCGCTGGCCGAGCAGGTCGACGCCGCCCTCGGCACCCACCCCGACCTCGCCGTCGTGCTGATCGGCGCCAACGACGTCACCCACAGCGTGCTGCCGTCCGCGTCGGTGCGCCACCTCGCCGAGGGCGTACGACGCCTGCGCGAGCAGGGCGTGGCCGTCGTCGTCGGCACCTGCCCCGACCTCGGCACCATCCGGCCGATCCCGCAGCCGCTCAAGCAGGTCGCGCGCGAGTGGTCGCGCCGGCTGGCGGCCGCGCAGACCATCACCGTCGTCGAGAACGGCGGCCGGTCGATCTCGCTCGGCGACATCCTCGGCCCGGAGTTCGACGCCGCACCGGCGCTGCTGTTCGGGCCGGACCGCTTCCACCCCTCGGCCGACGGCTACAAGCAGCTCGCGTCGGTGCTCATCCCCTCCTGCCTCGCGGCCCTCGACCTGCTGCCCGAGGACGAGGCGCTGCCCGAGCCGCGCCGCCGCGAGGGCATCCTGCCGGTCGCGGCCGCGGCGGTGCGCGCCGCTCGTACGCCCGGCACCGAGGTCGACGGCACCGAGGTCGGCGGCACCC
>NZ_JBFUMR010000044.1:0-28540 GCF_054049275.1 Nocardioides sp. P5_E3
TCCGCTCCGGCCGGGCGCGTGCTGGCCGCGGCGATCGGCCGCGGCGAGGTCGTGACCGACGTACGCCTCGTCGGGCCGGGCCTGGCGCTCGCCCAGCCCGGGGAGACGATCGTGCCCGTGCGGCTGCCGGACGCCGGCATGGCCGCGCTGCTGCGTGCCGGCGACGAGGTCGACCTGCTCGCCACCGATCCGGGCACCGGCGAGGCGTCCCTCGTCGCGCGCGACGTCACCGTCCTCGCCACGCCGACGGGCGTGCCGGACGGGCCCGCAGGCGGGTCGGGCGGTGCGCTGGTCGTGGTCGGGGCGAGCGCCGAGGAGGCGGTCACGATCGCTGGCGCGTCGCTGACGAAGTACCTCACGGTGTCGTGGAGCCGATAGCGTGACGTTCGTTCACGTCCTCGGCCCTCTCGGGCCCCCACCAGAGGGAGATCCAGCATGAGCGGCTTCAAGGCCTTCGTCCTCAAGGGCAACCTGATCGAGATCGCCACCGGCCTCATCATGGCGCTCGCCTTCGCAGCGGTCGTCACCACCTTCACCGCGTGGCTCACCGGCCTGCTGCCCAGCTCGGATGACTTCTTCACCGACGAGGTGGGCAGCTTCGGTGCCTTCCTCAACGCCCTGATCGCGTTCCTCATCATGGGCGCGGTCGTCTACTTCTTCATCGTGGTGCCCTACACCAAGGCCCGCGAGCGCTTCTTCCCCACCGAGGAAGCCGGTGCGGCGCCCGACGTCGCCCTCCTCGAGGAGATCCGCGACCTGCTCCGCGCCCGCGGCGGGGCCGTCTGACCCTCGTCCGCCAGGACCTCGTACGGCCCGTCCCCGAGCGGGGGCGGGCCGTTCGTCGTCCCGCCGCGGTGCGCGTCCCGCCGGGCGGTGGCTGACCCACATTCCGAGGCGTACGACGGTGGCTGGGCCACCGCCGCCCGGCGCGTCGGGCCGGGACACGCCACCGAGCGGTGACTGAACGACACTCCAAGGCGTACGAACGTGGCTGAGCCACCGCTCGAGGCGGAGGATGGATCAGCCGTGGTGGGGCGGCACCTGGTCGCGGTACCAGTCGTCGCCCTTGCCGGAGCGGTCCTCGCCCGGGTCGCGGTCGTCGCTCGTCTGGTCGGGACCGCTGTCGCCGAAGACCGCCGCCAGCCGGCGGCGGCGCTTCCACTCGGGCTCGCGCTCGGCGGGCTCGGCAGGCGCCTCAGCCTCGGCGTCCGGATCGGCAGGGGTGTCAGGATCCACGGGAGCGGTCAGGCGCAGATGCCCGGGATGGGGTCGGGGTCGGTGGTCGCGGGCGCATCGGGAGAAGCGGTCTCGCTGGGCGAGGCCGTCTCCGACGGGGTCTCGGACGGGGTCTCGGACGGGGTCTCCGACGGGGTCTCGCCTCCGGCGCTCGGCGACGGGGTCTCGGAGGATCCGGGCGGCCCCTCGGCGCTCACGGAGTTGCCACCCAGCAGCTTCGGCGGGATGACCTTGTCCTCCTTGATCAGCTTCCAGATCTGCTCGGCCTCAGGCGTCCAGTAGACCTTGCCCCAGAAGTCGGAGTCGCGCGGGTAGTACTCGGTCGGCAGCGTCACGAACTGGACCTTGTCGAGACCGATGTTCTGGAGCTGCATCGCCACCTTGCCCAGGCGGGTGACCGAGGCGAACTCCTCGTCGGTGGTCAGCGACTTGGTCGCAGCGTCGAGGAACTTCACGACCTTGTCGAGCCGGGTCAGCGTGCCGGTCGACTGCACCTCGCGCACGAGCGCTCCGATGAACTCCTGCTGGCGGCGGATGCGCGAGATGTCGTTCTGCTGGAGCTGCTCGCCGACGTAGCGCGCGCGGACGTAGTCGAGGGCCTCGTCGCCGGTGAGGACCGACGGGTCGCCCTTCGGCACGAAGATCTGGTGCTCGCGGTCGACGATGTCCTCCGGGACGCAGACCGGGACGCCGCCGACGGCGTCGACCATGTCGCCGAAGCTGGCGAAGTCGACGACGATGAAGTGGTCGACGAAGACGTCGGTGTTGTACTCGAGCTGGTCGAGGGTGCAGACCGGGCCGCCCACGCCGTAGGCGGCGTTCCACATCACGTCGGTTGCGGCGGCGGAATCGCCGGCGTTGCACTCGGGGCGGTCGATGATCGAGTCGCGCGGGATCGAGACGGCGTACGCTCGGCTGCGGTCCGCGGACAGGTGCACGAGGATGGTGGTGTCGGAGCCGCCGCCGCCCTCCTTGTCGATGTCGCAGCCCTCGCAGTCGCGCGAGTCGGACCCCATCACCAGGATGTTGAGCGGCTCGCCGTTGCCGGTGAAGACCTTCTCGGGCCGCTCGTCGTCGCCGAGCGCGTCGAGCGAGAGCCCCTCGATGTTGCCGTTGAGGTGGCGGATGAAGTAGACGGTGCCGAGCCCGGTGATGAGTGCGAGCACGAGCGCGCTGATCAGGACCACGCGGCCGACGGTGTGCTTGCGGGCCACTTTCCCCCGGCGTTTTGGTGCGCCGTCGGACGGCTCAGGGCGCGGCTCGTCCGACACGGGCTCACCTTCGTTGGGGTGGGGAGGGGCTGACCGGACTGAACCTACTTCACCGCAGCAAGATTTCCGCTCCCGCCGAGCAGCAGCCGTGCCGGGCAGACGCCCTGCTGATGATCGAGGGCGTACGACGTCGTGGCAGGATGCTTCCCGCCGCGCCACCTCGGGTGCCGCGGTGCCGCCCCAGTAGCTCAGTGGATAGAGCAGCCGCCTCCTAAGCGAAAGGTCGCAAGTTCGACTCTTGCCTGGGGCACCAGAACCACGTGTATCGCCCGCCCTGTACTAGTGCTTCCGGATCCTGTGGTCCTCCACGTGGGTCCACGCGTGCTCGAAGTCCACGGTCGCCGCTGCGGCGCGGGCCTCCTCGATCGCGTGCAGGCGGCCGAGGGTGAACCCGTTCATCCCGTCGAGGTGCATGCGTGCGCCCTGCTCGCGCAGGAACTTCCGCGACATCACCGTGTCCTGGTGCTGCCCCAGCGCCTGCTGCACCTCCTCGGCAGCGGAGGCCAGCCCCTCCGCCGGCTCTCCCAGGGCCGGGACCGCCAGCTCGGCGGCGTAGCGCAGCCGCTTCGCCTTCTTGCGCGCGTTGTGGAGCGCCGCGTCGTGCGCCTCGCCGGCCTCGGCCCGCCGAGCGGCCCGGACCGCGCGCCGCAGGCGCCTGGCGTCGCGACGGAGCAGGCGGGGGATCACGTCGCCCGCCGGCCTGGCGGCCTCCTCCGTCATCGGGAGGTCGCGCACGAGATCGTCGAGGTCGCCCAGCAGGCGGTCGTAGCGGGAGTCCCCCAACGCCTCGAGCGCTCGCTCGCGCCCACGCTGCTCGGCAGCGCTCAGCTCGTCGTCGATCAGGACGTCCACCGGCCCCATCACGAGCTCCGGAGGCTGGGTCGAGACGAGGAGTCGCAGCCGCTCCCGAAGCACCTGGGCGTCGCGGGCGCCGCTCAACGCGCGCCCGAGCCAGCGCAGCTCGTCACTGAGGGCAGCGGTGCTCTCCTCGAACAGCGGCTGACACGTGCGGAGCGCCGTTCGGAGCCGTCGTGAGGCGATGCGCATCTTGTGGACGGCACTCGTCTCGCCCGAACGGACCCGGGCCTCCCCCTCGTGCAGCCGGGCGACGTTCTCGGCCAGGTGGGCGAGCACGACGTCAGCAGCCGTCCCGTGCCCCTGGCCCGTCATCACCCCATCATCCGGCAGGGGGTCAGCCGGCGAGCGTCTCGAAGCGGATCCCTGCCTTCTGCAACCGGTCGAGCAACGCATCGCCCATGGCCTGGGCCGGCGTGACCTGCCCGGCCGTCCCGGGGTTGTCGTCGAGGGCGAGGCACAGCGCGGCCTCGGCCAGCATCTTGGCGGTCTCGGTGTAGCCCGGGTCGCCGCCGGAGACGCGGGTGCGGACCGTCTGCTCTCCGGCCTCGCCGAGGAAGTCGACGGTGAACCACGACTTCGCGCGCTTGGCGTCGTCGGGCCCGGAGCCCTGCGGCACCTTGGACTTGATGAGCTCGCGCAGCGGCTTCACCTGGGCGGCGAGGGTCAGCGCGCCGACACCCACGGCACCGCCGGCGGCGTATCGCAGGGTCTTGGTGCCGACCCAGTGGGAGTAGCGGAACTTCGGACCGTACGACGCCAGCGCGGCGCCGGTGCGCGCGACGATGATCGGGTCGATCGTCGGCAGCGGGAGCAGCCAGTAGCCGAGCACCGGGTCGCGGTGGGGCTTGCCGCGCACCGCCCGCGACGACCGTCCCTCGGGTCGTGCCTCGGCGCGCCGGCGGGCGGCGTACGTCGCGCGCATCTGCTTGGCCCGGGCGAACTGCTCCATCGCCGAGTGGAAGGTACCGCCCGAGAAGGCGCCGCCGGAGCGGACGACGCCGCGCACCGTGATCGGCTCGTCGTCCGGCAGCTGCTGCACGGTGTAGTAGGCGCCCAGGTCGTGCGGGATGGAGTCGAAGCCGCAGGCATGGACGAGGCGGGCGCCGGTGCGCACCGCGGTCTGGTGGTGCTCGAGGAACATCCGGTCCACGAACTCCGGCTCGCCGGTGAGGTCGAGGTAGTCCGTGCCGGCCTCGGCACAGGCGGCGACCAGGGGGGCGCCGTGCTCGAGGTAGGGCCCGATCGTGGTGGCGACCACGCGGGCGCGGCGGGCGATGTCGGACAGGGCCGCGGCGTCGGTCGAGTCGGCGACCAGCACCTCGACGTCGTCCGCCCCGGCCTCGGCGAGCCGTCGGCGTACGGCCTCGAGCTTGTCGGCGTTGCGACCGGCGATCGCCCAGCGCAGCCCGGCCGGCGCTGCGTCGGCGAGGTAGTCGGCGGTCAGCCCGCCGGTGAACCCGGTGGCACCGAAGAGGACGAGGTCCAGGTCGCGGTCGGGGCGGCTGTCGGCGCGGCGGTCGCTCATCGCGCCATCGTGTCACGCGGAACCGCGCTCACTGGGGTCCCGTCCCACCGCCATGCCCACAGCGCAGCGCGTTCGCAACCTCGTCACCGGTGCCACGGTCGCCACCAGCCTCGCCGCAGCCGTCGGCGTCGGCTACGCGCTGGGCAACGACCCCGATGGCGACGGCCGCCCTCCCGGCTCGCCGCCGATCGTGCTCGCCAACGCCGACCTCACGGTCGCCGCGGGGTGCGACGAGCTCCTCGCCTCGTACGTCGACCGGGCGCTCGAATCGGTCGGTCCCTACGGCTGGGGCGGCGACGTCATGTACGACGTCATGACCAGTGGAGACGCCGCAGGATCCGCGGCGGCGCCCTCCTCGGAGGCCGCCCGGTCGTCGGTCAGCACGTCGCGCAGCACCAGCAACGAGTCCGGCACCAACGTCCAGGAGGCCGGCGTCGACGAGGCCGACGTGGTGAAGGTATCCGGCAGCCTGCTCCTGCGGCTGCGCGACGGCGAGCTGCTGGCGTACGACGTCTCGGGCGACGAGCCGCGCCTGCTGTCCTCGACCCGCCTCGAGGACGCGCGCGGCACCAGCGGGTGGGTCGGCGATCCCGGCGGTGAGATGGTCCTCGTCGACGGGCGCGCGGTGGTCATCGGCACCTCGACGGACGGGATGTCGACGACGATCACGACGGTCGACCTCGCCGACCCCACCTCTCCGACGGTGGTCGACGCGACCACGGTCCGGGGCCGGGCGTCGGCGGTGCGCCTGCACGACGACGTCGTGCGTGTCGTGCTGCAGAACGGCCTGCCCGAGCTCGACTTCTCCGCCCCCGACGGGACCCTGGGCCAGCTCCGGGCGCGGCTGAGCAACCGCGCGCTCGTGCGCGACACCACGCTGGCCGACTGGCTCCCCACGGTCGACGGCGCACCGGTCGTCGACTGCGAGGACGTCGCGATCCCCGACGACGACCTGGCCCTCGGCACCACCACCCTGCTGGCCTTCGACCCGGCCGAGCCGACCGCGCGCACGACCACCGCCGTGGCCACCGACTCCGCCATCTCCTACTTCTCGACCGACCGGTTCTACCTCGCCGCGTCTGCACCCCAGTGGGGCTGGGTCGACTGCATGAACTGCCGCCCGGCCGGCTTCCCCGGCACCGACGGCACGACGCCCCTCTTCGCCTTCGCCCTCGACGGGACCGACGCGACGTACGTCGCCTCGGGCGAGGTGGAGGGCACCATCGCGGACCGCTGGTCGATGGACGCCGTGGGCGGCTCGCTCCGCGTCGCGGTCGGGCCGAGCAGCGAGACCGGCAACTTCAACTCGGTTCTGACGCTCCGCGAGGAGGGCTCAGACCTCGTCGAGGACGGCCGGGTCGACCAGCTCGGCGTCGGCGAGGAGATCAAGTCCGTGCGGTGGTTCGACGACCTCGCCATCGTGGTCACCTTCCGCCAGACCGACCCGCTCTACGCGATCGACCTCAGCGACCCCACCGCGCCGCGGCTGGTGGGCGAGCTGAAGATCCCCGGCTTCTCCGAGTACCTCCATCCGCTCGGCGAGCAGCGGCTCATCGGGATGGGCCAAGATGCCACGCTCGACGGCGTCACCCGCGGCGCGCAGGCGGCGCTCTTCGACGTCACCGACCTCGCCTCCCCGCGCCAGCTCGACGTCGTCCGCTACGACGAGGGCACGCAGGCCGGAGCGGCGACCGACCCGCGCCAGTTCACCTGGCTGCCCGAGCAGCGCACGGTCCTCACCGTCGTCAGCCAGGGCTGGACCGGCACCACCGGCTGGGTCTCGGTCCTCTCGCTGGCCGACGGGTCGATGAGCAACCGGATGGTCGAGGTGGAGCACGGCACCGACGTCGCCGACGTACGCCTCGTGGCCCTCGCCTCCGGCAAGGTCGCGCTCGTGACGGGCGAGGACGTCACGTTCTTCGCCCTGTGAGCGACGGCCACTGCGTCGTACCCTCGGAGCCATGTGCCGCAACATCCGCCCGCTGAACAACTTCGAGCCGCCCGCGACGCGTGACGAGGTCACCGCGGCCGCCCTGCAGTACGTGCGCAAGGTGGCCGGCACGACGAAGCCGTCGCAGGCCAACGAGGAGGTCTTCTACGCCGCGGTGAAGGAGATCGCCCACATCACCGAGCACCTGCTCGACGACCTCGTCACCGCCGCCCCGCCGAAGAACCGCGAGATCGAGTCGGCCAAGGCCCGCGCCCGCGCCCAGGCGCGCTACGCGTGACCCTCACGGCCCGCCTCTCCGCCGAGGACGAGGCCCTCGACCTGCTCGCCTCGCGGCCGCTGGTCGTGCTCACCGGCGCCGGACTGTCCACCGACTCCGGGATCCCCGACTACCGCGGCCCGGGCGCACCGACGCGTGCACCGATGACCTACCAGGAGTTCATCGCCACCCCCGACGCGCAGCAGCGCTACTGGGCGCGCAGCCACCTCGGGTGGCAGCGGATGGGCCGCGCCGAGACCAACGCCGGACACCAGGCCCTCGCCGCCCTCGACCCCGGGCTGCTCATCACCCAGAACGTCGACGGCCTGCACGAGGCCGCCGGGTCACGGCGCCTCGTCGCCCTCCACGGCCGCGTCGCCGACGTCGTCTGCCTCACGTGTCGTACGACGACCTCCCGTGCCGCGCTCGAGCGCGAGCTCAACGCCCTCAACCCCGGTTGGCTCGAGCGGCACGGCTGGGTGGAGTCGCGTCCCGACGGCGACGTCGACCTCGACGACACCCACGACTTCGTGGTGCCGCGCTGCCCGTGCGGCGGGCCGCTCAAGCCCGACGTGGTCTTCTTCGGTGAGAACGTGCCGGCCGACCGGGTGGCGCGCTGCTACGCCGCCGTCGAGGCGCTCGGCCCGTCGGGGGCGCTGCTCGTCGCCGGGTCGTCGCTGACGGTGATGAGCGGGCTGCGGTTCGTCAAGCGGGCGGCCCGGGGCGGGACGCCGATCGTCATCGTGAACCGCGGGGCGACCCGCGGCGACGAGCTGGCGTCGTACAAGCTCGAGGTGGGGTGCAGCGAGTTCCTCACCGCGCTCGCGGGTCGGGCGACCTAGCGGCGGACGAAGATGTGCTCGGCCGCCTCGACGAGGAGCTCGGCGGTCTCGCCGCCGGACCCGATGAGGATGCCCTCCTCGGTGCGGGCGATCGTCACGGTCTTGCCGGGGAGCGCGCCGACGCGTCGGAGCAGGCCCATCAGCTCCTCGTCCTTCTGCATCTCCTCGGAGATCCGCTTGACGTGGACTCGCTGGTCCGCAGGCCCCGCGGCGCCCGAGAGCGGCTCGACGTTGTCCATGAAGTCCTCGCCGCCGACGTCGCCCAGCTCGTCGAGCCCCGGGATCGGGTTGCCGTAGGGCGACTCGGTCGGGTGGTCGAGCAGCTCGAGGAGCCGGCGCTCGACGGTCTCCGACATCACGTGCTCCCAGCGGCACGCCTCGGCGTGGACGAGCTCCCAGTCGAGGCCGATGACGTCGGTCAGCAGCCGCTCGGCGAGCCGGTGCTTGCGCATCACGCGGGTGGCCAGGAGCTGGCCCTCGTCGGTGAGCTCGAGGTGGCGGTCGCCCTGCACGGTGAGCAGCCCGTCACGCTCCATCCGGGCCACGGTCTGCGACACCGTCGGGCCCGACTGGTGCAGCCGCTCGGCGATGCGGGCACGCAGCGGCACGATGCCCTCCTCCACGAGCTCGTAGATCGTGCGGAGGTACATCTCGGTGGTGTCGATCAGGTCACTCACGGTGGTCATTGTGTCCCATCCGGCAACTGCGAGCCGCATGCACGTCGTGGCACAGTGAACCGGTGACCGAGCTCATCGTGCCCCGACGCTTCTGCGGACCTCCCGACTCCGGCAACGGTGGCTGGACCGCGGGCGCACTGGCCGCCCTCGACGACGCCGACGCGCCGGACGACCACTGCGGCAGCTGGCCCCCGATCGAGGTGTCGCTGCGCCAGCCGCCGCCCCTCGACACCCCGCTCGACGTCACCGCCGAGGCCGGCGTCACGACCGCGTCGTTCGGCGGCGCCCCGATCGCCACGGCGCACCGCGTCGACCGGGTGCTCGCCGAGGTGGRGCCGGTCGACCCGGACGCCGCCGCGGCCGCCTCGTCGTCGTACCCGGGCCACACGTTCCACCCCTTCCCCACCTGCTTCGCGTGCGGCACGGCGCGCGAGGAGGCCGACGGGCTGCGGATCTTCCCCGGCCCGGTCGGCGAGGGCCCCGACGGCCATCGCGTCGCAGCCCCCTGGACGCCGCACCCGAGCCTCCACGAGGACTGGCACACCTACGTCGACGAGCACCCCCGCGCGTCGGTCGCCGTCACCTGGGCGGCGCTCGACTGCATCGGCGGCTGGGCCGGCGACCTGACGGAGCGGCTCATGGTGCTCGGGCGGATGACCGCGCGCATCGACGACCTGCCGGTCATCGGCGAGCCCCACGTCGTGGTCGGCGAGGGCCGCGGCCGGGACGGTCGCAAGACGTTCACCGCCTCGACGCTGTACGACGCCGACGGCCGCGTCGTGGCCAGTGCCGAGCACACCTGGATCGCCGTCGACCCGGCGATGTTCGGCGGACGGGCCTCGTCCTCGGATTGACCGGCCCCGTCGGCCGTTTGAGAGGATGGGACCATGGTTGATTTGAACGATCCAAAGACCTACTGGTGGCGCAACGCGGTGATCTACCAGGTCTACGTCCGGAGCTTCGCCGACAGTGACGGCGACGGCATCGGCGACCTGCCGGGCATCACCTCGCGCCTCCCGCACCTCGCCGACCTCGGCGTCGACGCCCTGTGGATCACGCCGTTCTACACCTCGCCGCAGCACGACCACGGCTACGACGTCGCCGACTACCGCGACGTCGACCCGCTCTTCGGCTCGCTCTCCGACGCCGACGACCTGGTCGCGCGCGCCCACGAGCTCGGCCTGCGCGTCGTGGTCGACCTGGTGCCCAACCACACGTCCGACCAGCACGAGTGGTTCCAGGCGGCCCTCGCCGCCGGTCCCGGCAGCCCCGAGCGCGGCCGCTATCTCTTCCGCGACAGCCCTGAGGGGAAGAAGGACGGCACCCCGCCCAACAACTGGGAGTCGGTCTTCGGCGGCCCGGCCTGGACGCAGGTCGACGACGGCCAGTGGTACCTCCACCTCTTCGACTCCACGCAGCCCGACCTCGACTGGCGCAACCCCGAGGTGCCGGCGATGTTCGAGGACGTCCTGCGCTTCTGGCTCGACCGCGGCGTCGACGGCTTCCGCGTCGACGTGGCGCACGGCCTGTTCAAGGAGGCCAGCCTCCGCGACCAGGTGGTCGCCGAGGGCGGCCGGGCCAGCTCCGGCCAGGTCAACACCGACCACTCGATGGTCTCGCGCGACATCAAGGACGAGCCCATGTGGGACCAGCCGGAGGTCCACGACGTCTACCGCGCCTGGCACCGCGTCCTCGACGAGGCCGGCCCGGACCGGATGGCCGTGGCCGAGGCCTGGACCCAGACGCCCGAGTCGATGGCCGCCTTCGTGCGACCCGACGAGCTCGACCAGGCGTTCAACTTCGCCTGGCTGCTCGCCGACTGGTCGGCCGAGTCCTTCGCGACGGTCATCACCGACACCCTCGCCGCGGTCGAGCCGGTCGGCGCCTCGCCGACCTGGGTGCTCAGCAACCACGACGTCGTACGTCACGTGACCCGCTACGGCGGCGGCGCGAAGGGCCTCGCCCGCGGCCGCGCCGCGACGCTGGCGATGCTCGCACTCCCCGGCTCCAGCTACCTCTACCAGGGCGAGGAGCTCGGCCTCGAGCAGGTCGACGTCGCCCCGGAGGACCGGCAGGACCCGTCGTACCTCCGCACCGGCGAGGTCGGCCGCGACGGCTGCCGCGTCCCGATCCCGTGGGGCGGCGGCGAGGCGCCGTACGCCTTCGGACCCGGCGACGGCCAGCCGTGGATCCCGCAGCCGGCCGGCTGGGCCTCGCTCACCGTCGACGCCCAGACCGGCGCCGAGGGCTCGACGCTCGAGTTCTACCGCGCCGCGCTCGCGACCCGGCGCGAGTTCGCCTGGACCGCCGGCGAGGAGGTCGAGCTGCTCGACCTCGGCACCGACGTGCTGGCGTTCCGGCGCGGTCCTCTCACGGTCGTGCTCAACTGCGGCGGGGCCGACGTCGAGCTCCCCGCGGCCGAGCTGCTGCTGGCCAGCGGCCCGGTCGACGGCGGCAGGCTGCCCGGCGACACCGCCGCCTGGCTGCGCTGACGCAAGCCTGGGAACGACGCCGCCCCCGTCGCTGCGTCATGCGGATCGGCACCCATGGGTGCGGGTCCGCATGACGTCGGCGGCGGAGGCGGTGGTCTGTCGGTCGGTCAGTCGTCGCTGAGGGCGCGGTTGTACGCCGACAGCTGGTCGCTGAACCCGGCGAGCTCCTCGTCGCTCCAGGCAGACAGCCGCTCGTCGAACCTGTTGCTGCGGTTGAGGGTCATCGCCTCCAGTCGCTGGCGACCTTCGTCGCTGGCGTCCAGCAGGATGGCGCGACGGTCCTCGGCGGCCGGCTGGCGCTCGACGAGACCGAGGTCGACCAGCGTCTGCACCTGCCGGCTGACGCCGCCCTTGTCCATGCCGAAGGCGTCGGACAGGTCGGCCGCGCGCAGCGGGCCGTGCTGCGCCAGGTGGGTGAGGATGAAGTACGTCATCGGGTGCAGGTCGGGGTGGACCTCGCGGGCCCGCTCCCCCATGACCCGCTTGACGCGGCGGATCAGCGTCCCGACCTCGGCCTCGATGCGGCGCAGGTCGTCGTACCTCGTGGTGGTCACGGAGGAGATCATGCCTGCGCGGCCTCCGCCACGAGCTCGTCCTCGCGCTTCACCGACGTGCGCAGGGGCACCTCCTTGATGAAGAGGACGGCGATCAGCGCGCCCACCGCGAACGGCAGGGCCACCAGGAAGATGTGACCGGTCGCGTCGCCGAAGGCGCTCTCGAAGATCGCCCGGACCGGCGCCGGCAGGGTGGACACGTCCGGGATGCTGCCGGTGTCGTGGGAGACGGCCGAGGCGTACTCCGGGTGGACCATGAGCAGCTTCGTCAGGCCGGACTGGACCGCGTCGGCGACCTGGTGGGCCAGCACGGCGCCCAGTGCGGCGATGCCGATGGAGCCACCGAGGGAGCGGAAGAACGCGATCACCGAGGAGCCCGCGCCCATGTCGGAGAGGGCGATGGTGTTCTGCACGGCGAGCACGAGGTTCTGCATCGTGGCGCCGAGGCCCAGGCCGAGGACCGCCATGAAGAGGCCGGTGCGCCACAGCGGGGTGGAGGCGTCGATGGTGGCGAGCAGGCCGATGCCGGCGATGACGGCGACCATGCCCCCGACGAGCCAGCGCTTCCACACGCCTGTGGCTGAGATGATCCGGCCGCTCAGGATGCTCGAGACGAGGAGGCCGCCGACCATGCAGATCGACATCAGGCCGGCCTCGGTGGGGCTCATGTCCTTGGCGCGCTGGAAGTAGAGGCTCAGGTAGACCGTCGAGCCGAACATCGCGACGCCGATGAGCACCGAGGCGACGGTGGCGAGGGTGAGGGTGCGGTCCTTGAACAGGCGCAGCGGGATGACCGGGTCCTTGGCGACGTTGGCCTCGACGTGGATGGCCGCACCGACGACGGCGACGGCGCCGACGACGAGCAGCGCGCTGGTCCAGGAGAGCCACTCGAAGTTCTGGCCGCCGAGCGAGACCCAGATCAGCAGGATCGAGACGCCGCCGACGAGCAGGAAGGCGCCGAGGTAGTCGATCGAGACGTCGTCACGCTTCACGACCGGGAGGCGCAGCGTCTTCTGCAGCACGACGAAGGCGAGGGCCGCGACCGGGAGACCGGCGAAGAAGCACCAGCGCCAGCCGACGGTGTCCACGAGGACGCCACCGACGAGCGGTCCGCTGACCGTGGCGAGCGCGAAGACGGCGCCGATGTAGCCGCTGTAGCGACCGCGCTCGCGCGGGGAGACCATCGTGGCGATGACGACCTGGACGAGCGCCGTCAGGCCGCCGACGCCGAGGCCCTGCACGACGCGGGCGCCGATCAGCACCTCCATCGACGGGGCGAAGCCGGCGATGAGCGAGCCGACCGAGAAGATGATCAGGGCCGTCTGCACGAGCAGCTTCTTGTCGAACAGGTCGGCGAACTTGCCCCAGATCGGGGTGGTCGCAGTCATCGCGAGCATGGTGGCGACGACGACCCAGGTGTAGCCGGTCTGGCTGCCCTCGAGGTCGTCGACGATGGTCGGCAGCGCGTTGCTGACGATCGTGCTGGACAGCATCGCTACGAACATCGCGAGGAGGAGGCCGCTGAGGGCCTCGAGCACCTGACGGTGCGTCATCTCGCCGGCCTGCTCGGCGGTCACGGGGGGAGCCTGGGTCACTGCAGTCCTTCGTTCGGTTGTGATCAGCAATAGTTGCTCTCCACAACCATACGCGCGGCGGGTTTGTTCCACCATCCGACGGCGACGAGACCTGGATCACCTCGGGCTCGGGGAGCCGGGAAATGCAGCGACCCGCAGGCCTGCTGCCCCTCTGGGAGGGGCCCCGGGGGATGAACACCGGGAGCCTGCGGGTCGGGTGGCTGCGATGGATTCGCCGGCAGCTGTCGGCGGACCGGGCTGCCTTAGCGGGCAGCCACCTCACTCATCCGAAAAGAACTCATTCTTCGGATCACCTCCCTTCTGTGTGCCCCAACCGTACGTCGGAGCGCGGGGGCGCTCAATGGATTAACCGGGCGGACCTCAGACGACGACGTCCTCGACGGCCGCCTCGAACTGCGAGCGGTAGAGCCGGGCGTAGGCGCCGTCCACCTCGAGCAGCTGCTCGTGCGAGCCCTGCTCGACGATCGAGCCGTCCTCCATGACGAGGATCAGGTCGGCGTCGCGGATCGTGGAGAGACGGTGCGCGATCACGAACGACGTCCGGTCCGAGCGCAGCGCCGCCATCGCCTGCTGGAGCAGCAGCTCGGTGCGGGTGTCGACCGACGAGGTGGCCTCGTCGAGGATCAGCAGCGCCGGGTCGGACAGGAAGGCCCGCGCGATCGTCACCAGCTGCCGCTCGCCCGCCGACAGGTTCGAGCCGTCCTCGTCGATGACGGTGTCGTAGCCGTCGGGCAGCGAGTGGACGAAGCGGTCGACGAAGGTGGCCCTCGCGGCCTCGAGGATCTGCTCCTCGCTGGCGTCGGGGCGGCCGTAGGCGATGTTGTCGCGGATCGTGCCGGCGAAGAGCCAGGTGTCCTGGAGCACCATCCCGATCCGGCCGCGCAGGACGCCGCGCGGGATCGAGGTGATGTCGACGCCGTCGATGAGGATGCGGCCCGACTGGGGGTCGTAGAAGCGCATCACCAGGTTGACCATCGTCGTCTTGCCGGCACCAGTCGGGCCGACGATCGCGACCGTGTGGCCGGGCTCGGCCACGAGCGACAGGTGCTCGATGAGCGGCCGCTCCGGGTCGTAGGAGAACGACACGTCCTCGAAGCGCACCTCGCCCCGCGCGTCCGCGGCCGAGGCCGGACGACCGGTCGCGTCGGCCGACTCCTCGTCGGCGTCGAGCAGCTCGAAGACCCGCTCCGCGGATGCGACGCCCGACTGCAGCAGGTTGAGCATCGATGCCACCTGCGTCAGCGGCTGGGTGAACTGGCGCGAGTACTGGATGAACGCCTGCACGTCACCGAGCGACATCGTCCCGCTGGCGACGCGGAGGCCGCCGAGGACGGCGATGACGACGTAGTTCAGGTTTCCGACGAACATCATGATCGGCATGATCAGGCCGCTGACGAACTGGGCGCCGTACGACGCCTCGTAGAGGTCGTCGTTCTGCTCGGCGAACACCCGCTCGGCCTCGTGCTGACGACCGAAGACCTTGACGATCGCGTGCCCGGAGAAGGTCTCCTCGATGTGGGCGTTGAGCGTGCCGGTGCGCCGCCACTGCTGGATGAACATCCCCTGCGAGCGCTTCATCACCGCACCGGTGATGAACATCGCGATCGGCACCGAGACCAGCGCGACCGCCGCCAGCAGCGGCGAGATCCAGAACATCATCGCCAGCACCGCGAAGACCGTGAGCACCGAGTTGAGCATCTGGCTCATCGTCTGCTGCAGCGTCTGGCTGACGTTGTCGATGTCGTTGGTGACGCGGCTGAGCAGCTCGCCGCGCGGCTGCTTGTCGAAGTAGCCCAGCGGCAGCCGGTGGACCTTGTCCTCGACCTCGGCGCGCATCCGCAGCACGGTGCCCTGCACGACGTCGTTGAGGAGGTAGCCGCCGAGGAACGACAGCAGCGACGCGGCGACGTACACGGCGAGGACGACCAGCAGCACGTCGGCGACGGCCGAGAAGTCGACGCCGTCGGTGAGGTCCATCGAGGCGAGCATGTCGGCCTGGTTGTCCTCGCCCCGGGCGCGCAGCGCCTCGATGGCCTGCTCCTGCGTCGCCCCGGTCGCGAGCACGTCCCTGCCGATCAGCCCCGCGAAGATCAGGTCGGTCGCCCGGCCGAGGATCCACGGGCCGATCGCGGTGGCGATGACGCTGAGCACCGTCAGCACCAGCACGGCGTACGCCTTGTGGCGCTCGGGGTGCAGCCGGGACAGCAGGCGCTTGAGCGAGGGCCAGAACGTGTCCGCCTTCTGCCCGATCATGCCGCCGCCCATCGGGCCGCGGCCGGGACCGCCCGGTCCGGACTGGACGCGCTCGGTCTCCTTCAGCTGCCCGTCCTTGGCGGGCGCTTCCTTCGTGCTCATGCCACCTCCTCGGCGGTCAGCTGGGACTCGACGATCTCCCGGTAGGTCGTGCAGGTCTCGAGCAGCTCGTCATGGGTGCCGCTGCCGACGACGGCGCCGTCCTCCATCACCACGATCCGGTCGGCATGGCGGATGGTCGCGACGCGTTGGGCCACGATCACCACCGTCGACTCCCGCGTCACCGGCCTCAGCGCCGCCCGCAGCCGGGCGTCGGTGGTGAGGTCGAGCGCCGAGAAGGAGTCGTCGAACAGGTAGATCTCCGGGCGGCGGATCACCGCACGCGCGATCGCCATGCGCTGGCGCTGCCCGCCGCTGAGGCTGGTCCCGCCCTGGGCCACCTCGGACTCGAGCCCGTCGGGCATCGCCTCGACGAACTCCTTCGCCTGGGAGATCTCGAGCGCCGCCCACATCTCCTCCTCGGTCGCGTCGGGCTTGCCGTAGCGCAGGTTGTCGGCGATGGTCCCGCGGAAGAGGAAGGCCTTCTGCGGCACCAGGCCGAGCCGGGACCACAGCGTCTCGGGATCGATGTCGCGTACGTCGACCCCGCCGACGCGCACGGCTCCCCCGGTCGCGTCGAAGAGGCGCGGGACGAGGTTGACGAGCGTCGACTTGCCGGCGCCGGTCGACCCGACGATCGCCATCGTCTCCCCGGGCCGGGCCGTCATCGTGACCTCGCGCAGCACCGGCTCGTCGGCGCCTGGGTAGGCGAAGGTGACCGCGTCGAGGTCGAGGGCGAGGCGCTCGGGCAGCTCGGTGACGGCGTCGGCCGGCGGGACCACCGACGAATCGGTGTCGAGCACGTCGGTGATCCGGTCGGCGCACACCGCGGCGCGCGGGACCATCATCAGCATGAACATCGCCATCATCACCGACATGACGATCTGCATCAGGTAGGAGATGTAGGCGGTGAGCGCCCCGACCTCCATGTGGCCGGCCTCGACGCGGTGCCCGCCGAACCACAGCACCCCGACAGTCGCGACGTTGGCCACGACCATCACCGTCGGGAACATCGCGGCCTGCCAGCGGCCGGCGCGGATCGCGACCTCGGTCAGCTGCGCGTTGGCGTCGGCGAACCGGGTGGTCTCGTGCTCCTCGCGGACGAACGCCCGCACGACGCGGACGCCGGTGATCTGCTCGCGCAGCAGCCGGTTGACCTCGTCGATGCGCTCCTGCATCAGCCGGAAGCTCGGCACCATCTGGCGAATGATGAGACCGATGGAGATGCCGAGGACCGGCACCACGGCGAGGACCAGCCAGGACAGGCCGATGTCCTCGCGCGCGGCCATGATGATGCCGCCGACCATCATGATCGGGGCGGCCACCATGAGCGTGCCGCCCATCAGCACGAGCATCTGCACCTGCTGCACGTCGTTGGTCTCGCGGGTGATCAGCGACGGGGCGCCGAAGTGCTGCACCTCGCGGGTCGAGAAGGAGCCGACGCGGCGGAAGATGGCGGCCCGGAGGTCGCGGCCGAAGCCCATCGCGTTGCGGGCGGAGAACCACACCGCGGCGATGGAGCAGACGACCTGCACCAGCGAGACCGCGAGCATCAGCCCGCCGTGGCGCACGATGTAGCCCGTGTCACCGGTGACGACGCCGTTGTCGATGATGTCGGCGTTGAGGCTGGGCAGGGCGAGCGCGGCCATCGTGCCGACGAACTGGAGCGCGACGACGGCGGCCAGCGGGGCGGCGTACGGCCTGAGATAGGTACGGACGAGTCGGAGCAGCATCAGGAGTCCTTGTTCTGCCGGGGCTTGAGCACGCCGTTGAGCACGGTGTCGACGATCTCCTCGGCGGACAGCGGGTTGCCGTCGGAGATGTGGGGATGGGTTCCGGAGAAGGTCAGCAGCCTGACCATGTGCATCAGCTGGCTCGGCGGCACCCGCAGGGAGTCGCGGTGCCGCTCGGCGAGACCCTCGAGGATCACGGCCACCCGCTCGCGCTCGGCCTCCATGTGCCGGTGTGCCTTGGGCGGTCCGACCATGCCCATCCGGCTCATCAGCTGGAACACCCGGGAGAAGCGCCGCTGGAAGAGCTCGACGACCTCCAGCAGCATGGCACCGAGCTCCTGGTCAGGATCGACCTGCTCAAGCTGGGCGATGAACGGGTCGAGGTCGAGCGCGTGCTCGAGGGCCGCCAGGACCAGGTCGTCCTTGGAGTCGAACACCCGGAAGATCGTCCCCTCGGCGATGCCGGCGGCGTCGGCGATCTGCCGGGTGGTCACGGTGCGCCCGTGCTCGAGCAGCAGCGGGACGGTGGCGTCGACGAGGGCTGCGCGGCGGTCGTCGGGCGAGAGGGGCTTGGCACGAGGTGGCACGCCCTCCACTGTAAGTGAGTGAGTGCTCACTCACCAACTCCTTTTTTCGCCCCGGCCGGACGCGCCCCTCACTAGAGTGCGCTCGTGATGAAGCGGGGGCTCCAGGTCATCCTCACCCTCCTCGTGCTCGGCGCACTGGGCGCGGCGACGGCGTACGGCATCTCGAGCGCGCTGGGCATCCGGGTCGAGCCCAAGGAGGTGCCACCCGAGGTGCTGCGCGCGGCACCGCCGCGGGAGTCCGTCGCTCCCCCGCGCGTGCGCGTCACGGCACCCGACGGCGTACGCCTCGACGCCGCGCGGGCCGAGCTGCGCGACGCGACCGCCGACGGCGAGGGGACGGCGACCCTGCGGGTCCGCTTCGGCGACGGCGATGATGACGACGACTCCTACCGCCTGACGGGCACCGCCGACCAGCTTCGGATCCGTGCGGCGTCCGAGACCGGGGCGGTCCGGGGCGTCTACGACCTCGCCCAGGCCGCGTGGGCCCACCGGCCGCTCACCGAGCGGCTCGGCGAGACGGTGACCTCCCGGTTGCCGTTCCGGWTGGTCGACCTCGGCGCGGCGGGGGTCGACCCCGACCCCGAGCAGTGGCGCGGCGGCACCGACTACTCCCACTACTCGCGCGCGTTCGAGGACGTCCTGCTGCCCGAGGCGCCATGGATCGACGAGGCGGCCCTCGCCGACGCCCGCGAGGACCTCCGCGACTTCGCCGAGCACGTGCTGGCGCAGGGCTACAACGCCGTCACCGTGCCCGGCTTCCTGGAGTACGTCACCTTCGCCGAGGTGCCGGAGGTCTACGCCGACGACCCGGAGTACATCGCCCGGGCAGAAGCGGTGCGGGACGCGTTCGGCCCGCTCTGGGCCGAGCTCGACGAGCTGGGCCTCGACGTCTACCTCCGCACCGACATGCTCGTGCTCAGCACCCCGCTCGAGCGCCACCTCACCGAACGGTTCGACCTCGACCCGACCGACCCCGGGCTGTGGGACGTCTACGAGGCGGCGCTCGACGAGCTGTACGAGGAGCTCCCGCAGCTGTCCGGTGTCGTGCTCCGCATCGGCGAGGGCGGGTCGATCTACAACACGCCCGGCATCGACTACTTCTCCGAGATCACGGTGACCACGGCGCCCGCCGTCCGGGCGATGCTCGACGCCTTCACCGGTCAGGCGGAGCGCGCCGGCAAGGACGTCGTCTTCCGGACCTGGAGCGTCGGCGTCGGTGCGGTGGGTGACATGCACACCAACCCCGAGTCGTACGACGAGGTGCTCGCGGGCGTCGACTCCCCGCGGCTGGTGGTGTCGACGAAGTACAGCCTCGGCGACTTCTACTCCTGGCTCCCGCTCAACGAGACGCTCGAGCAGGGCACCCAGCGGCGCATCGTCGAGATGCAGAGCCGACGCGAGTTCGAGTCGTTCGGGACGGTCCCCAACGACCTCGGCGTGCTCCACCAGCTCGCACTCCGCCGCTTCCTCGCAGCCAACCCGCACGTTGAGGGGGTCTGGACGTGGACCCAGGACGGCGGTCCGTGGCGCGCCGGGCCGAGGTCGCTGCTGCTGACGACCGGCTTCTGGCAGCTCTACGACCTCAACACCGAGGTCGCCGGCCGGCTGGCGCGGGACCCGGACGCCGACCCCGCCGAGCTCACCTCCGACTGGGTGCGGCGCTGGCTCTCCACCGACCCCGACACGGTCGCGAAGGTCACCGAGGCCCTCGCCCTCTCGCGCGAGGCGGTCACCCACGGGCAGTACGTCCCGCAGTTCGCCGAGGTGCGCGCCTTCGCCCTGGGCCTCGAGCCGCCGCCGCAGATGCTGCTGTTCGAGTGGGACATCCTCACCGGCGACAGCGCGGTCCTCGACGTCCTCTACGCCGTCACCCGCGACTCCTCCCCCGAGAACGCCACCGTGGAGGGGGTGACGGAGGCGATCGACGACGGGCAGCACGCGATCGACGTGGCCATGACCATGCGCGACCTCGTCGACGGCACCGACGCGACGACCTACCGCGACCCAGCGCTGCGCGAGCAGCTGCTCGCCTCGCTCGACTACCAGGTCGACCTGCACGCCCTCCTCGGCGCCTACCGCGAGATGGTGCTGCGCCACGCGCAGTGGCTCGACACCGGCGAGGGCCGCCAGGTCTGGGAGACCGCCCGTCAGCGGTTCGACGCCGCCGCAGCGCAGCACGAGGAGACGTACGGCGACGACCTGGCACTGCCGGCCTACAACCTCACCGCAGCCCGGATCGGCGAGGAGCGCGCGGCCCGCGACCTCCCGATGGCGTGGCTCGCCCGCGCCGGCCTGGTGGCCCTGCTGCTCGGCCTCGGCCTGACCCGCACCGGCCGCACCCTCGTCCGCACCGCGGTCACGCCGTGGCGCGACCCCGGCCCGGTGTCGCGGTGGCTGGTGGTGGCGCTGCCGGTGGCAGCGGTGGCGTGGAGCCGACTGGTGCTGACGTGGTTCCTGGCGCCGAGCCACCTGCTCGCCGTCGGCCTCGGCTGGGGCGTGCTCGCCACGGTCGTCGCCGTCGCGACGTGGCGCACCCGGTCGTGGCACGTCGCGACCGCGGTCGGCGGCGCGGTGGTCCTCCGGTCGCTGCTGCTGCTCGCGGTCCTGGCCTGGCGTGGCCCGGGTGGCTACTGGTTCGTCTTCTGGACCGAGCCCCTCGTGCGGACGGCGTACGTCGTGGTGGCGGTCGTCCTGGCCGGCTGGGTCCTCGCCGCCCTGGTGTGGTCGCTGGCCGCCCGGTCCGTGGGTCGCCGGGCCGCCGCGACGGCGGCCGGCACCGTCGGTGCCGTGATGCTCGCGCTGGGGGTCCTGCTCGCGGCGGTCGGCCTCGAGGACTCGCTGACCGTCTGGAACGACCAGCTCGCGCTGCTCCCGTGGGGCATGGCGCGCATCCTCGGGATCACGACGTTCCTCGGCATCCCCACCGCCCTCCCCACCTGGCTCGCGACGGCCGGGGCCGGAGTGGTGATCGCCGCGCTCGCGCTGGGCCTGCCGCGGCGGCGCGCTGCCTGAGGCGACCCTCAGGCCGCCGGCGTGGCGGCGAGCCACGCCGGCCAGGACATCGGCGCCGCTCCCCTGCTCGTCTGCCCGAGCACCTCGTGGGTCATCCAGGCCCGCAGCGCGCGCAGCTCGGCCGGGGACGCCAGCGTCAGCAACCGGCCCTCCTCGCACAGCCGGTCGGCCCGGGCGACGGCCCGTTGCAGCTGCTCGACCAGCACCCCGAACTCGCGGGGCATGGCCATCTCGACGTCGACGAACTCGAGGTGGTCGTCCCGTGCCTGCTCGGCGGCCCGGCGACCCGTGAGCCGGGCGTGGGTCGGCGAGACCAGGAGCCCCCGGATCTCCTCGGCGATGGCGGCCGACTCGCTGTTGTGCTCGTCTGCCCCCAGCAGCTGCAGCTCGCGGACCAGCTCGTCGAGGTGGCTGTCCTGCCGCAGGCTCAGCGCGACCGGGCACTCCACGAGGCGGACGAGCGCCCAGCCGGGCGGCAGGTCGCCGTCCACGGGTCCGGCGTCCGGCTCGGCGCGCTCCGGGTCGAGCGCGGCGTGCGCCGCTCCGCCGTCCAGGTCGGCCCACACCCGCTTGCCGCGCGTGGTCTCGTCGACGCCCCAGCGTCCGGCCAGCATGGCGACGATGGTCAGCCCACGGCCCGTCGCGTCGAGCTCGTCCCAGTCGAGGTCGTCGCCGGCGAGTGCCCGCGGCAGCACGGCCTCGACCCCCACGGGCCCGTCGTCCTCGACCGCGACGCGTACGCCGGTGGCGGCGGCGCCGGACCGCTCGAGCGTCACGTGCATGAACTCCGCGCTCGCGTGCAGCGCCGCGTTGCTCGACAGCTCGCTCGCCACCAGCTCGGCGGCGTCGACCAGCCGGGCCTCGCCCCACGCGGTCAGGCCGTCCGCCACGAACCGGCGCGCGGCGGGGACGCTGGCGGCGTCGGCGGCCAGCCGCACCTGCAACCTGCTCGGCGCACCCTGCATGACTCAGAAACCTAGACCCCCGAGCCGCTGTCCACACGCGAGAAACGGGCGGTGTTCCGCCGAGATCTGCCGGGCTTTCCACGCGGCTCCCCGGCCCGTCGCGGCTCAGGGAGCGAGTCGCTCCGTGGTCCAGCCGTCGTCGTGGCGGCGGTAGACCAGCCGGTCGTGCATCCGGCTCGGGCGTCCCTGCCAGAACTCCACGACCTCCGGGCGCACCCGGTAGCCGCCCCACTCCGGCGGCACCGGCACCGGGCCGTCGTCGCCGAACCGCTCCTGCACCCGGGCGTACGACGCCGCCAGCGCGGACCGCGAGGCGACGGGCCGCGACTGGTCCGAGGCCCATGCCCCCAGCTGGGCGCCGCGCGGGCGGGAGCGGAAGTAGGCCTCGACCTCGTCGTCGGGGATCACCGATGCGGCACCCTCGATGCGGACCTGCCGCTCGAGGGGGTGCCAGGGGAACAGCAGCGCGCACCGCGGGTTGGCGGCGAGCTCCGCGCCCTTGCGGGACGCGTGGTTGGTGTAGAAGACGAAGCCGTCGGACCCGACGCCCTTGAGCAGCACCATCCGGCTCGACGGCCCACCCTCGGGCGTCGCCGTGGACAGCACCATCGCGTTGGGCTCGTGCACCCCGGCCTCGACCGCCTGGCGGAGCCAGCCCTCGAACATCTCGATCGGGTCGTCGGCCAGGTCCGGCAGGTCCAGCCCGCCTCGCCCGTACTCCTCACGCAGTCCGGACAGGTCCATGTCACGACCCTAGTGGGGCGCGAGGAACGAGCGCCGGGTGCACAATGACCGCCATGACCGAGATCCAGCACGGCCTCGAAGGTGTCGTCGCGTTCGAGACGCAGATCGCCGAGCCCGACAAGGAGGGCTCGGCCCTCCGCTACCGCGGCGTCGACATCGAGGAGCTGGTCGGCCGCGTCCCCTTCGAGAACGTCTGGGGCCTGCTCGTCGACGGCTCCTACAATCCCGGCCTCCCGCCGGCCGAGCCCTACAACATCTCGATCCACACCGGCGACGTCCGGGCCGACGTGCAGGCCGCGGTCGCGATGCTCGCGCCGATGCTCGGCATGGGCCAGACCTACGACATCTCCGACGAGCAGGCGCGCCTCGACCTGTCGCGCGTCGCCGTCATGGTGCTGTCCTACGCCGCCCAGTCGGCGCGCGGCCTCGGCAAGCCGGTCGTCACGCAGGCCGAGGTAGACCAGGGCCGGACCCTCGCCGAGCGGTTCCTGATCCGGTGGCGCGGCGAGGTGGACCCCCAGCACGCCCATGCGATCGACGCCTACTGGTCGTCCGCGGCCGAGCACGGCATGAACGCCTCCACCTTCACCGCCCGCGTCATCACCTCCACCGGCGCCGACGTGGCGGCCGCGTTCTCCGGTGCCATCGGCGCGATGTCGGGCCCCCTCCACGGCGGCGCGCCGTCGAGGGTGCTCGGGATGATCGAGGAGGTCGAGAAGCGCGACGGCGACGCGTCGTCGTACGTCAAGGAGCTGCTCGACAACGGCGAGCGGCTGATGGGCTTCGGCCACCGCGTCTACCGCGCCGAGGACCCGCGGGCCCGCGTGCTGCGGCGCACGGCCCGCGAGCTCGACGCCCCGCGCTACGAGGTCGCCGAGGCGCTGGAGAAGGCCGCGCTGGAGGAGCTGCGCTCGCGTCGACCCGACCGCGTCCTGGAGACCAACGTCGAGTTCTGGGCGGCGATCGTCCTCGACTTCGCCGAGGTGCCGGCGCACATGTTCACCTCGATGTTCACCTGCGCGCGCACCGGCGGGTGGTCGGCACACATCCTCGAGCAGAAGACCACGGGGCGGCTGATCCGGCCGTCCGCGGTCTACGCGGGCCCGAGCACGCGCCCGGCCGACGAGATCGAGGGATGGGACGCGGGCTGGAACGCCTGAACAGTCAGACGGGTGGCTCCTGGGCGTAGTACCAGGACGTGATGCCCTTCGCGCCCTGCCGGGTCAGCGAGACGTGCAGGTGGTCGCGGTGCCGCAGCGTCGGCGAGCAGGTACGACGGTTGCGGCAGCCGGAGCTCAGGTAGCGCTTCTCGACGAACCCGTCGTAGGACGCCCACATCCGGTCGTTCCAGATGATGTACATGATCCCCATCCGGCGCGCGAGCGCGTGCGGCTGGCCGGTGTCGTCGGGGGCGAGGACCTCGTCGAGCAGGGCGGCGGCGAGCGCGGCGTCGGCGGGATCGGTCGCGTCGAGGAGCCAGTCGAAGGCCCGCGACTCCTTGTGCTCGCTGCGGCTCGAACCCGCGCACGACCGGCTGATCGGGCCGTATCCCCCGCCGCGTGCGACGAGCCAGTCGGCCAGCATCAGCACGCCCGGCTTGGGCGTGCGTCGGCAGGACGTCTGCGGCTGGTAGCCGGCGTACGGCTCCATCGGCATGAGGAACGGCGCCGACGCCGTGACGGTCCCGCGGCGGCTGCTGGTCCCGTCGGCCGAGGCGGCGGTGAGGCTGCCGGCGAGCAGTGCGAGGAGCAGGGTGCAGATCCCCGCGACGAGTGCGGCAGCGCGCAGTGACGCTCGCATCGAGTCGTCCCACCTTCCCCTGAGATCACATGTGGCACAGGGACCGTAAGCGGCCCCACGAGCCACCGTCAGGGGATCGTCAGAACATCACTGCTGTAGTTCGCAGGCGGCCGTTCCGCCGGGCAGGCGGTGCCGGTTGGCGGCCACCCAGGCGTAGGTGCGCCGGGCGATCGGGTCGACCGGGCGGGACTCGATCAGCCGTCCGACAACCTGCCAGGGCAGCGGCCCGGTGCGGAGGATCGAGGCGAAGGCGCGGTGGCCGTAGTCGACCCGGCCGTCGGGATGGACGTAGGGCATCTCGACGACCGCGCGCACCGGGTCGACGCCCAGCGCCTCGAGGTCGGCGGCCTGGACGGTCGAGCTGTCGACGTCGACCCCGAGCCTCGGCACCAAGCGGCCGGTGCGCATGCAGAAGCCGCAGTCGGCGTCGTTCAGCATCAGTCCGCGGGTCACGCGGGCAAGGCTACGTCGACGTCAGACGCGGCGGGCGAAGCAGCGGCTGAGGTCGGAGTCGCTGTAGTAGCCGAAGCCCGGGATCGGCTCGTAGCCCGACGACAGGTAGAGCTCGATGGCCTCCGGCTGCTTCATGCCGGTCTCGAGGACGAGCGCCTGGATGCCGGCGTCCGCCGCCGTCGCCTCGAGGTGGGCGAGCATCCGGCGGGCCACCCCGCGGCGCTGCGCCGCGGGGACGACGTACATCCGCTTGACCTCCGCGGTGACGTCGGCGCCGAGCGCGGTGACCGACGACCGTCGCCACGCGCCGGTCGCCACCGGGACGCCGTCGAGGTAGCCGACGAAGAACTGCCCGAGCGGGTCCTCGAAGTCGCGTGGGTCGACCGGCGACTCGTCGCGGCCGCCGTAGCGGGCGACGTACTCCTCCTGGACGGCCTCGACCAGGAGTCGGGCGTCGGGGTGCGTGATCGGGAGTCGCTCGATGCGCGGTGCAGCGACGGACGGGCGGTCAGGCACGCGTGAAATCCCCCGATGTGAGATGCGGTCGAGCAGGTGACAGGATAGGACCCGCTGACAGCGTCGTCAGGACCCACCGTTCCGCATCCCACGTGAGGCCATTCGATGACCGACGCCCAGTCCGACCACACGCTGAAGATCCCCGCGGACCTTCTTCCCGCCGACGGCCGCTTCGGCGCCGGTCCGTCAAAGATCCAGACCAGCCACCTCGACGCGCTCGCCGCGACCGGCTCGACGCTGATGGGCACGTCCCACCGGCAGGCCCCGGTGAAGAAGACGGTCGGCCGGGTCCGTGAGGGTCTTGCGGCGCTGTTCGACCTCCCCGACGGCTACGAGGTGGTGCTCGGCAACGGCGGCGCGACCGCCTTCTGGGACATCGCCTGCTTCGGCCTCATCCGCGAGAAGAGCCAGCACCTGACCTTCGGCGAGTTCTCCGCGAAGTTCGCCACGTCGGCGAAGAAGGCGCCGTGGCTGGCCGACCCGACCGTCATCTCGAGCGATCCGGGCTCGCGTCCCGAGGCCGTCGCCGAGGAGGGCGTCGATGCCTACGCGTGGGCGCACAACGAGACCTCGACCGCGGTCATGGCGCCGGTGCTCCGCCCCGCCGGCGTGGTCGACGACGCGCTCGTGCTGGTCGACGCCACCTCCGGTGCCGGCGGCCTGCCCGTCGACCTCGACCAGGTCGACGCCTACTACTTCGCCCCGCAGAAGTCCTTCGCCTCCGACGGCGGCCTCTGGATCGCCCTGATGTCGCCGCGGGCGCTGGCGCGTGCCGAGGAGATTGCGGCGAGCGACCGCTACATTCCGCCCTTCTTCGACCTGCCGACCGCGATCGACAACTCCTCGAAGAACCAGACCTACAACACCCCGTCGGTGGCCACCCTCTTCCTGATGGCCGAGCAGCTCGACTGGATGAACAGCCAGGGCGGGCTCAAGGGCATGGTCGAGCGCACGACCGCCAGCTCGGACGCGCTCTACGGCTGGGCGGAGCGCACCTCGTACACGACGCCGTACGTCGCCGAGCCGGCCGACCGGTCGCTCGTGATCGGCACCATCGACTTCGACGACTCGATCGACGCCGCCGCGATCGCCGCCACCCTGCGGGCCAACGGCATCGTCGACACCGAGCCCTACCGCAAGCTCGGCCGCAACCAGCTGCGGATCGCGATGTACCCCGCGATCGACCCGGCCGACGTCGAGAAGCTCACCGGCGCGATCGACCACGTCGTCGCCAACAGCTGACCGGTCGCTCAGGCTGCCAGCAGCTTGAGCACGGCGCGCTCGAGTGCCGCCTGTCGCGCGTCATCGGTGTCGTACTTCCCGCGGACCTTGATCGTCCGGCCCCGCTCGTAGGCCTCGACGACCCGTGGGTCGACGTAGGCCGTGCGGGCCAGGGTCGGCGTGTTGCCGAGGAACTCCGAGACCTCCTTCATGGCGGAGGAGACCGCGCGCTTGCGGGAGGCCTTGGTCCTCCCCGGCTCGTCGGTCTCGGCGAGCACGGACGCGGCGATCACCGTCGCGTGCCAGGTGCGGAAGTCCTTCGCCGTCGCCTCGATGCCGAAGCAGCCGCGGATGTAGTCGTTGACGTCGGCGGACGACAGGTCACGCCAGGTCCTGCCGTCCTTCCAGGACAGCAGCTCGTCGCCGCCGCCGCGTCGGCGGCGCATCACGTCGAGTGCGCCGACCGCCGCCGGGTCGTCGATGTCGATGCAGTGCTCGACGCCGGACTTGCCGGTGAAGCAGAAGCGCAGCCCACCCCGGTGCCGCGACACGTGCTCCTTGAGCATCGTGGTGAGGCCGAAGGAGCCGTTGGTGTCGGTGTAGACGTCGTTGCCGATCCGGAAGTAGCCGAGGTCGAGCAGGCGTACGGCGACGGCGCACGCGCGCTCCTGCGACATGCCCTCGGCGCCGATGTCGGCGAGCACCCGCTCTCGCGCCTTGGAGAGCGCCTTGCCGAACACCAGGATCCGGTCGAACTTCGCCGCGTCGCGGCTGGCGCGCCACTGGGGGTGGTACAGGTACTGTCGGCGACCGGCGTCGTCGGTGCCGACGGCCTGCAGGTGGCCGTTGGGGTGGGGCGTGATCCACACGTCCTTCCACGCCGGCGGGATGACGAGGTCCTTGCAGCGCTGCACCTGGTCCGCGTCGAGGCGGTTGCCGCGCTCGTCGAGGTAGGTGAAGCCCGAGCCGGACCGGCGGCGGGTCCAGCCCGGCTGGTCGGGGAACGTGCGCCTCAGTCGCGGCATGCGGTGAACCTAGCGAACGCTCCCGTCCCCCGCCGTCACCCTGAGGGAGGTCTGCTCGAGAGGGCTGCCGCGATCTCGTCGAAGGCCCGCCGGCCGAACGCCACAAGCCGCGCCTCCTCCACCGATGTCGGCGTCGCTTGCAGCGTGTCGATCGCCGCTGCGATCGCGTCGTCCTTGGGCCAGCCGTAGATGCCTGCGCTGACGAGGGGGAACGCCACCGTGCGGGCGCCGAGCTCGTCGGCCACCGCGAGCGCTCCGGAGTAGCACGACTCCAGCAGCGACCGGTCGCGCTCGCCGGCGGTCCAATTCGGACCGACCACGTGGATCACCCACCGGGCCGGCATCCGGCCGGCGGTGGTCCACCCGGCGGCCCCGGTGGCGAGTCCGTCGGGGAAGCGTCGTCGGCAGTCCTCGAGCACCTCGGGACCGCCGGCCGCGTGGATCGCGCCGTCGACCCCGCCCCCGCCGCGCATCCGGCGGTTGGCGGCATTGACCACGGCGTCGACGTCCTGCGTGGTGATGTCGCCCTCGACGACCGTGACCTCCACGGGTCAGGCCTCCCAGCCGGAGGTCGAGCCCGTCGCCGGGTCGGGGCGCAGGATCCGCCGCGCCAGCTCGGCCTGGCTGGCCGTCAGCAGGTGCTCGGGCACCCGGACCGGGTCACCGTCGTCGACGGTGAAGGTGTAGACGAACATGTCGGGCCGGGGCGGGCCGTCCGAGGTCGCGGACGCCAGCACCGCCTCCGTCACCAGCTGCCCGAGGCCGGGGTCGTCGACCTGGCCGAGGTCGACCTCGGCGGTCTCGGTGCGGCCGGCGAAGCCGCCGCTGCGCTCCACCCGCAGCCGGCCGCCCGGCTGCGGCGACGGGGGCTGGGG